>NZ_CP015922.1:631110-946665 GCF_001659725.1 Polynucleobacter wuianus | reverse complement strand
ATTCGGTGCAGGCGGAATCAATTTGAATCTCTAAGTCATTAACAAGCTTTTCGTTTTCAATGACTACATTGCAGGTATCGAGATCCATTTGCGTAAATGCACGCATAGCAGTAGCAATTTGCGATTCTACTAATCCACCCATTTCAAGTAAACGGCTGGACAGGGAATTGAGATCTGCGTCGAATTGTGATGATAGGTGCTTATCTGGCATGTATGTCTCCAATTAACCGAATCGGCCGGTTATGTAATCTTCTGTTTCTTTGCGCTTTGGCTTGATGAATATTTCATCGGTTTTGCCATACTCAATTAAGCTACCTAAGTACATATAGGCCGTATAGTCAGAAACACGTGCTGCTTGTTGCATATTATGAGTCACGATTGCGATTGTGTAATCTTCTTTAAGCTCATGAATCAATTCTTCTACCTTTCCGGTAGAGATTGGATCCAAGGCAGATGTTGGCTCATCCAACAAGATTACAGAGGGCTTCACGGCTACGCCGCGGGCGATACAGAGACGCTGTTGCTGACCACCAGATAGTGACAAACCGCTTTGGTTAAGCTTATCTTTCACTTCATTCCATAAAGCAGCTTTATTGAGCGCCCACTCTACACGCTCATCCATTTCAGAGCGAGAGAGCTTTTCGTATAGACGAACACCAAAGGCGATGTTTTCATATATCGACATTGGGAATGGCGTTGGTTTCTGAAAAACCATACCAATACGGGAGCGCAATAGGTTTAAGTCTTGTCCTGGCTCTAAGATATTCTGTCCATAAAAATTAATCTCACCTTCAGCGCGTTGACCTGGATATAGGTCATACATGCGATTGAGTGTGCGCAATAGGGTTGACTTTCCGCAGCCCGAAGGTCCAATAAATGCCGTTACCTTGCCTTGCTCAATATCCAGATTGATTTTCTTTAGGCCTTGGAATGCACCGTAGTAAAAATTCAAATTACGAACCTCAATTGCGTTCACTGCCGCATTTTGCGGTTCTTGGTTTAACGTATCCACTCTACCCCCTTGACTATCAATCTCATTTAAGTCAAACATTGTTCTCATATTACTCATCATCCCTGCACCTTATCTCGGAATACCACACGAGCAAGGATATTTAATCCAAGTACTGCAAATGTAATTAGCAAAGCACCACCCCAAGCAAGATCTACCCAATTGTCATAAGGACTCATTGCAAATTGAAAGATCACCACTGGCAAATTAGCCATTGGAGCATTCATATTAGTAGAGAAAAATTGATTATTTAGTGCAGTAAACAATAACGGTGCTGTTTCGCCACTGACACGCGCAAGTGCTAGCAAGATGCCAGTCATCACACCACTTTGTGCAGCACGCAGAGTAATCATGAATGCTACTTTCCACTTTGGTGTTCCTAGCGCATATGCAGCCTCGCGGAGGCTTCCAGGGACTAAGCGCAGCATGTTCTCGGTTGTTCTCACAACAACAGGTATGGCGATGAGAGCCAGTGCAATAGTGCCTGCCCAGCCTGAGAAGTGCCTTACTTGAGCCACTACAAATGCATAGACAAACAAGCCAATCACGATTGATGGAGCTGAAAGCATGATGTCAGTTACAAAACGGGTGATAGCGGCAACTTTGCTGCGATCGCCATACTCAGATAGATACAGGCCAGCAAGTACGCCTACTGGTGTGCTGATCAAAGTACAACAACCGATAAGCATTAAGCTACCGACGATTGCGTTAGCTAAACCACCGCCTTCAGAACCAGGCGCTGGAGTGCTGTGTGTAAACAAATCAAGGTTGATGGAAGAAAAACCTTTAATCACTAGAACACTGAGGATCCATAGTAAAAAGATCATCCCCAGACCCATGGCAAACATGGATAAGGTTAGGCCAATTTTGTTTGCTCGTTTGCGACGAGCAAATACTTCAGGGTTGATATTGGTAGCCTTGTTCATGATTTAAGGCCCTGCTTCTTTTCCATATTGTTCAGCATCCATTTTGCACATGCCAAAACTACGAAGGTAATGATGAATAGTGCAAGACCAAGGGCGAACAAGGAAGATAAATGGTTTCCAGCTTCTGCCTCTCCAAACTCATTGGCTAGAGTGGAAGCAATGGATGTACCTGGTGCGAATAAGGAGGCAGACAAACGTTGTGAATTGCCAATAACAAAGGTAACTGCCATGGTTTCGCCAAGTGCACGCCCTAAGCCGAGCATGACGCCACCGATCACACCAGCTTTTGTATATGGCAAAACCACATTTTTTACCACTTCCCAGGTAGTACAACCAATGCCATAGGCAGACTCTTTAAGCACTGGAGGAACAATCTCGAATACGTCACGCATCACCGAGGCAATGAAAGGTAGAATCATCATCGCCAGAATAAGGCCTGCGCAAAGAACACCAATGCCGTTGAATGCTCCAGAGAACAGAATGCCTAAACCTGGAATCTTACCTAAAGTTGCAGCTAATGCTGGCTCAATGTAATCAGCAAACAATGGTGCAAAAATAAACAAGCCAAACATACCGTAGATGATGGATGGAACAGCGGCCAATAGCTCAACTGCAGTACCCAAAGGTCGACGCAATGGGCCCGGACAAAGTTCTGTTAAGAAAACGGCAATACCAAAACTAAGTGGAACGGCGATCAGCAAAGCAATAACTGAGGTTACTAGCGTGCCGTAGATAGCAATGAGGCCGCCAAACTCACCGTTGACGATATCCCACTCTTGAGTAAAGAAAAAGCCAAGGCCGAATGTACTCAAAGCAGGCCAAGCATTAATCACCAAAGAAATAATGATCCCCAGCAAAGCAATTAATACGGAACAAGCAAAAAACTGGGTAATTGCATGAAACAAGAAGTCTTGAACTCTCTGTAACTTAGCAATTCTGAGGGCCTGAGGCGTTGGCGCCGAATGGGATTGGGCGTTATCAATCATAAATTAAGCATCTTTAAACACTCAAACAGCCCCACCTTGGTGGAGCTGTTGATAATTACAGTAAAGTTATTAATTTGCAAAATTACTTAGTCGCAATCTTGGTGAATACATTCTTACGAATGAACTCTGTAGTCTTGTCAGGCATTGGTACATAGTCCAACTCTTCCGCCATCTTCTTGCCGTCTTTGAATGCAAAGTCAAAGAATTTAATGACTTCAGCAACGTTTGCTTTATTTTCTGGGTTCTTGTAGATCAAGATGAATGAAGCACCAGTAATTGGCCATGATTTTGCACCAGGAGCATTGGTAATAAATGTACCCATGCCTGGAATTGCAGCCCAATCAGTGCTTGCTGCAGCTGCTGCGAAAGTTAAGTCATCAGGAGCAACATATTGACCGTCTTTGTTCTTCAAAGATATGAAAGTCATCTTGTTTTTCTTGGCATAGGCATACTCAACATAACCAACCGAATTCTTCACGCGAGTAACGTTAGCAGCAACACCCTCATTACCCTTACCGCCTACTGTAGAGGCAGCTGGCCACTTTACAGAAGCACCAGAACCAACAGCGTCCTTGAATAAAGTGCTTGTCTTAGCAAGGTAATCAGTGAAAATCGCAGTAGTACCAGAGCCATCAGCACGAACGACTACTGTAATTGGGCCACTAGGAATCTTCACACCGGGATTCATGATCGCAATACGCTTATCACCCCAATCAGAGATGACGCCTTGGAAAATGTCAGCCAATGTTGGACCATCCAACTTAATCTCACCAGGTTTAACACCGTCAACGTTAATCACAGGAACTACACCGCCAATAATGGCTGGAAACTGAACCATGCCATCAGCTTCGAGGTCTGAGAATTTCACTGGATTGTCAGTTGCACCGAAATCAACCGTTTTTGCTTTGATTTGCTTAATGCCACCAGAAGAACCAATAGATTGATAGTTCAAGTTAGAACCAGTCTTTGCCTTATAGGCCTCAGCCCACTTTGCGTAAATTGGGTATGGGAATGTCGCGCCAGCACCTGTCATGTCCACTGCAAAAGCTGCAGGAGCAAGTGAAATAGCGCTAATGACTAGAGCTTTTTTCAAGAAAGATTTCATGTAATCGGTCCTTTGATGGGAATAACGCAACATTGCGATATTAGGACGATACGGATTGACTATGACGGTTTTATGACATCTTTGTCATAATCAATATTTATTAATTAAATCAATAACTTATAGTGAACTGTACTTGGAAATTTATGCCGTAGGAACTAAATCCGCAATACTCTTGGCGCTGCTCATGGCCAGATCAGCGTCTTTAGTCTCAACCATTACCCTAAGGAGTGGTTCAGTACCAGAAGCACGAATGAGCACCCTGCCAATATCCTTGAGCTCGTACTCAACTTTGGAAATCTGCTTATTGAGAGTTTCGTCTGCCTTCCAGTCGTAACCAGGTTTAAATTTCACATTCAAAAGTACTTGCGGGAAGATCTTTACTGAATCAAGTAATTGGGCCAAGCTCTTCTTATTCTGACTCATAGCTGCTAAGACTTGAAGTGCTGCGATGGTGCCATCACCTGTGGAGTGCTGATCCAAACAAAGCAAATGGCCCGACCCTTCTCCACCCAGAATCCAGCCTTTTTGCTTCAGTAGCTCAAGCACATATCGATCACCAACATTGGCACGCTCAAAACCAATTCCCAATCCTTTGATGGCGTGCTCAACTGCTAAGTTAGTCATGAGGGTACCAACAGCACCACCCAACTTCTGACCGCGCTCTAAGCGATCTTTAGCTAAGACATATAGAAGCTCATCTCCATTAAATAAGCGACCTGTTGCATCCACCATTTGAAGACGATCTGCATCGCCATCTAAGGCAATTCCTAAATCCGCTTTCTCTGCCTTAACTTTAGCGATCAGAGCTGCTGGGGCTGTGGCACCACAACCGTCATTAATATTGCGCCCGTCTGGATTAACACCAATTGAGACGACTTCTGCACCAAGCTCATGAAATACATGAGGGGCTGTGTGATAGGCAGCACCATTGGCACAATCAACAACCAGTTTTAATCCTTTGAGATTGAGCTCACCTGGAAATGTCGATTTACAAAATTCAATATAACGACCTGCTGCATCATCTAAGCGGAAAGCCTTACCTAGTTCTTTTGAGTTAACGCAACCCATTGGTTTTGCCAACTCCGCTTCAATAGCAAGCTCAAAGGCATCGTCTAACTTATCGCCATTAGCGGAAAAAAACTTAATACCGTTATCTTGATAGGGATTGTGTGATGCTGAGATCACAATCCCTGCTGACAAGCGTAATGCTTTAGTCAGATAGGCCACTCCTGGTGTTGGAATCGGACCGCATAACATGACATCAACACCGGCGGCAGCAAAGCCCGCTTCTAAAGCGGCTTCTAATAAATAACCTGATACCCGTGTATCTTTACCGATTAATACTTTGCAGCGCTCACCTGTTTTGGCATTCTTGCTCAATACAATGCCGGCGGCATAACCCAAACGGGTCATGAAATCAGGCACGATCGGAAATGTTCCTACTTCACCACGGATGCCGTCAGTACCAAAGTATTGTTTTTTCATGGATATGATTATAAAACTTAGGATCTTAGGTTTTGCGTCCTAAGTCTAGGTATTTACAGCCTCCCAAAGCTTAAAGGCATCGATAGTCTCAGGCACATCATGCACCCTGACAATCTTGGCGCCTCGATCTGCGGCCATAATGGCTGCCACAACACTAGGCGCAACACGCTCGTTCGTATCTTTACCGGTAATTTTGCCTATCATTGATTTACGGGATATGCCTGCTAAAACTGGATAACCCAGTTCTGAGAAACTCTGGAATTTAGTGAGCATATTCAGGTTATGTTCAAGGCTCTTACCAAAACCAAACCCAGGATCAATCGTAATACGGTTGTGGTCAATACCTTTACCGATTAATAGATCGGCACGCTCTTTTAGAAACTGTTTAACTTCTGCAACGACATCTTGGTATTCAGGGTTAAATTGCATTGTCACTGGGTCACGCTGCATGTGCATTAATACAATGCCGCACTTGTTACTCTCAAGAACTGCACTCATAGCACCCTCTTGTCTGAGTGCCCAGATATCATTTACGCAATCCACGCCAGCCGTGAGAGCTTGGCGCATCGTTTCTGCTTTGTAGGTATCGATTGATAGCGGAACACCACAATCTTTTAATCCCTCAATCACTGGCAATACGCGATCTAATTCTTCATGCAGAGATACAGGTTCAGCTCCGGGTCTCGTAGACTCGCCGCCTATATCAATAAGATCAACCCCACTCTTGATCATGATCTCTGCTTGTGCAATTGCATCTTTTGCGCTTCTAAATTGGCCACCGTCTGAGAAGGAGTCTGGTGTGGCATTCAGAATGCCCATGACGATGGGGCGCTTACGTTTACTAAAGTCAAAAAGAAAACGCCCACAACGCCATGTTGTGGGCATCACTTGAATGCCTATCTTAGCCATTAAGCCGAATACTTAAGCCGTGGCTGGAGCACTACCTGCCGCCGGTCCGGGTGTACCAGCAGAGTTACCAAACTGGGTTGCAGGTGGTGGCTTAGGTGCGCGCGGTGGACGGCCTTCCATGATGTCATTAATTTGCTCAGCATCGATGGTTTCCCATTCAAGCAATGCGGCAACCATAGCCTCAACCTTGTCGCGATTTTGCTCCAAGATTGATTTAGCCAATGCATATTGACTATCAATCAGCATCCGAATCTCTGCATCAACCTTTTGTTGAGTCAATTCAGAAACCGTCTTGGTGCTATTGCGGCCAAAGATACTTTCTGATTCTGTATCAACATAGACCATCGTGCCTAAGCTATCGCTCATACCGTAACGCGTCACCATATCTCGTGCCATTTTGGTAGCTCGCTCAAAGTCGTTTGATGCACCAGTACTCATGGAGTGTAAGAAGACTTCTTCTGCGGCGCGACCGCCGAACAAAATCGCCAACTCTTCCAACATACGATCTTTATAGAGATTGACGCGATCAAATTCTGGTAGCTGCCATGTCACACCCAGAGCCATACCGCGCGGCATGATGGTCACCTTATGGACTGGATCAGCTTTAGGCAATACTTTTGCAACAACTGCATGACCAGACTCGTGATAGGCCGTATTGCGACGCTCTTCCTCACGCATGACCGCAGACTTACGCTCAGGACCCATGTAGATCTTGTCTTTGGCGTCTTCAAAGTCTTTCATATCGACTGAGCGCTTATTACGGCGTGCAGCAAACAAGGCTGCCTCATTGACTAAGTTCGCCAAGTCTGCACCCGAGAAGCCAGGTGTGCCACGTGCCAATACAGCAGCATTGACATCAGGATCGATAGGAACTTTACGCATGTGTACTTGCAAGATTTGCTCGCGACCACGAATGTCTGGCAATCCAACATGTACTTGACGGTCAAAACGACCTGGGCGCAATAGCGCTTTGTCTAGTACATCGGAACGGTTCGTTGCAGCAACAACGATCACACCGCTATTACTTTCAAAACCATCCATCTCAACAAGCATTTGGTTTAAGGTTTGTTCGCGCTCATCATTGCCGCCACCCATACCAGCACCACGATGTCGACCAACCGCATCAATCTCATCAATAAAGATGATGCAAGGAGAATTCTTCTTGGCGTTCTCGAACATATCGCGTACACGGGATGCACCAACACCAACAAACATCTCCACGAAATCAGAACCTGAAATCGAGAAGAAAGGAACTTTAGCTTCGCCTGCAATAGCACGTGCCAACAGAGTCTTACCAGTACCTGGAGGGCCTACGAGCAATACGCCGTGGGGAATGCGGCCGCCGAGCTTTTGAAACTTTTGCGGATCCTTTAAGAAGTCGACCAACTCAAAGACTTCCTCTTTCGCCTCATCGCAACCTGCGACATCAGCAAAAGTAACGGTGTTGCTGTTCTCATCAATTAAGCGCGCTTTGGATTTGCCAAAGGAGAATGCGCCGCCTTTGCCGCCACCTTGCATCTGACGCATCATGAAGAACCAGAAACCAATAATTAATAAAGTCGGCCCAAGGTAGTACAAAGCAGAAACCAACATATTGGGTTCATCTTCTGCTTTACCGGTAACTTGTACGCCATACTTCATTAAGTCACCAACCATCCAGATATCGCCTGGAGAGATGATGGAATACTTATTGCCGTCAGCAGGCGTCACCTGCAATGTGCGGCCTTGAACATCAACGCGCTTTACTTTGCCAGCCTTGGCGTCATCCATGAATTGGGAATACGTGACCTGGTTCTGGTCCTTAGGCTTATCAAACTGTTTAAAAACAGTGAAGAGCACCAAGCCCACAATGAGCCAAACACCGATTTTTTGGAACATATTGCTGTTCAAAATTGAGTCCTTTTCTGGATTGATCCAGGAGTTAAAGCGAATCGCTATCTAAGTATTTGATTCTACTACCAGCCTTTTTCAAGGGCTAATGGCATATTTATTTGATAAACCCATGTATTTCAGGGGGTTATTGGGTCTGATTTGAGTTAATTAATGAGCTTATTTAGGTGGCTTGAGGTTTCTACCCAGAAGAAAGATCTCAGAAGACCTTGCCCGAGAAGCTTTAGGCTTTCTGGAGGCGACTGTTTTGAAGACCTTTTTAAAGGATTCCACGATCTGGCTGTAGCCACTGCCGTTAAAACACTTAATCAGCAATGCGCCTTCCGGTTTGAGGTGAGAAACTGCAAAATCAAGCGCAATCTCAGCTAAAAAGGCCATACGGGCAGCATCAGCCACTCCAACTCCAGATAGATTGGGAGCCATATCCGAGAGCACTAGATCAACCTTGCCTTCAGCATTTTTAGGTAATAAGGCCTCCAGTGCTGCAAGCCCCTCATCTTCCCTAAAGTCACCTTGAATAAAACTCACATCAGCAATGTCTTCCATTGGCAAGATATCAATGGCAATAATTTGCCCATCTGGTTTACCAGATTCAATCTGAGGATTGCTTTTGCCCAACTCAGTTAATCGGTTGCGCGCGTATTGAGACCAACTACCTGGAGCGCTACCCAAGTCCACTATGGTCATACCGGCTTTAATGAGTTGATCTTGCTCGTCAATTTCGCTGAGCTTATACACCGCTCTAGCGCGATAGCCCTCTTTTTGAGCCATCTTCACATAGGGGTCGGTTAGATGATCCTGCAACCAACTTTTATTAAATTTATTCTTTGCCACAACTTACCCACTTTCGCCCTACATTTTCCTAGTTTCTGCCCCCTAAAGCAAAAGGAATTGTCTTAAAACGACTCAATTCCCTTGTAAAAGGCTGATTTAGCCTTTGATGCTCTATCATCGATCCCATGACCGCACTAACTATTACCCCCGCACAACGTAAATCTCTCAAAGCCGACGCCCATGACTTAAGTCCTGTGGTAATGGTTGGTGGAGATGGCCTCACACCTGCTGTGATCAAAGAAGCAAAACTGGCTATCAATCATCATGGCCTGATCAAGATTCGCGTGTTTGGTGATGATCGCGAAGCGCGCGTGGCAATCTACGAAGAACTTTGTGACAAGCTTGATGCCGCTCCCGTGCAACACATTGGTAAGTTACTTGTCCTATGGAAACCAAAGGATATCGTTGATGAGGCTTATGCCAATTTAGGTCGCTCAAGCAAACAGACTAAAAAATCATTGCAAGCGCCTAGAACCAAGCGTCAACCCAATCGCGCACCAAGTAAGTCTGGCATTCGCACTAGCACTTCAGAAAGATCTGATCGTCGCTCTTCAAGCAAATCGCCTTTTGAACGTGCTGCCGCTGTTAAATCTGCGACACCGAAAAAACGGGTCCTGCGTTCAGAAGCAGCAGAATCAAAAATTGGCTGGTCATCACCTGGTTACCGTAAAGCTGCTGCAGCGCCAGCAACAGTCAAACGTCGCAAAGTGCGCATGAGTAGCAACAAAAAGAAATCACTTGGGTCTTAAGTTTAACTAGCTAGACCGCATAGCTTAGATGAACGCCGCTAGTCGGCATTTTTTGTTGCCCGCCAAACTAGGAGCAGGCCAAGCGCAGATTGAATCATAAACAAGATGCTAGACACTCCATGCAGCCGTCCAAATAGAACCGCATTGGTTGACTCACGCACAGAAAGACCAGCATACAAAGCCTGATCTCTGAGGGAATTCATCCAAGGAATAATAATGAATGCAGCGCCAATCGTACAAGCCAGCATGCCCAATAAAATCCAGCGAATTAGGCGATAGTGTTGATTGCCGTGTCTCACTAAATAATTTGCCATCACCATCAGAAAACCACTGAGAGCGACGCCGATATAAGCGGTAGTTTTAAAAAGAGATGCTGCAACCATGCCAGCCACTTGACGATCGCCAAGCGAAGAAAATAAAACAGGCACCACAAGAAATCCAACGGCAATAAAACTTCCCACCCACAACCCAGAGAGGATGCTAAATATTCTCTGGGTTCGGGAATGAGTCATTAGATGTATCGAACCGCCAAAATTTCAACCTCACGATTACCGCCAGGAGCTTGAACAGCCACTACATCGCCCTCTTCCTTACTAATTAAAGCACGGGCAATAGGTGAGCTAATGGAGATTTTATTTAATGCAATATCGGCTTCATCGTCACCAACGATTTGGTAGGTAAACTTAGTGCCATCCTCAAGATCTTCTAGATCTACTGTGGCACCAAATACTACACGACCAGAAACATCTAAAGATGCAGGATCGATAATCTGGGCGGCTGAGAGTTTACCCTCAAGCTCTTGAATGCGACCTTCGATGAAGCCCTGCTTCTCTTTGGCGGCATCGTATTCAGCGTTCTCAGACAAATCGCCTTGAGCGCGCGCTTCTGAAATAGCATTGATTACTGCAGGACGCTCAACATGCTTAAGACGATGCAACTCCTCTTTGAGGAGTTCTGCACCGCGTTTGGTAATTGGAATTGTGCTCATGCTACTAACCTAACTTAAAAACAGGCGCAAAACACGCCTATTTGTTGATTTTAGATTAAATGAGCGCCCGATGTAAGTCTTGGAGCGAATAAACCTCTAGCGACTCTTTGCTGCCGTTTTGAGATGCCAGCAAACCATCCATCACCGCACGAGCTGCGCTAATGGTAGTGTAGTAAGTCACACTATTGGCCTGAGCGCTCGTCCGGATAGACCTAGAGTCAGCAATCGCTGTGCGGGTTTCATCAACAGTCGTAAACACCAAGGAGATCTCACCATTCTTAATAAAATCAACGATGTGCGGACGACCATCTTTAACCTTATTCACTACGCGCACCGGTAAACCAGCCGCATCAATCGCTGCAGCAGTCCCTTTAGTTGCAATCATAGGGAAACCAAGCTGATGCAAGATTTTAGCCACTTCAATCGCCTTAGGCTTATCGCTGTCTTTCACGGTCAACAGAACGGTACCACTCTTAGGCAACTTAATACCAGCGCCCAATTGAGACTTAAATAACGCTTCGCCGAAGGTTTTACCAACTCCCATCACTTCACCAGTTGAACGCATTTCAGGTCCAAGGATTGGATCAATACCAGGGAACTTATTGAATGGGAATACTGCTTCTTTGACAGAGAAGTATGGTGGCTTCACTTCAGACTTGATGCCTTGTTGCTCGAGTGATTGACCAACCATACAACGCGCTGCGATCTTCGCTAATTGCAAACCAGTCGCTTTAGAGACAAAAGGCACTGTACGTGAAGCACGTGGATTGACCTCAAGCACATAAATCACATCCTTGCCGTCAACATTCTGGATCGCAAACTGCACGTTCATCAAACCAACAACGTTAAGGCCTTTTGCCATGGCAGCGGTCTGGCGCTTAATCTCTTCTACAGTTGCGTCAGATAAAGAATATGGCGGTAATGAACATGCAGAATCACCAGAGTGAACACCAGCCTGCTCAATATGCTCCATGACGCCGCCAATGAATACCTTGGAGCCATCGCTGATGCAATCCACGTCGCACTCAATCGCATCATTAAGGAAGCGATCCAATAAGACTGGAGAGTCATGTGATACTTTGACAGCTTCGCGCATATAGCGCTCGAGATCACGACCGTCATGAACGATTTCCATGGCACGACCACCAAGTACGTAGGATGGACGAACAACTAATGGGTAGCCAATTTCTTCAGCAAGCTTAAGAGCTTCGTCTTCAGTGCGAGCAGTGCGATTTGGTGGCTGACGCAAACCGAGGTCTTGCAATAGTTTTTGGAAGCGCTCACGGTCTTCTGCAGCGTCAATCATGTCTGGTGAGGTGCCAATGATTGGCACGCCATTGCGCTCAAGGTCTAAGGCAAGCTTCAAAGGTGTTTGACCGCCATATTGAACGATTACACCCTTTGGCTTTTCCTTGGCAACGATTTCTAATACGTCTTCAAGTGTTAATGGCTCGAAGTACAGACGATCAGAAGTATCGTAGTCAGTAGAAACGGTTTCGGGGTTGCAGTTAACCATAATGGTTTCATAACCATCATCACGCATTGCTAAGGCAGCGTGAACGCAGCAATAGTCAAACTCAATACCCTGACCAATACGGTTTGGGCCTCCACCCAAGACCATGATTTTCTCTTTGGTCGTTGGGCGTGATTCACACTCACCATGTTCTGCTTCATAAGTTGAATACATGTAAGCAGTATTGGTAGAGAACTCTGCAGCACACGTATCAACGCGTTTGTAGACTGGCACAACCTTTAGGCGATGCCGAGCTGCACGGACTGAGGAGGCATCAACACCCAGTAATTTAGCCAGGCGACGATCAGAGAAGCCTTTTTGCTTCACGTGACGTAGTTCAGCGGCAGACAAGCTATCAATCTTGCGTTGCTTGAGCTCTGTTTCGATAGTGATGAGCTCTTCGATCTGCTCTAAGAACCAAGGGTCGACTTTAGTCTCGTTGTAGATTTCATCTAAGCCCATGCCCATACGGAATGCATCAGCTAGATACCATATGCGATCCGGTCCTGGTTCATTGATTTCATTAATGATGTCATCAAGGTCTGTAGATACCTCATCCAGGCCATCAACGCCAACTTCTAAACCACGCAATGCTTTTTGGAAAGACTCTTGGAAGGTACGGCCAATAGCCATAACCTCACCAACCGATTTCATCTGAGTGGTTAGGCGTGAATCTGCTTGTGGGAACTTCTCAAAGGCAAAGCGAGGAATCTTTGTGACAACATAGTCAATAGAAGGCTCAAAAGAAGCTGGTGTAGCGCCGCCAGTAATATCGTTTTTGAGTTCATCAAGGGTATAACCAACAGCCAACTTCGCAGCAATCTTCGCGATCGGGAAACCAGTTGCTTTAGAGGCCAATGCTGAAGAACGAGAAACGCGCGGGTTCATCTCAATCACGATCATGCGGCCATCAACTGGGTTGATCGAGAACTGAACGTTAGAGCCACCTGTATCAACGCCGATTTCACGCAGTACCGCAATCGATGCATTTCGCATGATCTGATACTCTTTATCGGTCAAGGTTTGTGCAGGGGCAACAGTAATTGAGTCACCGGTATGCACGCCCATTGGATCTAAGTTTTCAATGGAGCAAACAATGATGCAGTTATCGTTACGATCCCGCACAACTTCCATCTCAAACTCTTTCCAGCCAAGTAATGACTCTTCAATTAAGAGCTCACGCGTTGGAGATAAATCGAGACCACGTTTGCAAATCTCTTCAAACTCTTCGCGGTTATAAGCAATACCGCCACCTGATCCACCCATAGTGAATGAAGGACGAATAACTACTGGGAAGCCAGAGCTGCCAGTTTCCTTCTGAATGCGCTGCTGCACTTCATGTGCTTCATCCATAGAGTGAGCGATACCAGATTTTGCAGAGCCAAGACCAATTTTGGTCATCGCATCTTTAAATTTCTGACGATCTTCCGCTTTATCGATGGCTTCTGGTGAGGCACCAATTAATTCGCAACCGTATTTCTCTAATACGCCATGGCGATGCAAATCGAGGGCGCAATTCAAGGCAGTTTGACCACCCATGGTTGGCAAAATCGCATCTGGTTTCTCTGTAGCAATAATGCGCTCTACTACTTCCCAAGTAATCGGCTCAATGTAAGTCACATCAGCCATCTCTGGGTCGGTCATGATAGTTGCAGGGTTACTGTTAACCAAGATGACTTTGTAACCTTCATCACGCAATGCTTTACAGGCTTGTGCGCCAGAGTAATCAAACTCACAGGCTTGTCCAATCACAATTGGACCAGCTCCAATAATCAGGATGCTCTTAATGTCGCTACGCTTAGGCATTATTTGCCCTCCTTCTTGCTGGCAGCATTCATGAGCTCCACAAAACGATCAAATAAATAGGCTATGTCATGGGGGCCTGGCGAGGCCTCCGGGTGTCCTTGGAAGCACAGCGCTGGCTTATCAGTCCAAGCTAAACCCTGGAGTGAGCCATCAAATAAAGAAACATGGGTAACACGCAAATTGCTCGGTAGAGTGTTTGCATCCACCGCAAATCCGTGATTTTGGGAAGTGATGGCTACACGACCTGTATCGAGATCTTTTACCGGATGGTTTGCTCCATGATGACCAAATTTCATCTTCAAAGTTTTGGCGCCTGCAGCCAAGCCCATAATCTGGTGACCCAAGCAGATACCAAAGGTAGGCACACCCTTTTCAATAATTTCTTTTGCGGCAGCAATTGCGTAATCGCAAGGCTGCGGATCTCCAGGGCCATTTGAGAAAAATACGCCATCAGGATTCATTGCCAATACTTCTGCTGCGCTAGTTTGCGCAGGCACCACTGTTAATTCGCAACCACGCTCTGTCAACATGCGCAAAATATTGCGCTTCACACCAAAGTCATACGCGACGACTTTTTTCGTTGGTTTAGAGGTGTCTAAAGTTCTGTATGCAGGTTTACCGTTTGGACCATGCAAGTCCCACTCACCTTCACGCCATTCATAAGACTTCTTGGTGGTAACTACCTTAGCCAAATCCAAACCAGCCATTCCAGGAAATGCTTTTGCAAGTTCTAAGGCTTTCTTACCTAGGGCTTCATAATCTTCGCATAACTTGCCGGCAACAATCGCGCCAGACTGTGCTCCCTTATCACGCAATATGCGTGTGAGCTTGCGGGTATCGATTCCGGAAATGCCTACAACTCCGGCCTTAGTGAGATAGCCGTCAAGACTCCCTTCGGAGCGGAAATTAGAAACGCGTTTTGGCAGGTCTTTGATAACCAAGCCTGCCGCATGAATCTGATCAGACTCGGCATCTTGGGCATTTACACCGACGTTTCCGATATGGGGATATGTCAAAGTGACAATTTGGCGTGAATAACTAGGATCAGTGATGATCTCTTGATAACCAGTCAATGCGGTATTGAAAACGACTTCACCGGTAGTTTCGCCAGGGGCGCCAATACTAAAACCGGGAAATAATGTGCCGTCAGCTAGAGCCAACACGGCGGGAGGAAAAGAAGGAAGCAAGGGTGACAAACCATCTCCAGTCCCTGCTCCATCCGACGCTCAAAACCCCCAAAAAGACCAACCCGGGGCTTGTTTATGCGGGAGGTGAGTGTCTTTAAGCGCTAGGGTATTTAATAAGTTTCGAACCTTGCAATCATACCAGTTTTGGTCCTTAAACCCTTGAATCCCCAGCCAAATGGGCTCTAAAGGCAGATTTCCTCCTCAAACCTACAGGCCAAGGAGGATTTCCTAAAAGCTTAAGTTGCGGCGCTTTGCTCGATGATGGTCTTGATTTGAGCTAAAACGGCCTGATCTTCCATGGTGCTGATATCACCAGGGTCACGACCTTCAGCAACCGCTTGTAGAGCACGACGAACGATCTTGCCAGAGCGGGTTTTGGGCAAGGCCGTAACAACATAAACGCGTCCAGGACGAGCAATCGCACCTAACTGACTATCTACCGTCTTCATGCACTCTTTTTCCAAGTTTTCTGCTTTAGAAGCATCTTTTGGAATTACAAAGGCGATAGCAGCTTGACCTTTGAGCTTGTCTTCGATGCCGACCACAGCAACCTCAGAAATATTAGGATGACTGGAGATGCTCTCCTCAATCTCACGCGTACCAAGACGGTGACCAGCTACGTTGATCACGTCATCTGTTCGTCCCAAAATAAAGAAGTAACCATCTTTATCTTTGATACCCCAGTCAAATGTGGAGTAGATCAACTTACCTGGAATGGTTTCCCAATAGGTACTTACGAAACGCTTATCGTCGCCCCATACGGTTTGCATGCAACCCGGCGGCAATGGTCCTTCAATGGCGATAACACCTTTTTGGTCTGGTCCCAACTCTTCAGAAGTAGCATCATCCAAGAGCTTCATGTTGTAACCAAATGATGGCACGCCTGGTGAACCAAACTTATGCGGCATCACTTCAACACCACGCTGAATAGCCAGCATTGGCCAACCTGTTTCAGTTTGCCAATAGTTATCCACAATAGGCTTCTTGATCGCATCATGAATCCAACTTGCCGTTGGCTCATCCAATGGCTCACCCGCTAAGAACAAAGCACGTAATTTCGAGAGATCATGTTTTGTTAAGAATGATGGATCTTGTTTTTTCAAAACACGCACTGCTGTTGGTGCAGAGAACATCACGGAGACGTTGTACTTAGCAACCAATTCCCACCAGATACCAGCATCAGGACGTAATGGTGTTCCTTCGTACATGATGGTTGCCATACCGCTGAGCAATGGTGCATAAATAATGTAGCTATGGCCTACCACCCAACCAATATCAGAGGTACAGAACATCGTCTCACCAGCGTTGCCAGTAAAAATATGTTTCATTGAAGCAGCAAGAGCAACGGCATAACCACCGGTATCACGCTGAACACCCTTTGGCTTACCAGTTGTACCAGAGGTGTACAAAATGTATGAAGGATGTGTTGCATCAACCCATTCGATTGGGACGATATCATTTAAGTGCTTTTGACGCTCAGCTGCGTAATCTAAATCACGACCCGCAACCGTAGTGAATTCGGTTAAGCCGCGATTCACAATCAATACCTTTTCTGGCTTGTAGCTAGCCAAAGTAATGGCTTCATCTAGCAATGGCTTGTACGGAACTGCTTTACCGCCACGAGCACCTGCCTCTGCTGTCACAACCATCTTCGGTTGTGCATCATCAATACGAGAAGCCAAGCTGTGTGAGGCAAAACCGCCAAACACTACAGAGTGAATGGCACCGATACGCGTACAAGCAAGCATCGCAAAACATGCTTCAGCAATCATTGGCATGTAAATCAGAACGCGATCGCCCTTTTTAATACCGTTGGCTTTGTAAATCGCAGCCATACGATTAACTTCTTCGTAGAGCTCTTTATAGGTATAGGCTTTTTCTTGATTAGTTTCAGTTGAAACCGCGACGAGCGCAATTTGATCGGGACGATCTTTATAGTGACGATCTACTGCGTTGTAGCAAAGATTGGTGAGGCCCCCTTCAAACCATTTTGCAAATGGCGGGTTGTCGTAATTCAAAACTTTGTCGAATGGTTTTTCCCAATGAATTAACTTTGCCTGCTCACCCCAAAATCCATCTGGGTCTTTAATTGAGCGTTCGTGATGTGCTTTATAGGACATGGTCAACCTAATCTAAAAGTTTCTGAAATTACGGGTTTTTGCTCGCCCCCTTGGTACTGGTATTACTACCTGAGGACGATGAACTACCATTTTTCGCAGATTTTGCAAGTCCTGTCGATGCGGATTTATGCTGAGATGCAGCATTTTTTGATGAAGAATTACCCTTAGAACTCGCTGTTTGAGCTCCATTATTTGATTTAGCTGGGGCGCACTTCACTGCCTTGGCGTTCTTGCTGCCTTTTGCAGGTTTTGGGCACTTCGGTGCAGGCGGAGGTGGTTTCTCAAGGCTAAGACTTGCGTTATCAGCCATAGCGGATGAGACGTCACCCGATCTAGTGCCTGTCTTCGGAATAATGACGGTAGAGCCAGCCTTAATCCGCATGCCTTTTGGGATGCTATTTACTTGCCTCAGCGCATCTGCATCAACACCTAAGGTCTTGGCTGCCTGATCGACGCCTTCAGTCTTGCTGACTTTTACCGCCGTCCACGTAGATAGTGGCTTGGTGTAATTTTTTAGATTGGCCTGGAAAATTTCCGCATGCCCAAACGGCAAAAGGATTTGCTGATTGGCATTACTCAGAATAACCGGCTTATTAAAAGAAGGATTGAGGCTATGAAACTCCTCTTCCGGAATTTCTGCCAACTTGATTGCTAATGCAACATCAATATCGCTACCTACATCAACGGCAACAAAATACGGGTGATTTTCTAATTCTGGCAAGACAATGCCATAGGCAGAAGGGTCCAGCACGATCGCACGATAAGCCATAAGCTTGGGCACATACATGCGGGTCTCACGCGGCATGGTCAAGTTCTCGTAGTCTGTTGGTAAGCCTGCAGCTAGATTTCGTTTTTGAGCTTTAGCAACATTGCCCGCACCCCAGTTATAGGCTGCTAATGCAAGCTCCCAGCTCCCAAATTGATTGTTGAGGCGTTGCAAGTAATCTAGAGCGGCATCGGTTGATTGCAAGACATCTCTGCGTTCATCCCGAAAGACGTTTTGCGTCAACTGAAAATCTTTTCCAGTAGCTGGCATAAATTGCCATAGCCCAACTGCCTTGGCGCTTGACTTAGCGTTAGTTACAAATGCACTTTCCACAAATGGGAGTAAGGCAATCTCAGTTGGCATATTGCGTGCATTAACTTCTTGGACGATGTAAAACAAGTAACGTGATGAGCGCGCCATGGATCGATGGACATAGTCAGGCCTTGCACTCAACCAACGTACTTGCTCAATCTCCAGCGGGCTGTTCATGGGCTCCATCTGAAAGCCATCCCGTATACGAAGCCATAAATTATCAGAAGGCGCATAGACCTTGCTGACAGACTGATTCTTTAAATTAACTCGTGTAGCTCTAGAGACTTTTGACCCTGACTTCGTAGGCATGTCTGAAGACCAATCTCCAGTACTAGCGCAACCCGATAAAAAAGCGACAATAAGGAGTGCCGCATAGACCAAACGCATCAGAATCGGTCTTTCCAGGCGCGGATAGTAGCAAGGACATGGGCTGGGCTTGGTAGATCTGCTTGGTTAGATACTGATTTGGCTGATGCAATCACTTCTGCTTGATCGCTACGCATAAAAGGATTGACTTGGAGCTCTTGTCCGATCGTTGTTGGTAGCGTTGGCAAGCCCTTTTGTCTTAGCTCTTGGGCTCGCTCCGACCATGAAATTAAATTGACGTTGTTCGGTTCAACGGCAAGTGCAAAGCGAATATTGGAAAGCGTGTATTCATGAGTGCAATACACCAATGTATTTTTTGGCAAGGCTGCAAACTTCGCGAGTGACTGCGTCATTTGAGTAGGCGTCCCCTCAAATAAGCGTCCACAGCCTGAAGCAAATAAGGTGTCACCACAAAACAGCATGGGTTCGACAACATTGGCTTGCATGTTTGCAAAATAAGCAATGTGACTTAATGTATGGCCTGGCACTTCAAAAACTTTAAGACTGATGCGCGGAAAGTCGATCTCGATCTTATCGCCCTCCATAGCGACTACTGTTCGCCCTGGAATATTGTCGCCAACAGGACCGTATACCGGAATCTTTGGACCCAGTGAATTTAATAGGTTCAAAATGCCGCCGGTGTGATCTGCATGATGATGGGTAATCAAGATCCCCTTTAATTTGAGGTGAGCCTGTTCGAGATACTCCAAAACAGGTGCAGAATCACCTGGATCAACCACTAAAGCAGACTTTCCATCGTGGATACACCAGATGTAGTTGTCATCAAAGGCCGGAATCGGCCAAACTTGCAATAAAGTATTCTTATCCATAGACCGATGATACCAACCCCACCCATCCCCTCACAGACGCCTGCACCTCCTTGGAGCTCCTGGGAGAAATGGCTCCAGTCGCCTCCTGGCCAATATGTACTGCGCTGGGAGCAAAAGTGCTTTGATCAAATTGTGGCCGATGTATTTGGCTTTCATGCGCTACAAATTGGTCTACCGCAAATGAATGCTCTGAGTGAAAATCGTATGCCTTTGCAGGCGCTATTAATGCATGCAAATGACA
Source organism: Polynucleobacter wuianus (assembly GCF_001659725.1). Taxonomy (NCBI): domain Bacteria; kingdom Pseudomonadati; phylum Pseudomonadota; class Betaproteobacteria; order Burkholderiales; family Burkholderiaceae; genus Polynucleobacter; species Polynucleobacter wuianus. The sequence goes on along the minus strand of NZ_CP015922.1, from coordinate 926,643 downwards.
GTCGTGAATATGCGTCAAGATTCCAGTGGCATTTGATAGAAGGAAATACCTCAGAACTTCCTTTTGCCAATGAGAGCCTTGATCTAGTCGTACTGCCTCACGTTTTAGAGTTTGCAGCAGATCCACACCAAATCTTGCGTGAGGTCGATCGCATTCTACGCCCTGAAGGTCGCCTTGTGATCTCTGGATTTAATCCCGCAAGCTTATGGGGTGCTAGGCAATATCTCAGTAGATTAATTGGCAATCCTTACCTTCCAAGAGATGGTCAGTTTATTAGCCTAATTCGCGTGAAAGACTGGTTACAACTTTTAAATTACTCACTTGATCGCGGCAACTTTGGTTGTTACAAGCTTCCCCTTCATGGTGAATCCTCTATGGCTAGGATGGACTTCTTAGAATCCATGGGCAACCGTTGGTGGCCGATATTTGGGGCGGTCTTCCTAGTATCAGCAATTAAGCGCCATAAAGGGATACGCCTTATTGGCCAGGTTCAGCCTGTTCGGATACCAGCCATTACACAACTCAGTCCTGCTGCAGAGCGCAATCAATTGCGTGATTCTTTAAAGAATAGACAGAAGCAGTAAATTACTGAGATGACCCACCACAAACCCACCCACCATCCACCCCATATCGTCATTTACACCGATGGTGCATGTAAAGGTAATCCAGGCCCCGGTGGTTGGGGCGCAGTTTTGCGCTCAGGCAATCATGAGAAACACATCCATGGTGGTGAAAAACTCACTACCAATAATCGAATGGAAATCAGTGCAGTCATCTTTGCCCTTAAGGCACTAAAGCAAAGAAGCTCAGTTGAGCTTTGGACAGACTCTCAATATGTCCAAAAAGGAGTAACCGAGTGGCTTGAGGGCTGGAAAAAACGGGGGTGGAAAACGGCCAGCAAGGATCCCGTTAAAAACGCGGATTTATGGCAAGAATTGGATGCCCTGCTGCCAGATCATGAGATTTCTTGGCATTGGGTGCGCGGTCATAATGGCCATCCAGGCAACGAACTGGCAGACCAGCTTGCCAACAAAGGGGTTGAGGAATTTTTACCCTAGAGCCCATAAGCCTCATCCAAGCACTATTTAAGCCTGCTTATGAGAGAATGGGCAAGCTTTAAGGCAGCTAGAAACCGCATTTAAACTATAAAAAACTTAGAAAAAACGAGACTGTGTCAAAAATAGAATCTTCTCTCGATCAGTTAGTCGCCAAGTTAGGCCAACTTAAGAATGTTGGCAAAGCGCGTTTGTGTGCACTTTGGCAAAAAGCATCTCCTCAAGTCAGCAAGTTAAAACAGCTCGATGTCGCAACAATCAAAGCTTTTGTTGTGAAATTTAAATGGCGCATCTTACTGGTCATCATCGTGCTTTACGCAGCATCCAAAGCCTATGACTATTTTTTCCCAGCATCAGATAAAGCTGGTGGTCCAGTAACCGTGACAACTGTCATCGTTGAGAAGAAAGATGTACCGCTCATTATTGAAGCTACTGGAACGATCATTTCAAATAGCATTGTTGATATTCGTCCTATGGTTACCAACACGGTTGCCAAGATCAATATCAAGGATGGGCAAGAAGTCAAAGCTGGCGATCTTCTGTTCACACTGGATGACCGTAATGACAAAGCTAATTACGAAAAGCTTAAGGCTTTAGCCGATGATGCTCAAAAGCAATATTTACGCGCCAAGGAGTTGGTAGCCAAGAACTTCATTTCCAAGGCAGGACTGGAGACTTCCCTGGCCAATGCCAAATCAGCCCAAGCAGCCGCCAAAGCCGCCGAAGTGCAACTCTCATTTGACTACATCCGCTCACCGATTGATGGCCGTGCAGGCATTGTTAACGTGTTCCCTGGCTCACTGGTTCAAGCCAGCAACGTAGTCACTACCGCAACTAGCTCAACCGCAACCTCCAGTGTTGGATCGATGGTGACGATCACTCAGTTAAATCCAATCAATGTGCAGTTTGTGATTCCGGAAAAGGATATTCCAACCCTGCTCGAAAATCAGTTGGATGGTGAGCCATTAAAAGTCAAAGTCACTGTTGGTGATTCTAGTAAAAAGGTCTATGAAGGTACCGTATTAGTTGTAGACAACCAAGTGGATCCATCCATTGCAGCTGTCCGAGTTAAAGCGCAAATTCCGAATGACTCCATGACATTACTCCCAGGTCAATTTGCTCGTGTATCTTTGGTTGCCAGTGATTTAAAAGATGCTCTATCTGTACCATCTCAGGCAGTAGTCATCAATCCTCGTGGTAAATTTGTCTTCACCTTGGATAAAGAAGGCAAAGCCAGCCTAGCACCAGTCAAGGTGGTTTACGACTATCAAGGCTCATCTGTAATCACCGGCATTCAAGCGGGTGATAAGGTGGTTGTAGAAGGAAAGCAAAACCTTCGTCCAGGTGGCAAAACACGTGAGGCGAAGTCTAGTGATAAAGCAGCGCCTAAAGCAGAATCGCCTCCTTCTCCAGCACCGACTGCACCAGCGCAGCCTGCTGCATCGGCTACACCTCCAGCTACTCCAAGCACTACAGACAAAAAATGACGCTATCCGAGTTATGTATTCGGCGGCCAGTGATGACCGTGTTGCTATCCGTAGCAACCGTCATTGCCGGCACAGTTGCCTATTTAAAAATTCCGGTAGCCGCCCTTCCTAGTTTTAATTCACCGATTATTTCTGTCAGCGCGTCCTTGCCAGGAGCTTCACCTGAAAATATGGCTGCGTCTGTAGCGCTTCCACTGGAAAAAGAATTTTCGACCATTGACGGCATTACCGTTATTAGCTCAACGAACTTTTTAGGTAGCACCAGCATTACCCTTGAGTTCAATAATGATCGAGATATTGATAAGGCAGCTGTTGACGTTCAAGCAGCGCTATTACGCGCACAAAAGCGTTTGCCTATCGAGATGACGATTCCCCCGTCTTATCGTAAGGTGAACCCTGCTGATACACCTGTACTAGTTGTTCGTCTTAGCTCTCCCTCGGTCAACCTTTCTGACCTCAATGCCTATGCAGAGAACCTTCTCTCGCCAAATATTTCTACGATTAGTGGCGTTGCACAGGTATTGGTTTACGGTGCGAAGCGTTATGCCGTGCGTGTGCGCGCTCATCCTGATGCGCTAGCAAATCGCAATCTCACAATGGATGATGTGGCAATTGCGATCAATAAGGCCAATGCTAATAGTCCAGTAGGCTTGCTTGATGGGCCCCGCCAAGCCATCACCATTTATGCGAACCCGCAATTAGTTCGACCAGAAGAATTTGGTAATTTGATCATTAGCCAGAAGAATGGCTTACCGATCTACCTCAAAGACATTGCCGAGGTCACAGAGAGTTATGAGGATGTTAAAACTTTAGCAACAGCCAATGGAGAGCGCTCAATTGCGATTGCCATTTTGCGTCAGCCTAGCGCAAATACAGTTGAAGTGGTGAAGTCTGTTAAACAATTGTTACCAGAGCTTCAAAAACAAATGCCTGAATCGGTCAAGCTTCAACTCTTAAATGATCGCTCTCTATCGATTATTGAAGCAATTCATGATGTTAATTACACATTGGCACTAACAGTTCTCTTAGTTGTGCTCGTAATATTCTTGTTCTTAAAGCACGTATCAGCCACCGTTATTCCCTCAATTAGCTTGCCAATCTCTTTGATTGGCGCTTTCTTCTTGTTGTATTTTTTGGGTTACAGCCTAGACAATATTTCCTTGCTGGGCATTACTTTGGCTGTTGGTCTCGTCGTTGACGATGCGATTGTGGTGCTAGAAAACATTATGCGCTATGTTGAAGAAGGCATGGATCCACTGAAAGCCTCTCTAAAAGGCAGCAAAGAAGTTGGCTTCACCATCATCTCCATTTCTATTTCATTGGTAGCAGTCTTTATTCCACTCTTCTTTATGGCTGGCCCTATTGGTCTACTGTTTAGAGAATTTGCGGTCGTTGTTTCCCTTTCTATCCTGGTATCAGCAATTGTTTCTTTAACAGTTGTTCCCATGCTTTGCAGTCGTTTTTTGCCAAAGCCAGGCCAGCATGCCAAAGAATACGCAATTAATAAGAAATTTGATCGAGTATTTGATTGGATGCTAAGGACTTATGTCTACTACTTGGATCTTGCATTACAAAATCGCAAGAAAGTCCTATGGGGAGCGGCATCAACTTTTGTAATTACTATTATTTTGTTCGTCAATAGTCCAAAAGGCTTCTTCCCTGAAGAAGATATTGGACAAATTCAGGCAACTACTGAAGCGTCGGAAGATATTTCCTTTAAAGCGATGCTGGAATTGCAGGATAAAGCTGCAGAACTTGTAAATACTGACCCTAACGTTGCCAGCTCGATCTCGGTTGTTGGTGGTGGCGCTAGCTCTGGGACCAATACTGGCCGTATTTTTATTATTTTGAAAGACAAAGCCGATCGCCAGAAGATGTCTAAGGTCATGGAAGGTCTACGCGCTAAATTTAAAGAGCTGCCAGGTCTACAGGTTTATATGCGTCCTGTTCAGAACTTACAACTTGGCGGCAAAAATAGCAAATCTCGCTATCAATTCATTTTACAAAGCGTTGGATTTGAAGGCGTTAATGAATGGGCTGATAAGCTCATGCAAAAAATGCGCGCTGATCCGATGTTCCGCGACGTCACTAGCGATTCTCAATTAAAGGGCCTGAACGTCAAGATTGATATTAATCGCGAGAAAGCAGCAAGTGCTGGCGTTTCCATTTCTGATATTCGAACTGCGCTTTACTCTTCCTACGGCGAGAAGCAAGTTTCAACCATTTATACCCCTGTAAATACTTACTACGTCATACTTGAGGCCTCTGAGGACGATCGTCAGTTTGAGACTGATTTAAATAAGATTTTTGTACGTGGCCGCGCAACAGATAAATTAATCCCTCTATCTAGCTTAGCGAGCTTCACGCGCACCATTGGTCCAACGGCAGTAAACCATCAAGGACAAATTCCAGCAGTAACACTGTCATTTAACTTAGCTCCCGATGTATTTTTGGGTGATGCAACAAAAAAGATTGAGGAATACACCAAGCAAATTGGCCTGCCACCCTCCATCATCACGAGCTATGGCGGTGATGCTGCAGTCTTTAAGAGCAATCAATCTGGTCAGTTGATATTAATCTTTGCCGCTTTAGGTGTGATCTATATTCTTTTGGGCGTTCTCTATGAGAGCTATATTCACCCGCTTACCATTTTGGCGGGCTTACCGTCAGCTGCCATTGGCGCAATTCTTTCTTTACGTATCTTTGGCTTTGAATTAACTATTGTTGCATCGATAGGTATTTTGCTTTTGATTGGTATTGTTAAAAAGAATGCGATTTTGATGATTGACTTTGCGCTAGATGCCCAACGCAACCAAGGCATGACGCCTGAGAAAGCAATCCGTGAAGCCTGCATCTTACGTTTCCGCCCAATCATGATGACAACCTTTGCTGCGTTGATGGGTGCACTACCTATTGCGTTTGGTATTGGCGCTGGTGCTGAATTACGTCAGCCCCTAGGTATTAGCGTTGCAGGTGGATTAATCTTCTCTCAATTTGTAACCCTGATCATTACCCCCGTGATTTATCTCTACCTAGATAAATATGCTGGCAATGGACCCATGGAAATTCCACCTTCCGTACTTGAGGGAACCTGATGCGTCAAGTTATTCTAGATACTGAAACCACTGGCTTGAATCCGGCAACGGGTGATCGCATTATTGAAATTGGTTGTGTTGAAGTGATTGATCGACGATTAACGGATCGCACCTTTCACTATTACATCAATCCAGAGCGCGATATTGATGCGGGTGCCTTTGCAGTTCACGGCTTATCCCGAGAGTTTTTATCGGATAAGCCATTATTTGGCAATATCGTAGAGCAACTCATTGAATTTGTTGATGGCGCTGAGATTGTCATTCATAACGCGGCCTTCGACTTAGGCTTTTTAGATAATGAATTTGCGCTTCTCAAGCGCCCTCCATTTAGAGGATTAGCATCGAAGATTATTGATACCTTGCTAGATGCTCGACAAATGTTTCCAGGCAAGCGCAACTCCTTAGACGCTCTTTGCGATCGCTTTAGCATTAGCAACGAACATCGCACCCTTCACGGCGCGCTATTAGATGCCCAGCTTCTCGCTGAAGTCTATATAGCGATGACTCGAGGTCAGGAGGACCTCTCTATCGATTTAATTGATTACACCGTAGGCGCAGACTCAGATAGCCATGCAAAAGCTTTGCCAGTAAGCCTAAAAGTTTTGACCGCCAGCAATGATGATCTTGAGCAACATGAAAAGATTCTGGCAGAGATTGCTAAATCCAGCAAAAAAGACTCAGTTTGGAGTCCAGCGAATTAAAGTAACTAAGATTTTTTCTCTATTAGATCGCTATATAAAGACTCTAAATCTTTGACGTATTGCTTAGTATTAAACAATGGTGTCGTGAATCGATTTGCTTCTTGTTTATTGCGTAACTCTATTAGTGCCTGTGGATCATTGGCTAGTTCTAGCGCTTTAGCAAAATACTCTTCTGGGGTTTTTGTAATCAACTCACCCATACCCAGAGCCGTCAACTGACTTGCGGCCACCCTACCCGCAAAGGTCTCGCCAATCTGTGTCAACACGGGTACTCCAGCCCATAAAGTATCAGCCGCAGTAGTATGCGCATTAAAGTGTGGAGTATCCAAAAATAGATCTGCTAAGCGAAGCCGACTTAAATGATCTATCCTTGCTGGAACTAGTTTGGCGAATACCAATCTATTCGGGTCGACTCCTAACTTTTGAGCATATTCTCGCAAATTTTGAATAGCTAAATCAGAAGGCTTTGATAACCAAAGCACGCTGCCAGAAACTTTTTTGAGTAAATTCATCCATATTGTAAAAATTTGCTGGGTTATTTTGTAGGAATTATTGAAACTTGCGAATATAAAGCCATCCGCAGGGAGGCCTTGGTCTACGCGCGTAGGAATCGGACCAAATTCTTGGGGGCTAAGCAAGGTATCTGCTGGAAAAAAAGAATTCGGCATATAGGCGAGTTTTTCAGAAAAGAACTTCTGATTCCACTCTGGGATGACAATTTGATCGGCGATTAAATAGTCATAAAAGCTAGCGCCTGACGTGCCTGCATAGCCCAGATAACTTAGTTGCAGAGGGGCAATTTTTCTAGCGAATAAACCTGTTCTAGCGCCAGCAGTATGTCCATTTAAGTCGACGGCAATATCGAGTCCCTGATCAACAACTTGCTTTTGAGCCTCAATATCATGAATGCCGAATAAATCAAATGTCTTATCGAAGGATCCCACCAGCCTACTCTCAAGGAAATCCCCAGATTTTTTACTTAAAAAGAATCCATAAATCTCAAAACGGGATCGATCATGAAGCTTAATTAAGTTTTCAATCAGGATGCCTACGGGATGCTCTTTGAAGTCAGACGAGAAATACCCAATCCTTATCTTTTGATTTCCAGACTTTTTTACACGATCAAATGTGGCGTCATTAATAAATGGTATGCGTTCGCGAAGGTATATTTGAGCCGCTTGATATTGCAATGCAAGGTTAGCGGATGTTTGAAGCAAAATAAAAGGCGGTACAGCTGGCTTGTTCTCGCTAACTGCTTTTAAAGCGATTGGCAATAAAACTTCGATGCTTTCCCAATTGCACTGAGTAGCGAGCGAGTTGATTAGCTGACCAATTAAGAATGGAATCTTTTGTTTAAGCTCAAACGCCTTAGAATAACTCTCCAAGGCTAACTCTCCCTGCTTTAGCTCTATTAAGCAATTTCCCTTATTAAACCATGCTTCCGCATAGTCGGGATTACACAATAATGATTGATCATGAGCTTTACATGCCTCATCAAAACGACCCAGATCAAAAAAAGCATTACCGTAATTAGTCCATGTTTCAGCATAAGTTGGATTTAGTTGTAGCGCTTTCTCAAAACAATTGATGGCGCTATCGGGATATCCTTGGTCAGCAAAGAGATTTCCCTTATTTGACCAAGCCAGAAAATAGCTAGGATCTAGTTGAATAGCCCTATCAAAAGCTAACTCTGCCTTTTTGTAGTGTCTATTTTTTGCATATGAAGTTCCTAAATCAGTTAATACCTGCACATTATTAGGAATTAACTTATTAAGCTTCTCAAATGATGCTACAGCTTCAGCATAAAACTCGGTTTGATGCTGCGCCTTTGCTAGATTCGTCAGTATTTCAGTATTTTTTGAATCAAGGGTTGCGGCTAATGCAAAAGGCTTAATTGACTCTGCAACACGACCTTGCATTGCCATGCATAGACCTTGAACTTGAAGGGCTACAAGATCTTTGGAGTTAACGCGTAGTATAGAGCGCGCTAAACGCTCAGCCGAATCAAGACGCTGATTTTGAAACTCCAGCAGCATCTGTTGGAGTAAGGGCGCATAAGGCTGAGCCATCCCCTAATGAGCCATGCAATTAGATTGCAGCAGCAATCGCTTTACCAAGGTCATCAGTTTTAGCAGTACCACCTAAATCTGGTGTTAATGGTGCATGACCAGGACCTACTGCTAATACTTTTTCAATTGCAGAGAAAATGGCATTACCGGCTTCTGGATAACCCAAGTGATCCAGCATCATCGCCCCACTCCAAATTTGTCCAATAGGATTGGCAATCATCTTGCCATAAATATCTGGTGCAGAACCATGAACCGGTTCAAATAATGATGGAAATTTACCTTCTGGATTAATGCTGCCTGATGGAGCGACTGCAATCGTACCAGTACAAGCTGGACCCAAATCCGACAAGATATCGCCAAATAAATTGCTGGCAACAACGACATCAAAACGATCTGGATTCATGACAAAATGCGCAGCCAGAATATCAATGTGATATTTATCAGTGCGGACATCAGCAAATTTCTTAGACATTGCTTCTACTCGCTCATCCCAGTAAGGCATGGTAATTGCAATACCGTTAGATTTCGTAGCTGAGGTAAGGTGTTTCTTTGGGCGACTCTGCGCTAGATCAAATGCGTACTGCAAAATACGATCAACGCCCTGTCTTGTAAAGATTGATTCCTGAATTACAAACTCGCGATCGGTATCAGGGAACATTTTTCCACCAACACTAGAATATTCGCCTTCGGTATTCTCTCGAACTACAAAGAAATCAATATCACCTGGTTTGCGATTAGCCAATGGGCAAGGAACGCCTGGTAATAAACGTACAGGACGTAAATTCACATATTGATCAAAGCCACGGCGGAATTGGATCAAGCTCCCCCACAAAGAAACGTGGTCAGGAAGAATGTCTGGCATTCCTACTGCGCCAAAGAAAATGGCGTCATACTTCATTAAAGTATCAAACCAATCATCGGGCATCATCTTGCCATGCTTGAGATAGTAGTCACAGCTTGCAAAATCAAAGTGATCGAACTGCATACCAATACCAAACTTTCGGTTAGCCGCCTCAAGAGCACGAACACCTTCTGGCATGACTTCTTTACCAATACCATCACCAGCAATTACTGCGATCTTAGGGTTTTTAAATATCTTTTTTGCGTTCATTTGTTCGTAGTCTCAAATATGATTATTGTTGGCGAATTATCGGTAGAAAAAACTCAATTTTACCCACTTATGGCTTAGCTAATGGCTCTGCGTATCTCATCTGGAGGTGCTTTGGCGCCCTTGCCAACGGAGTCACTGTCATAGTCAGTCGTATTCTCAATCGTCTCAGGAATGTCCTCTTGCATACGAATGTTGTCCTTAGGGCAAATGGGTGCCCCGTAGCTTGCCCATTTCTTGAGCAATGTGACCTCAAAACCGCATTGACCACATTTAGCCTTACTTCTACTAGCATTGCTGGGTCTTGGCGGCGGGAACACAATCGCTTGATGCGGATATGGCCCTAACTCCTGACTGATCATCATGAGTTTAACGGTCAACTCTTCTGTTGCATGAGCCATTCTGGCTGGCCCTTCAAGACCAACCGTTTGAGCAATTCCTTTGAAATCTTCCCCATGTCCACTGAAGCAATCATCGACCGCATGACAAAGCTCGTGAACCAAGGTATCAAGCAATTGAACAGGATCATCAATCTTTGGGGAAATGAAAATCTCATTTACGCCACCGCCAGAACGCTCTCTTGGCCAACATTGGCCTAGTGTCGTTCTAGGGCTGCTCGAGGCTGGAAACCCACAAGAAACCCTTACGGGTGGAATGGCATAGCCAGCTTTAGAAAATACGGGCTCAAGGTGTTTTACGGCATCCTCTAGCCAAGCTTCACGTACAGAATGTTGCTTCATTATTTAAAAATTTCAGAAAGATAGAAATCGGCAAGTGACGATCATGCGCCACCAAACATAGGTCAGACTTAAAGAGCGAGAAATCAGTCAAGCGTAATATGCGCTGACTTGATCGCTTTATTCCAATAAGGAAGTTCCTTTTTAACTAAGGCATCTGTTTGTGCAGGATTAAGGTAACGCAGTTCCACACCAGCAACATCGGCACGTTCTTTAACTTCAGGTAGTGCCAAGCTCTTCTTAACAGAGTCAGTCAACTTTGCGACGATTGGTGCAGGCGTACCCACTGGAGCAAATAAGCCAACCCAAGACTCCAATTGAAATGATGGCAAGCCCGCTTCGGCAGTTGTTGGAACATTTGGCATGCCTGGATGACGATTCTTACCTGTTACAGCCAGACCTTTGAGCTTGCCACTCTGAACATGTTGCATCACAGACGGAGGGGTTGAAATAAATACTTGCACTTGGCCTGCTAAAACATCCTGAATAGCTGGACCAGAGCCCTTGTATGGAACGTGGACCATATCAACACCCGTGGTCTGCTTAAACATTTCAGTACCAATGTGAGATACCGAGCCATTACCTTGTGAGGCATAGTTAAGTTTGCCTGGATTAGCCTTAGCATAGGCAATGAATTCTTTTAAGTTATTCACTGGTACAGATGGATGAACTGCAATGACATTGGTAGATACGGTAAGCAGTGCAATAGGTGAAAAATCTTTAATCGGATCCCAAGGCAACTTATCCATTAAAGCTGGGTTACCAACGTGATATCCAGAGTAGGAAATTAATAAGGTATATCCATCTGGTTTAGCATTTGCTACATATTGATAAGCAATATTTCCACTTGCGCCAGGTTTATTATCAACAACAATAGTTTGACCAATCACCCTTGTCAGCGGTTCGCTGAGCAAGCGTGCCGAGGTATCCACCAAGCCACCTGGAGGATTGGGAACAACTAGAGTAATAGGTCTATCCGGAAAGGATTGTGCGCCTGCTATACCGGTAACTGTGGCGATACCCAAAATTACCAATAGTTTTTTAGTGAAAGCAAATGTATTCATAGAATCTCCTGAGTACTTTTATTGTGTTATCTCTGGCCAACTTTAACGTTACCAAATACCGCTTGTGCTTCACGTGGCAAGCAACGCCAATATCTTTCGTTGGCATTCACTGTGCCCTCAAGCACAGCGGCTGCCTCCCAGCCCCAACGGGGTTTGTATAAGAATGCTCGAGCTAAAGCAATCAGATCAGCATCGCCTGTTTGCAATATCGCCTCAGCCTGATGGGGATCCGTAATCAGTCCAACAGTTATCGTTGGTAAACCAGATTGGTCTTTGACTATTTTTGCAAATGGCACTTGATAATTCGGTCCTAATGCAATTTTTTGATTTGGAGAAATACCGCCTGAGGATATGTGGACAAAGTCACATCCTAATGGTTTGAGTTTTTTTGCGAATTCAGCCGTCTCTTCGGGAGTCCAGCCCCCCTCGACCCAATCACTCGCAGAAATACGAATACCTAATACCCCCTGATAGGCCGCTCTTACTGCAGAAAATAATTCCAGCGGAAAGCGAATACGATTTTCAAATGAACCGCCGTATTCATCCTTGCGTTGATTGGCAATGGGAGATAAAAATTGATGCAATAAATAACCGTGAGCACCATGCAATTCAATACCATCAAGTCCGATACGATCAGAACGTTTGGCTGCCACGACAAATGCATCGATCAGATCTTTTAGCTCAGCTTTTGAGAGTTCATGCGGTAAACGCTCTCCATCGAGCTGTGGAATTGCTGAAGGAGCTAAGGTTTCCCAACCACCTTGATCAAGCGACAATAGCTGACCACCGTTCCAAGGGGTGGCACTTGATGCTTTACGTCCCGCATGAGCCAATTGAATAAATACTGGAGTAGCAGGCGCCAATTTACGGGCTCGACTCAATTTATCCTTTAAGGCGGTCTCGGTACGGTCATCCCACAACCCTAGGCATGCTGGAGTGATACGACCCTCTGGCGTTACCCCAGTTGCCTCAATAATGAACAAAGCAGCCCCACTATTCAATAAGTTTCCCCAATGCATCAGGTGCCAGTCTGTAGCTTCGCCATTGGAGGCAGAATATTGACACATGGGGGCGACGATGATGCGATTTGCAAGCTCTAGGGGTCCACGAGGGGAATTGAGTGTGTAGGGGGTAAATAAGAGGCTCATGGAAATGCCTTAAAAGTCGGGAAAGGGGGTCAAAATACTAAAATTGCCTTAAAGCGATAGAATACTAAAAAACAGAATAAACGAGACGGCAAGGTCGTGGAGGCAAACCAGCCCAGCGCCCTTTTTGACCCTAAAAATCAACAATACTTAATACAGAAGATTATGAACGCACCAAAAGCCTTTGAATCAAACGAAGATATCGGCCACTACGTAGGTGGCTCTGTTGTAAACCCTAAAGATGGTCGTTTTGCGGATGTGTACAACCCATCGAAGGGTGCGGTAGCCCGCCGAGTTGCTCTTGCTAGTCATAAGGAAGTTGACGCAGCAGTTGCAGTTGCACAAAAGGCTTTTGAGTCTTGGAGCCTAACTAGCCCACTGCGTCGTGCCCGCATTATGTTTAAGTATTTAGAGTTACTCAACGCGAATCGCGATGAATTAGCAGCCATCATTACAGCTGAACACGGCAAGGTATTTACCGATGCCCAAGGTGAAGTCACTCGCGGTATTGAAATCGTAGAATTTGCAACCGGCATTCCAGAGCTTCTCAAAGGCGAATACACCGAACAAGTATCCACTGATATTGATAATTGGGTGATGCGTCAACCTTTAGGCGTTGTTGCTGGTATTACACCATTTAACTTCCCGGTTATGGTTCCAATGTGGATGTTCCCAATGGCGATTGCTTGTGGCAATACCTTCATTCTCAAACCAAGCCCAACTGATCCATCTGCCTCTTTGTTCATGGCTAAGCTTCTAAAAGAAGCCGGTTTACCTGATGGCGTATTTAATGTGGTTCAAGGCGATAAAGAAGCGGTTGATGCCTTAATTGAAAATCCAGACGTCAAAGCAATTAGCTTTGTTGGATCGACCCCAATTGCAAACTATATTTATGAACGTTGCGCTCACTTTGGCAAACGCTCGCAAGCATTGGGTGGTGCTAAGAACCATATGGTCATCATGCCTGATGCAGACATCGATAAAGCCATTGATGCGTTGGTAGGCGCTGCTTACGGCTCAGCTGGTGAGCGTTGTATGGCCATCTCTGTAGCCGTATTGGTTGGTGATGTAGCTGAAAAAATCATGCCGAAGTTGATCGAGCGCACTAAGACGCTCAAAGTAAAGAACGGCATGGAGCTCGATGCAGAAATGGGTCCAATCGTCACCAAAGCTGCATTAGAGCGTATCACTGGTTACATTGATAGTGGCGTTGCCTCTGGCGCAAAATTGCTAGTAGATGGTCGTGGACTCAAGGTTCCCGGTAATGAGGGTGGATTCTTCCTGGGAGGTACATTGTTTGATAACGTCACGCCAGACATGAAGATTTACTTAGAAGAAATCTTTGGGCCTGTTTTATCTTGCTTGCGAGTTGCTAACTTTACTGAAGCCTTGAATTTGGTAAACGCTTGTGAGTTTGGCAATGGTGTTGCGTGCTTTACCAGCGATGGCAATATAGCCCGTGAATTTGCCCGCCGCGTTCAAGTTGGAATGGTTGGTATTAATGTGCCCATCCCAGTTCCAATGGCATGGCATGGCTTTGGTGGTTGGAAGAAATCCCTCTTCGGTGACATGCATGCTTATGGCAAAGAAGGCGTTCGCTTCTACACCAAACAAAAGAGCGTTATGCAACGTTGGCCTGAGAGCATTGCTAAAGGTGCAGAGTTTGTTATGCCGACTTCGAAGTAATAGACCTACTCCAAATAAAAATAGCGATCTGAGGATCGATATTTTTTTATCTAAGAATTGAAAGTTTTATTGAAGCGTATTTTTAAACGCCGGCAACAGCGGTACCGCTAAAACCTCAATACCCTCTTCCCTTAAAGATTCAGCCTCATCTAAGGTTGTTTGACCACGGATGCTGCGCTCCGGCGCTTCTTTGTAGTGAATCTTTCTAGCCTCTTCTGCAAACGAAGTTCCAACATCCTCAGATTTACCCATTAGCTCACGCATCCCCTTAAGGAATGCAGCTTGAACTTGTGCCTCTAAATGAGAATGGTCGTTTCCAGTTAAGGCAACCACATCACCACTTGATGAACCAATATCTTCATTTGGAACCGTTTTTGAAGATGCTAGCGCAGTGGAGGTAGATTTTGCAATATGAGGTGCCGAGGGCATACGGGTAATATGAGTGCTATCGCATACTGGGCAAGCCAGCATGCCCTTCTCTTGCTGTGCAAGGCAGTCCTCTTCAGAGGCAAACCAACCTTCAAAACGATGATCTAGAGGGCAAGCGAGGTTGTAGACTTTCATAAGACCTATATAAGGGCATAAACGCCAAATTCAATAGGCCCTATTTTAATAGGAATTGAATAATGCCTATTTGATTGGCATGGGACTGGTCAATCCTCGGCGATAGCGATCTAGCCAGTAGGCAGAAATCGTAGTTTTGACGTCCGTAATCTCGCCCCCTTCTATCCAGGCAATTAACTGCTCTAAAGGGGCTGCAAAGACATCTAAAAACTCTTCGTCGTCTAACTGACTTTTGCCAGCAACCAAGTCTTCAGCCAGATAGATATCAATGAATTCGGTTGAATAGGAAATCACCGGATGAATGCGGCGAATATAACTCCATTTCTTAGCGGTATAACCTGTTTCTTCTTCGAGCTCACGTTGCGCACAGAGTAAATGATCTTCACCAATCTCTAATTTACCAGCAGGAATTTCAATACAGGCTTTTGCTATTGGATAGCGATACTGACGCTCCAGAAGCACCCTTCCATCTTCTAATAAGGCCACTATTGCTACAGCACCAGGATGGGTTAAATACTCCCTTGCAGCGGTTTGTCCATCGGGTAAGCGCACCTGGTCACGCTTCATATTGAGAAAGATGCCGCCATAAATATCTTCACCGGAGATACGATCCTCTCTCAAGTGTTGATCGCCAGCAGGTAAATCTTGAAATGATTTTTCAGTCATAAAATTTTTTCGACATTGTCTAATTCAATTATCAATAAATCGTACAGAAAACGTATGTCATTTAAGTGTCATTACAACTTGATGCATCCGTATTAAATAATAAAGGCTCCCTAAGGAGCCTTTATCTGGGTGTGCCATGAATTTTACGAGCCTAGTAAGGTGCGACGCATTGCATCCAAGCAAACACTCATTAAACCAGCAGGAATAATGCCCAGCGCCAATACCAAGATAGTGTTCAAGCTCAACAAACCTTTAGCAAAACCAGAACCAGAAACTGTGACTTCATGACTAGGCTCATCGAAATACATAACCTTTACCACTCTCAGGTAGTAGAAAGCGCCGACCAAAGAAGCCATCACAGCAATGATTGCCAAGAAGGTATGCTCCGCATCTACTAAAGCCTCTAGAACACCTAATTTAGCCGCAAAACCGACTGTAGGCGGAATTCCGGCTAAGGAGAACATCATGACAAGTCCAATGAAAGCAAACCAGGGATGCTTCTTATTTAAACCCTTGAGACCTTCCAGAGTTTCACAGTCATATCCTTTGTGCGATAAAGCCATCAATAGACCGAAGGTACCCAAGGTTGTCAGCACATAAGTAATCACATAAAACACGGAAGCGCTAAAGGCATGATCGTCAAATACGGACAACATGCCCAACATCACGAATCCCATTTGCGCAATAGCAGAATAAGCAAGCATACGCTTGACGTTAGTTTGCGCAATCGCCGTAACGTTGCCAACTATCAATGACAGAATTGCAAGCAATACCAACATCGGCTGCCAGTCACCCATCAATGGCAAAAGTGTATTCACAAGCAAACGGAATAAGAGCGCAAATGCAGCCAACTTAGGAGCGCCTGCAATCATCAAAGTCACTGCAGTAGGAGCACCTTGATAAACGTCTGGAACCCACATATGAAATGGCACAACACCTAGCTTAAAGGCCAGTCCAGAAACAATGAATACCAAGCCAAAAGCCATCACCAAATGGTTTACACGAGGATCGGCTACCGTTTTAAAGATCTCAATCAGATCCAAAGAACCGGTTACGCCATAAAGCATGGACATACCATAGAGCAAGAAACCAGATGCCAATGCGCCTAATACGAAATACTTAATACCAGCTTCAACACTCTTTTCGCTGTTATGGCGCATGGCAACCAAGGCATAAGTAGGTAAAGCCATCAACTCTAGGCCAAGGTACAAAGTTAATAAATTAGCACCAGAGATCAATACCATCTGACCCAATAGCGCCAGCAATGCCAAGACGATAAAATCAGGACGGAATAAAGCGCGATCCTGTAAATACCGCTTAGAGTAAATCAAACTCACCAAAACAGCGCCACATGAACAGGCCTTAAGTAAGTTTGAGAGTGGGTCTGATTGAAATAAACCATTCATGGCCACCAGGGAAACGTCACCCATGCGACCAACAAATGCAAAAATCAGATAAATCAATAAGAGCAGTGAAAAGAAGTAAACAAAACCTACTCCGCGTGGAGTATGAAAAATATCTTGCTCAATACCTAGTGTAGTAGGTACTCTTTCGCGAACATAAACACTTGCTACCAATAAGAAGCAAGTGGCAAGGAGTAAAACGAGTTCCGGCAGGATGGCGTATAGGTCGAATGCTTGCATTTGCTTTTACTCAGAGTTTGCTAACAGCAACATGCTGTAGCAGATTAATTACCGCTGGATGAATAATGTCTGTAAATGGTTTTGGATACACACCCATTCCAATTACGCAGATCGTTAAGACAGCCATCATGAAATATTCACGGGCGTTGAGGTCTTTGAGCTCTTGTACATGGGCATTATTCATCGCACCAAAGAATACCCGCTTAACCATCCATAGAGAATACGCAGCACCAAGAATTAATGCCGTAGCAGCTAGGATACCGATCACAAAGTCATAATCAACTGCCGCCAAAATCACCATGAATTCGCCAACGAATCCTGAGGTAGCCGGTAATCCGCAGTTCGCCATCGCCATCAACACTGCAAAAGCAGTAAAGGCTGGCATACGATGCACTACACCACCGTAATCTGCAATTTGACGAGTATGCATACGGTCATATAGAACGCCGATAGACAAGAACATTGCACCGGCAACAAAGCCGTGAGAAATCATCTGAACTATGCCGCCCTCAATACCTAGTGGACTAAAGAGGAAGAATCCTAAGGTTACAAATCCCATATGCGCTACAGATGAATACGCTACAAGCTTTTTCATATCTTTTTGAACCAGCGCAACAGCGCCAACATAAATGACGGCAACTAAAGATAAGAAAATGACAAATGGGCCAAGATATTGGCTGGCATCTGGAGCAATTGGCAAAGAGAAGCGCAGGAAACCATATGCGCCAAGCTTTAACATAATTGCAGCCAACACAACCGATCCACCGGTAGGCGCTTCAACGTGAACATCTGGCAACCAAGTATGGAGAGGCCACATTGGAACCTTCACAGCAAAGGCCATAAAGAAAGCGGCAAACAACAAAATCTGTTCAACAATATCTAGACGGGCGTTTTGCCAAGCCAAGATATCAAAAGTATTTGTAACGTTGTAGAGGTACAGCATTGCAACCAAGGTTAGCAATGAGCCAAGCAAGGTATACAAGAAAAACTTAAAGGCGGCATAAATACGGTTATGACCACCCCATACACCAATGATGATGTACATCGGGATCAACGTTGCCTCGAAGAATACATAGAACAACAAGGCGTCTAAAGCACAGAAAACACCAATCATTAGTCCCGAAAGAATCATGAATGAAGCCATGTACTGGGAAACCTTGGTATCAATCACTTCCCAGGCGGCAATCACAACAAAGATGTTAATAAATGCTGTTAAAACAATGAACCAAACTGAAATACCATCAATACCAAGGTAGTAATTAATGTCGTAACGAGGAATCCAACTAAACTTTTCAACAAACTGCATACCCGCATTAGCAATATCAAAGTTGATCACCAAAGGCAAAGTTGCGATAAAGCCAATAACAGCACCGATTAGGGCCAACCAGCGCACTCCAGCAGATGGCTTTTCAGACCCATAAAACAAAATAATGAGTCCAAAAATAATCGGGGTCCAAATGGCGTAAGAAAGAGTCATAGTGGCTTCTTAAGTAACAAAGGCCTATCTAACAAAAGGCAGGTAAGCATACAAAACCCAGGCCAACAATACCGCTAAGCCTGCAATCATTGCAAAAGCATAGTGATACACATAACCGGATTGCAAATGGCGAATGACACCAGCAAAGCGTCCAACTGAATGTGCGCTGCCGTTAACAAAGAAACCGTCGATCACTTTTTGATCGCCGCGATGCCACAAGAAGCTTCCAATCCAGATCAGACCCTTGGCAAACACTGCTTGGTTTAAGTCATCTAAGTAGTACTTGTTATCAAAAAGTTTCTTAATAGGGGCAAAAGCCTCAGCAAATTTTGCTGGTAATTTGGGAGCCCATAAATAACCAATTGCCGCTGTCAACACGCCAAGTAAAACGAGACCTAATACTGGCGAAGTAAATGCATGAATTGCCATCGCTATTGGGCCATGAAACTCTTCTTCAAGCTCCTTCATGACGGGATGACGAGCTAAATCGATAAAGATTGAATCCCCAAAGTAAGTACCAAACAAGAGTGGTGAAATTGTGTAGAAACCAATAATCACAGAGGGAATAGCTAAGAGAATCAATGGCAAAGTCACTACCAATGGGGACTCGTGTGGCTTCTCTCCGGGAGCTAAACCATGGTGGGCGTGATCATCGCCCTGCTCTGCATGATCATGATGGTGATCATGTGAATCTGCATGACCCCAACGGGCCTTGCCGTGGAATACCCAGAAATACAGTCGGAAAGAATACAAAGCCGTCACAAATACACTTGCCATTACTGCAAAGTAAGCAAATCCTGAGCCAGGAATATGACTTGCTGCAACAGCCTCAATGATGGAATCTTTTGAGTAAAAGCCGGAGAAGAACGGTGTACCAATTAACGCCAAGTTACCCAAGAGCATCATTAGGCAAGTTATTGGCATGTATTTCCACAAGCCACCCATCTTGCGCATATCTTGCTCGTGGTGCATACCCAAAATAACGCTACCGGCAGCAAGGAACAAGAGTGCCTTAAAGAATGCATGCGTCATCAAGTGAAAAATTGCTACTGGGTAAGCGGATACACCCAAGGCAACAGTCATGTAACCCAATTGAGACAATGTTGAATAAGCAACTACACGCTTGATATCGTTTTGTACGATGCCCAAGAAACCCATGAATAAGGCTGTAATTGAGCCAATTACCAAGATAAAGCTCAAAGCAACATCTGAGAGCTCAAATAGCGGTGACATCCGTGACACCATAAAGATGCCAGCTGTAACCATGGTTGCTGCGTGAATCAATGCAGAAATAGGGGTTGGACCTTCCATGGAATCTGGAAGCCATACATGCAATGGGAATTGCGCTGATTTACCCATGGCGCCAATAAACAAACAAATGCATGCCACTGTTACCAGGTTCCAACTTGTCCCTGGCAAAGTTTGTGCTGCCAACGCAGCATTTTGCGAGAAGATCACGTCATATTGCATAGACCCTGTGCTTGCTAGCAATAGACCAATACCTAGGATGAAGCCAAAGTCACCAACACGGTTAACTAAGAAGGCTTTCATATTGGCAAACACTGCCGATTGACGCTCGAAGTAGAAGCCAATCAATAAATAGGACACCACACCCACCGCTTCCCAACCAAAGAAAAGCTGCAAAAGGTTGTTACTCATTACCAACATCAACATGGCAAAAGTAAACAATGAGATGTATGAGAAGAAGCGGTTATAGCCTTCTTCACCATGCATATAGCCAATCGTGTAAATATGAACCATTAGCGACACAAAGGTCACTACACACATCATGGTTGCTGTTAATGGATCAATTAAGAAGCCAATATCTAAATTGAGCTCACCTAGTTGCATCCAACGATATACGGTACCGTTGAAATAGAAGCCATCCATTACCTGGGATAACACATTGCAAGATAAAACGAAGGCAATAGTTACACCCAAGATGGTCACAAATTGGCTTGCTCCATGACCAATGCGGTTACCACCTAATTTGGTGCCAAAGAAGCCAGCAATGATTGAGCCCACCAATGGCGCCAATGGAATGGCACAGAGAACAGGAATATTTAAGGTCAATTGCATGACTAGCCTTTAAGGTGGTCAAGATCTTCGGCGTTAATCGTGTCAACCTTACGGAAGAGCACAACTAAGATTGCCAAGCCGATAGCCGCTTCAGCAGCTGCCACAGTCAAAATAAAGAATACGAATACTTGACCTGCCATGTCACCCAAATAATGTGAAAAGGCAACAAAGTTCATATTGACTGAGAGAAGCATCAATTCGATTGCCATTAAAAGCACGATGACATTCTTACGATTCAAGAAAATACCGATAACGCTCGTTGCGAACAAGATCGCGCTAAGCACTAAGTAGTGAGCTAGAGTGATGTTCATCATTTCTTTTCTCCCCTAGCATCTTGCTTTGCAGCCATATCAGAGCCCATCTTCACGATACGCATCCGATCAGCCGCTACCACATTTACTTGCTCATGAATATTCTGTGATTTTGAGTCTTTGCGATTACGCAGTGTCAAAGCGACTGCAGCAATGATCGCTACTAACAAGATCACACCGGCAACTTCAAAGGCATAAACATATTCACCAAAAATTAACATGCCCAAAGCTTGGGTATTATTTGCCATTACTTCTTCTGGCATCGGTTGTACTGGCGCGTTAGTTCCGATAAAACTACGAATAATCACGATCGATAATTCAAGAACAATCACAGCACCCATTAAGAAGGCGACAGGCAGAAATTTCTTGAAATCACGGCGAAGATGCTCAAGATCTAAGTCGAGCATCATCACTACGAATAAGAATAGAACCATCACAGCGCCAACATAAACCAAAATCAATGCGAGGCTTAAGAATTCTGCTTTGAGCAACATCCACAAGCCAGAGGCGCAGAAGAAAGCTAGAACCAAGAATAGTGCTGCATGCACAGGATTGCGAGCCGTTATCACGCGCAATGCAGAAATCACTAACAAGCCTGCAAAGCCGTAGAAGAAAACAGCGAATAATGTAGATGGATCGAATGTCATAATAATTTGTGCTCTATTCGATTAACGATAAGGTGCGTCAGCAGCACGATTAGCGGCAATATCTTTTTCGTACTTATCGCCAACAGCCAAAAGCATTTCTTTAGTAAAGTACAGATCGCCACGCTTATCACCGAAATACTCAAAAATATTCGTTTCAACGATAGCATCAACCGGACAAGCTTCTTCACAGAAACCACAGAAAATACACTTCGTTAAGTCGATGTCATAACGGGATGTACGACGCGTACCGTCATCACGCTCTGCTGTCTCAATGGTGATTGCATATGCTGGGCATACTGCCTCACATAATTTGCAACCGATGCAACGCTCTTCACCATTTTCATAGCGGCGCAAAGCGTGCAAGCCGCGGAATCGACTTGATAACGGCGTCTTCTCATCAGGGTATTGAACGGTGATTTTTGGCTTAAAGAGATATCGACCAGTAATCGACATACCTGTCAAGATGTCTTTAAGCATCAAGCTATCGAGGAATTGGGAAATTTTCTTAAACATGATTGATCAACTTATTTCCAGATATTCCATGGGGATACGACCCAAGCGCCGATAACAACCACCCAGAAGACTGAGATGGGGATAAAGATCTTCCAGCCCAAGCGCATAATCTGGTCGTAACGGTAGCGTGGCAATGTAGCACGCAACCAGATCACACAAGATAACAGGAAGAATGTTTTGCCAAATAGCCAGAAGAAACCTGGAATGTCGCGAAAGATAGGCAAATCGACAATGGGCAACCATCCACCCAAGAACATGATGGAGGCAACAGCAGCGATCAAAATCATGTTGGCGTATTCAGCCAAGAAGAACATTGCAAACGACATTCCTGAATACTCAACCATGTGTCCTGCAACAATCTCAGACTCGCCTTCCACCACATCAAATGGATGACGGTTTGTCTCAGCAACACCTGAAATGAAATAGATCAAGAACATTGGTAGCAGTGGTAACCAATTCCAGGATAGGAAGTTCAAACCCATATGTGCGAAATAACCATGCTCCTGAGAAGCCACAATCGCGCTTAAGTTCAAAGAGCCTGAAGTTATCAATACGGTGACCAATGCAAAGCCCATAGCGATTTCATAAGAAATCATTTGAGCCGATGCGCGCATTGCGCCAAGAAATGGATATTTAGAGTTGGACGACCATCCCGCAAGAATTACGCCGTACACACCAATCGATGAAATCGCCATGATGTACAAAAGGCCAGCATTAACATCAGCCAACACCATTTTTGCCTGGAATGGAATTACTGCCCATGCTGCAAATGCAGGCATGATCACCATAATCGGCGCAATGAAATACAGCACTTTGCTTGCTTGCGCTGGGGAGATGATCTCCTTCATCAAGAGCTTTAATGCATCAGCAATGGGTTGAAGCAAGCCCAAAGGACCAACACGGTTTGGTCCAAGACGAATGTGCATCCAACCAATTAACTTCCGCTCCCAGAGCGTCAAGTAAGCCACACAACCAAACATTGGCAGCACAATAATGACAATACGGACTAAAGCCCAAACAAGCGGCCACAGGGAGCCAAAGATAGCCTCGCCTTGAGTCGTAATGAGGTTCAAGAAATTATCCATCTCGCCCCTTATGTCTTGATAACAGTTACAGGACCAAACATAGATCCTAGTTTGGCACTGGCCACAGTGCCTGCAGAAATTCTCACGGCACCTTCTGCTAAATTCACTTCAAGAGTGGCTGGTAAAGCAACAGAATGATTGCCCTGACTTACTTGCACAGCATCGCCCTCTTTCAAGCCAAGCGCATTAAAGAGTTTCTGACCTAGTCCGACTTGATTACCCCGTTTTGCATCACGAGTTAATTGCAATGCAGATGAGCGGCGCACAATTTGATCACCAGCATAGATATTCACATCAGACAAACGCTCGAGACCATTTAATGGGGCCACGGTTCCATTGGCTACAGAATTAGCAGCAGATTGATTGTTCAATCGTGTGCAGTAGTTATCACCCAAAGCCTCACCAAGCACTTCTTCTGGTAAGTTATAGAGGAAACCATCCAAATTCAACAGCCCACCAAGTACCCGCAAGACTTTCCACGCTGGACGTGAATCAGCCAAAGGCTTCACTGCTGGCTGGATAGTTTGCGCCCTACCTTCAGCATTGACAAATGTAGATACTGTCTCAGTAAACGGTGTGATGGGCAGAATAACATCTGCAACTTCAAGCAAGTCAGCTGACTTGTACGCACTCAAAGCAATTACCGTATTTGCCATTGCCAAAGCGGCGCGTGCTTGCTCTGGATTAGGCAGATCAGAATCTGGCTCGATGTTCATCAATAGGACGGCACGACGATCGCCCGACAATACTGATTCAATACCAGCGCCATTGGCATTTACTAAAGATGCACCAACTGCATTGCCACCTACTGGTAAGAAGCCTAAGGTTGCACCAGTTTGCTCAGCAATAAATTGTGCCAAGACATGCAAATCAGATGAATGGGGATGCGCAATAGCGGCTGAACCAATCAATACTGCTGCAGTAGAGCCTGAGAGCAAGCTGTCCGCAATCTTTTGTGCTGGTGCAGACACAGGTAAATTAAAAGTTCCGACAGGAGCAGAAACAGATTTCGCTTTTGCTATTGCCAAAGCAACTTCACTCAAAGCATTGAGCCATGCACTAGGAGCAGCAGCAATTCCAGTAGCTGTAATTAACCAATCATCACCACCTGCATCAACACGAGAAACTTGGAGACCACGTTTGGTGGCAGTGCGCAAGCGCGCTGCCAGGACTGGTTGATCCTTACGCAAGAAGCTACCGATGACTAGTGCGCGATCCAAAGTACTCAACTTAGCAATAGGCATGCCCAACCAAGGAGCAGTTGCTGCACCAGCAATATCAGTTTGACGTAAACGGGTCTCTACCTGGTTTGAGCCTAAGCCACGAACGATCTTTTGTAAGAGGTGTAATTCTTCAGTGCTAGAGATTGGATGAGCTAATGCACCAATAGACTGCGGACCACTCTCAGAGGAAATAGTCTTCAATGAGTGGGCAACATAATCCAAGGCCGATTGCCAATCCGTTTCCAGCCATTGGCCGCCCTGCTTCACCATTGGTGTAGTGATGCGGTCTTTACTATTCAAGCCTTCATATGCAAAGCGATCACGATCGCTAATCCAACACTCGTTGATCTCTTCATTGTCCAAAGCAACTACACGCATTACTTTGTTAGCTTTAGTTTGTACAGTTGTATTTGCACCTAAGCTGTCGTGCGGACTTACGGAACGCTTGCGTCCCAATTCCCATGTTCGAGCTTCGTAACGGAATGGCTTGCTTGTTAATGCACCCACTGGACATAAATCAATCATATTTCCAGATAACTCTGAATCCACGGTTTGACCAACGAATGTGGTGATTTCAGAATGCTCGCCACGGTTAATCATGCCAAGCTCCATAACACCAGCAACTTCTTGACCGAAACGGACACAGCGAGTGCAGTGAATACAACGACTCATCTCTTGCATTGAGATGAGTGGACCCACATTTTTATGGAAGACAACACGCTTCTCTTCGTCGTAGCGTGAATTCGATTTTCCGTAACCCACTGCTAAGTCCTGTAATTGGCACTCGCCGCCTTGGTCGCAAATTGGGCAATCCAATGGGTGGTTAATCAGCAAGAACTCCATGACTGAGCGCTGTGCTTCAACCGCTTTAGCCGAATGCGTAAACACCTTCATACCTTGGGTTACTGGTGTTGCACAGGCTGGCAAAGGTTTGGGCGCCTTTTCCACCTCAACCAGACACATACGACAGTTTGCTGCGATGGATAACTTCTTGTGATAGCAGAAATGCGGAACGTAAGTGCCCAACTTGTTCGCGGCGTGCATCACCATCGAACCTTGCGGAACTTCTACCGTCTTACCATCTAATTCGATTTCTACCATGCTCACTTTAAGATGTCCCGTGCTCAATAACTTATAAAGGTTTTGCAGAATCTAAGCAGCGCTTATGTTCTACGTGATACGCAAATTCATCCATGTAATGCTTCAACATGCCACGTACTGGCATCGCAGCTGCATCACCCAATGCACAAATCGTGCGACCTTGAATATTGGCCGCTACATCGTTGAGCAAATCTAAATCTTCAGGGCGACCTTGACCGTGTTCAATGCGGTGAACAATGCGCCATAGCCAGCCAGTACCTTCGCGGCATGGGGTACATTGACCACAAGATTCTTCGTGATAGAAATAAGAAAGGCGCTCGAGTGCGCGAACCATACAGCGGGTTTCATTCATGACGATGACCGCACCAGAACCTAACATCGAACCTGCTTTAGCGATACTGTCGTAATCCATGGTCAGATCCATCATCTGTGCACCAGGAATAACAGGAGCAGATGAACCGCCAGGTATAACAGCCTTAATCGACTTACCATCACGCATTCCACCAGCAAGCTTTAAGAGCTCAGCAAATGGTGTACCTAATGGAATCTCATAGTTTCCTGGATGCACTACGTCACCGGATACTGAGAAAATCTTAGTACCGCCATTGTTTGGCTTGCCAAGATCTAAATAGGCTTGACCGCCAATTGCCAATACAAATGGCACAGCAGCAAATGTTTCAGTGTTATTAATCGTGGTTGGTTTGCCATACAAACCAAAACTTGCGGGAAAAGGTGGCTTAAAGCGTGGCTGACCTTTTTTGCCCTCTAAAGATTCAAGCAAAGCAGTTTCTTCACCACAGATATATGCACCCCAGCCTGGAGCTGCATGCAATTGGAATGAGAAATCACTGCCTAAAATTTTGTCGCCCAAGTAACCAGAAGCACGTGCTTCTTCCAGGGCTTCTTCAAAGCGAGAATACACTTCCCATATTTCGCCGTGAATGTAGTTATAGCCTGTCGTAATACCCATGGTGTATGCACCAATGATCATGCCTTCAATCAAAGCATGTGGGTTGTAACGCATGATGTCACGGTCTTTAAACGTACCAGGCTCACCTTCGTCACTATTACAAACTAAATATTTTTGACCTGGAAATTGGCGTGGCATGAAGCTCCACTTCAATCCCGTTGGGAAGCCTGCACCACCACGACCACGCAGTGATGAAGCCTTTAATTCAGCGATGATGGCATCTGGCGCAACCTTGTCATTAATCAAACGACGTAACTGTTGATAACCACCACGGCTCTCGTAATCTTTTAAACGCCAGTTATCACCATTCAATCCTGCAAGGATCAAAGGCTTAATGTGGCGATCGTGCAAGCTGGTCATGCTACTTTCCCTTCTGCACGTAGCTCATTTAATAGAGCGTCAATCTTTTCTTTACTCATAAAGCTACACATGCGCTTGTCATTCACCAGCATTACTGGTGAATCGCCGCATGCACCCATGCACTCACCCTCTTTTAAAGTAAAGGTGCCACATGGAGTAGTTTCGTTGTAGCCTATACCCAAGGTTTCTTTTAAGTAAGTTGCTGCAGTTTCGCCATGAGTTAATTGGCATGGCAAGTTTGTGCAGATGACTAACTTATACTTACCGATGGGTTTGGTGTTGTACATGTTGTAGAAAGTTGCTACTTCCTCAACTGCGATCGTAGGCATTTCTAAAATTTGCGCTACGGTAGCGATCACTTCTGGTGAAACCCAACCGACTTCAGTCTGAGCGGCAATCAATGAAGCCATCACAGCAGACTGCTTTTGCTCTGGTGGATACTTAGCGACGTTACGGGCAATATCAGCCAGCGTTTTGTCGGATAGTTGAAGAGTTGTTGTCATTAAATAATCCTTGGCACGCTTAATTAGCGGTCAATCTCCCCGAACACAATATCCTGTGTACCAATAATGGTTACGGCATCAGCCAACATATGGCCACGTGACATCTCATCCATTGCGGAAAGATGCACAAATCCTGGAGCACGAATCTTCATGCGGTATGGCTTGTTAGCACCATCAGAAATTAAGTAAATGCCAAACTCACCTTTTGGATGCTCAACGGCTGAGTAAGCCTCCCCATCGGGAACGTGAATACCTTCTGTAAATAATTTGAAGTGATGAATCAATTCTTCCATATTAGTCTTCATATCCACACGCTTCGGTGGAGCAACCTTATGGTTGTCACTCATGACAGGGCCTGGATTTGCCTTTAACCAAGCAACACATTGCTTGATAATGCGATTGGATTGACGCATCTCTTCCATGCGCACTAAATAACGATCGTATGAATCGCCATTAACGCCTACTGGAATATCAAAGTCGAGTCGGTCATAGACTTCGTATGGCTGTTTCTTACGCAAATCCCACTCGATACCTGAACCACGTAACATTGGGCCAGTAAAGCCGAGTTGCAAGGCGCGCTCGGGAGTCACGATACCGATATTGACTAAACGTTGCTTCCAAATACGGTTGTCGGTAAGTAAGTTGCAATATTCATCAACGTTTGCATCAAAGCCATTCGTAAATTGCTCAATGAAATCTAGCAATGTCCCGCTACGGTTTTCATTCAAACGCTTCACAGCGGAAGCGCTGCGAATCTTAGACTTATCGTACTGAGCCATTTGATCAGGCAAGTCACGATACACACCACCTGGGCGATAGTAAGCTGCGTGCATACGAGCGCCTGATACCGCTTCGTACATATCAAAAATATCTTCACGATCGCGGAAGGCGTACAGGAAAACTGCCATCGCACCAACGTCAAGACCGTGACAACCAATCCAAAGCAAGTGATTCAATAAACGCGTGAGCTCATCGTACATGACACGGATGTATTGAGCGCGCAATGGAACATCGACTTGTAATAACTTTTCAATAGCCATGACATAAGCATGCTCATTGGACATCATGGACACATAGTCCAAGCGATCCATATAAGGAACGTTTTGAATCCAAGTACGAGTCTCGGCCAGCTTCTCAGTTGCACGATGCAACAGACCAATATGCGGATCAGCGCGCTGTATAACTTCACCATCCAACTCCAGCACTAAGCGCAATACGCCGTGTGCCGCAGGATGCTGAGGACCGAAATTGAGGGTGTAGTTCTTAATTTGTGCCATGACTTAAACTGGGCCTCCGTACTGTTCTTCGCGAACGATACGTGGAGTAATCTCACGCGCCTCAATCGTGACAGGCTGGTAGACAACGCGCTTGAGCTCTGGGTCATAGCGCATCTCTACATTGCCGCTGATTGGGAAATCTTTTCTGAATGGATGACCAATAAAGCCGTAGTCGGTCAAGATACGACGTAAGTCTTCATGGCCTTCAAAAATAATGCCGTAAAGGTCAAACGCTTCGCGTTCAAACCAGTTAGCAGAATTCCAGACGGGAGTAATAGAGGCTACCAATGGATAGCTATTGTCTGGTGCAAATACCCGCACACGCAAACGCCAGTTATGCTCAAGTGAGAGCAAATGGCTTACAACACCAAAGCGCTGACCACTCCAAGCGCCTTCACGGAAGTCTTGATAGTCAACGCCACACAAATCAATCAACTGTTCAAAGGCAAGCGATGGATCATCACGCAACAACAAAGCTGATTCGAGATAAGTATCTGCATTGACAACAACAGTCACCTCCCCTAAAGCAATCTCAACGGACTGAATGCGCTTACCGAGAACCTTCTCGAGGTTAGCGGCTAGTTGAACTAAACGATCTGACATTGCTTAGGCCTTCCGCGCGATAGTGCTGGTGCGAGCAATCTTGGATTGCAGCTGAATAATTCCGTAGATCAACGCTTCCGCAGTAGGAGGACAACCAGGAACGTAAATATCTACTGGCACGATGCGGTCACAACCGCGAACAACTGAATAGGAGTTATGGTAATAACCACCGCCATTAGCACAGGAACCCATGGAAATAACCCAACGTGGTTCTGGCATTTGGTCATAGACCTTACGCAAGGCAGGAGCCATCTTGTTGCACAGAGTACCGGCCACAATCATCAAATCAGATTGACGCGGGGATGGACGGAAGACCACACCAAAACGGTCTAAGTCATAACGGGAAGCTCCCGCATGCATCATTTCAACTGCACAGCAGGCCAAACCAAAAGTCATTGGCCATAAAGAACCATTACGAGTCCAGTTAATTAACTGGTCTGCAGTAGTGGTAACAAATCCTTCTTTCAGAACGCCTTCTAATGCCATATCGATCACTCCCAGTCGAGAGCGCCCTTTTTCCAGATATAAACAAATCCCACAATGAATTCCAGGAGGAAGATCACCATAGAGGCGTAGCCAAACCAACCGAGATCGCGCAAAGCAACTCCCCAAGGGAATAAGAATGCAGTCTCAAGGTCAAACAAAATAAAGAGAATGGCAATTAAGTAGTAGCGCACATCAAACTTCATACGCGCATCTTCGAAGGCTTCAAAACCACACTCATATGGAGAGAGTTTTTCAGCGTCAGGCTTCGAAGGGGCCAGAATTTT
The DNA here is from genome assembly GCF_001659725.1 of Polynucleobacter wuianus. Lineage (NCBI taxonomy): Bacteria > Pseudomonadati > Pseudomonadota > Betaproteobacteria > Burkholderiales > Burkholderiaceae > Polynucleobacter > Polynucleobacter wuianus. The sequence goes on along the minus strand of NZ_CP015922.1, from coordinate 896,704 downwards.
TCCGAGGAACATGGGGACTAATCCCACCCCAATGCCTACGAGGATAAAAAGCAGAACAGGAAAGTAATTAGCGAGATTCAAAATGGTCCTGAGTCGTTCGTCTGGTAAATCTTCAAAACAGCAAATTATTAATTATTCCACTACATACTCTATTGATTTAGAGCAAAAACCCTAGCTAAACTTCATTTTTTTGGTGCCGACGGCGAGACTCGAACTCGCACAGCCTAAGCCACTACCCCCTCAAGATAGCGTGTCTACCAATTTCACCACGTCGGCATCTTCCAAAACCAGTCAATTCTACTGCATTGCACCACTGAACAACCCAAAAATAAGGGCAGAAAAATCCGTAAAAACCGACTTTTTTACTTAGGAACTGCTGGTTTAGTCGGGTCCTGAGTTGGTGCAACAGGTGCAGCCGGCGCCGCTGTTGGAGCCACGGTTCCGGAAAGAACGCCCGGACTCACTTCCTTCTTATTACCAATCCAAGTAATACCCAAAGTACAAATAAAAAATACTGCTGCAAAAATGGCAGTTGTATGAGATAAAAAGTTCGCAGATCCGCTAGCACCGAATAAGCTACCTGATGCGCCAGAACCAAAGGCAGCACCCATATCAGCGCCCTTACCTTGTTGCAATAGCACTAATAAGATCACAGCCAAAGCTGAAATCACCTGCAATACGATCAATAAAGTCTTAAACCATTCCACAGCTTATCTCCAAATAAAAAATCTATGCCTGGCAGATGGCTAGAAAATCTTCAGGGTTTAATGAGGCCCCTCCAACTAATCCACCATCAATATCGGGCATGGCAAACAATTCAACGGCATTATCAGGCTTGACGCTGCCGCCATACAAAATTCCCACATGAGAAGCCACATCCTCATCAAACTCTGCTAACTGCAGACGAATATGACGATGCATATCTTGTGCAACTTGAGCGCTTGCTACCTTGCCGGTACCAATAGCCCACACTGGCTCATAGGCAATCAGGCAATCAGCCAAACGATCTTGCAGAACAGAAACTTGCTTTGCAATCTGTCCACAAACAACTTCTTCAGCCCTACCAGAATTCCGCTCATCAGCAGTCTCGCCAACGCAAATTACAGGTGTCATGCCGTTATCCAAAACCTGTAGAGCTTTGGCAGCTACGACCTCATCAACTTCATGATGCATTTGACGGCGCTCTGAGTGGCCAACGATGACATACTGACAGCCCATCTCCTTAAGCATGGCTGCACTAGCTTCACCGGTATAAGCGCCGCAAGCTTGCGCGGAGGCATCTTGAGCGCCTAAGCTTAAAAAAGCCAATGAATGCTCTTTAATCAAATTGGCGCATTGAGCCAAATAGGGAAACGGTGGACATACAGCAAATTGACGACCAGCGGGCATACCACTTTCCATGCCGCGGGCAACGGTTTTAATCCAATCTTGATTACTTACAAGACTACCATTCATTTTCCAGTTGCCGATGACGATAAGTGGACGCATAGCTTGTTAACTGTTAAACCGTCAGAACAATTTTGCCGACGTGCTCAGATGACTCCATCAAGCGATGAGCATCTGCCGCTTGATCCAGCGTAAAGGTTTGATAAATCGCAGGTTTCAATTTGCCAGCATTTAATAATGGCCAAACATTGTCATAGAGCTGTTTGGTAATTTGCTTCTTAAATGACACTGGCCGTGGACGCAATGTCGATCCAGTAATGGTTAAGCGGCGGCGCAAAATTTGATTGGTACTCACTTCCGCTTTTGATCCGCCTTGTATCGCAATGATCACAATACGACCATCATCTGCCAAGCAATCAATTTCTCGTTGAACGTAAGCGCCAGTCACCATATCGAGAATGACGTTTACACCCTTACCATCAGTAGCCTTTTTCACTTCTTCGACAAAGTCTTGTGTCTTGTAATTAATGGCAAGATCTGCGCCTAACTTTAAACATGCTTTGCACTTCTCATCAGTACCAGCTGTAACAAACACCTGATGACCCATGGCCTTAGCAAGCAAAATGGCAGTAACGCCGATGCCGCTTGAACCACCTTGCACTAAGAGTGTTTCGCCATCAGATAATTCGCCACGCATGAAGACATTGCTCCATACGGTATAGAAAGTTTCAGGTAACGCTGCTGCTTCTTGATCGGTAAAACCGGTTGGATAAGGTAAACATTGGGCAATCGGCGCAGTGCAAAGATCAGCATAGCCGCCACCTTGCACCAAAGCACAAACTTTATCGCCAATCTTCAAACCAAATGCGTTATCTGCATGCGCTAAGTCACCACCAATAATTTCACCTGCAACTTCAAGGCCAGGAATGTCAGATGCACCTGCCGGTACAGGGTAATGACCTTTGCGTTGCAAAACATCAGGACGGTTAATCCCCGCAGCTAAAACCTTAATCAATACCTCGCCAGATCCAGCGGTTGGTACCGCCGGATCTGGACGAGTGGCAGGTACCAGCACCTCTGGCGCACCGAATTCTTTGATCTCAATTACACGCATTGAAAGCTCCGAAAGATCTATAGAAGTAGCTTAGGCTGTTTCGTCAGTTGCAGGAGCGGCTTCAGCATTAGCGCCAGCCAAAGGAGCGATCGTGCCACCTTCGTCAGCCATTGCAGCTTTGAGAGATAAACGCAAACGGCCACGTTCATCAGCAGCTAACAACTTCACGCGTACCACTTGGCCTTCTGCCAAATAATCTTTCACTTCTTTTACACGCTCATTTGAAATCTCAGAGATGTGCAAGAGTCCATCTTTACCAGGAAGAATGTTTACCAAAGCGCCGAATTCGAGCAGCTTGACAACTGGACCTTCGTAGATCTTGCCTACTTCAGCCTCAGCGGTAATGCCTTCGATACGTGCCTTAGCTTCAGCCATACCTTCAGCAGAGGTTGAAGCAATCGTTACTGTTCCATCATCTTTAATATCGATGCTGCAACCAGTTTCTTTAGTCAAGGCTTGAATTGTTGCGCCGCCTTTACCGATCACTTCACGAATCTTGTCTGGATGAATCTTGAATGAAACCATGCGTGGGGCATGAGCAGACAATTCTGTACGAACTGAACCCATTGCCTCTTGCATTTTGCTCAAGATGTGCAAACGACCTTCTTTGGCTTGTGCCAAAGCAACTTGCATAATTTCTTTAGTAATACCTTGTACCTTGATGTCCATCTGGAGTGCAGTAATACCGTTTGCAGTACCTGCCACCTTGAAGTCCATATCGCCTAGATGATCTTCGTCACCCAAGATATCTGTCAATACTGCAAAGCGGTTGCCATCAAGAATCAAGCCCATTGCTACACCAGCAACGTGCGCTTTAACAGGAACACCAGCATCCATCATGGCCAGGCAGCCACCGCAAACCGACGCCATAGATGAAGAACCATTGGATTCAGTGATTTCTGAAACAACACGAATGCTGTATGCAAAATCTTCTGGGTTAGGCAACACTGGAATCAATGCGCGCTTAGCCAAACGTCCGTGACCAATTTCACGACGCTTAGGGCTGCCTACGCGTCCTGTTTCGCCAGTAGCAAACGGAGGCATGTTGTAGTGGAACATGAAACGATCGCGGTATTCACCTTCGAGCGCGTCAATAATTTGCTCGTCACGTGCAGTACCCAAAGTAGCAACTACGAGAGCCTGTGTTTCACCACGAGTAAACAAAGCTGAACCGTGTGTACGTGGTAATACGCCGTTACGAATTTCAATTGGACGAACAGTACGTGTATCACGACCATCAATACGTGGCTCGCCATTCAAAATCTGGCTGCGAACAATCTTCGCTTCGATTTCGAACATGATGTCGCTCACAGCAACGGCATCAACATCACCTTCTTCAGACAATTTGGCCAATACTTCTTTTGAAATTTCTTTGAGCTTGTCTGAACGTGCACCTTTTTGACGAATCTGATATGCCTCACGCAATGGCGCTTCAGCCAAAGCGGTCACTTTAGCGATAAATGGTTCATCTTTAGGTGCAGCAGCCCAATCCCATTCTGGCTTGCCAGCTTCACGCACCAAATCATTAATAGCGTTGATTGCAGTTTGCATTTGGTCATGACCATATACAACCGCCCCAAGCATGACATCTTCAGACAATTGATTTGCTTCAGACTCAACCATCAACACAGCAGCTTGAGTGCCAGCGACGATCAAATCGAGTTCGCTAGTAGCTTGTTCTGTGCGAGTTGGGTTCAATAAATATTGACCATTAGCGTAACCAACGCGCGCAGCGCCAACTGGACCAGCAAATGGAATACCCGAAACTGCCAAAGCCGCAGAAGCAGCAATCAAAGCAGGAATATCTGCAGGAACGTCAGGATTGATAGACAACACGTGCACTACAACCTGAACTTCATTCAAGAAACCTTCTGGGAACAAAGGGCGTAATGGACGGTCGATCAAACGGGAGATTAATGTCTCACCTTCTGATGGGCGTCCTTCGCGACGGAAGAAACCACCAGGGATCTTGCCTGCTGCGTATGTTTTTTCTAAATAATCAACCGTTAATGGGAAAAAGGATTGGCCTGGCTTTGCAGACTTAGAGGCAACTACTGTACCCATCACTACGGTGTCATCTACGTTAACGATAACGGCACCACCAGATTGGCGAGCGATCTCACCAGTTTCCATCGTTACTTGATGATTGCCCCATTGAAAACTTTTTACTGCTTTTTTAAACATTGTCATTCTGATCTTCTCCAAATTGTTCACGTAAAACTCACATGAGCATTACGCTTGTCGTGGGATAAAGCAGTGTCACGACAACACTGGAGCGATTTAGGATTACAAGGGATGCCATTCCAGGGAGGCTCTGACTTCAGAAGCTCATTGGAATGACACGATCCCCTACACAAATAATCTAAAAGCGCTCAAAAAACATGCCACCTTCTTAAGACTGATTCTGCGTAGAAACAACCCTAAGTGAGATGGCATTGCAATACCGATAAGAATTACTTACGGAGACCTAATTTGTCGATCAATGCGCGATAGCGATCCAGATCTTTGCCTTTGAGGTAATCCAAGAGGCGACGGCGACGTGAAACCATCTTCAACAAACCGCGACGGCTGTGATGGTCTTTGGCGTTAGCCTTGAAATGGGGGGTTAATTCATTGATGCGGGCTGTGAGCAAAGAAACTTGCACTTCAGGACTACCCGTATCGTTTGCGCTACGCGCGTTTTCTTTGACGATTTCCGCCGTTTTGATATCAGCAACTGCCATTTTTAATACTCCTTACTTGCGAACACATGAGCTTTCACCCAATTCGTGTCGTGCGTTATTAACAAAAAACTAAAAAAGCTTTACAAATCAAAGCCCTCGAATTGTAGCAGATAGGCCCTTAAAAGAGGGAATTGCCCTTCAGATCTTGGTATTCTTATGGAATAAATAAACTACATTAATAAAATATATCTATATTAATCAATAACTTACAAAATATGAACTCAATTCTTCGCTTATTTGCAGTCCTTTTTACTCTCAGCTTTTGCTTGAACAACGCTGTTTTAGCCCAATTTTCAAACCCATTTGGCCCAAGCAAAACCATTGCCCAGCAGAAAGAAGATATTCTCAAAAAGAATGGTGAGATCTTGAAGCATCTGTATCAAGTTCAACCTAAGGCGAAGGACTTGATCGAAAAATCGATCGGGTATGCAACCTTCAGTAATTTTGGAATGAAGATCTTGATTGCTGGTGGCGGGACGGGCACTGGCGTGGTAATTAATAAATCCTCCAAGAGGCCGGTCTACATGGATATGGCTGAGGTGCAGGCAGGACTGGGTCTTGGTATTAAATCTTTTCAGAATATTTTTATCTTTCAAACAGAAGCTGCACTGAATGACTTTGTAAATTCAGGATGGACTTTTGGTGGACAGGTCACTGCAGCAGCAAAATACGACAAAGATGGCGCCTCATACCAAGACGCTACAGTTGTTGCACCTGGAGTTTTGATGTACCAGTTAACCGACACAGGCCTTGCCGCTGAAATCACCGGCAAGGGAACCAAGTATTACAAAGACTCTGATCTAAATAAATAACACTCTCGAGCAGCTCTCTTAAGGAGTCATTTGTGCATTAAGTTTCGCTTGGCTTGGATCATGGAGCTTATTTAAGGCAGATAAATAGGCCTTTGCTGAGGCAGCAATGATGTCGGGGTCAGTTCCAACGCCATTCACAATGCGACCACCCTTAGATAAGCGCACCGTTACCTCGCCCTGAGACTGTGTGCCAGAAGTAATTGCATTGACCGAATAAAGTAACTGCTCTGCACCACTTCTGGCAATCTCTTCAATCGCGTTCAAGCTGGCATCTACAGGGCCGTTACCTTCAGCCTCTGAGCTTACTTCTTTATCACCCATACGGAATGTCACACGTGATTTAGGACGCTCACCTGTTTCAGAATGCTGGCTCAGGGAAATGAAGTGGTAGTACTCACCCTCCTCTGCCGCTGCTGAGTCCGACATGATGGCGATGATGTCTTCATCAAAGATTTCGGCTTTTTGATCTGCCAATGCTTTGAACCTTGCAAACGCCTCATTAACATCAGCCTCTGCTTCAACAGTAATGCCCAACTCCTGCAAACGCTGCTTAAATGCGTTTCGGCCAGACAATTTACCCAACACAATTTTGTTAGTAGACCAACCTACATCTTCTGCGCGCATGATTTCATAGGTTTCCCGGTTTTTTAAAATCCCATCTTGGTGAATACCTGATGCATGAGCAAACGCATTTGCACCGACAACTGCTTTATTAGGCTGCACCACAAAGCCAGTGATCTGGGAAACCAACTTAGAGGCTGGAACAATTTGACTTGCATCGATACCGCAAACCATATCGAAGTAATCCTTGCGAGTACGCAAGGACATCACAATCTCTTCCAAGGCCGTATTACCGGCACGCTCACCTAAGCCATTGATGGTGCACTCGATTTGGCGAGCGCCACCAATTTTTACGCCAGCCAGGGAGTTCGCAACAGCCATACCTAAATCATTATGGCAATGGACAGACCAAACAGCCTTATCAGAGTTTGGTACGCGGGTACGCAAAGTCTTAATAAACTCACCATACAACTCTGGGGTTGCATAACCTACAGTGTCGGGAATATTGATGGTAGATGCGCCTTCATTAATAACGGCCTCTACCACTCTGCACAAAAAATCCATTTCTGAGCGATAACCATCTTCTGCAGAGAACTCAATATCAGCCGCTAAGTTTCTGGCAAAGCGGATTGAGCGTTTCGCCTGCTCCAAGACTTCCTCTGGAGACATGCGCAATTTCACTGCCATGTGCAATGGGCTAGTCGCCAAGAAAGCATGAATCCGTTTAGCGGTTGCGGCCTTCAACGCATCGGCGGCTCGAGTGATGTCCTTATCATTTGCTCTCGCTAATGAACAGACAATCGAATCTTTGACAGCAGCTGCCACAGCTGAGATGGCCTGAAAGTCACCTTCAGAACTGGCAGCGAAACCAGCTTCAATTACATCCACTTTGAGCCGCTCGAGTTGACGAGCAATGCGAACCTTTTCATCCTTGGTCATCGATGCGCCAGGGGATTGCTCGCCATCACGCAAGGTGGTGTCAAAAATGATTACTTTGTCACTCATCACTACTCTCCAGTTTGAATTACTTATTGATTCGTTAACCGCTATTTAATAATTCTGTATTGCCATCCTAAAAACAAAAACCCCAGCAAATTGCTGGGGCTGGTATTGGTGGTTAATGGATTTTGTTTATCTCATCAACTCAGGCCTTACCCGCCCCAAGCTTGGTGCTTAGTGCCAGTAGAAGGAGGCCAGATAAAGGTGAGAAATTCATCAACATGGGATTAATATACCCCAAAAATACGGAATTAGCTAAAACGTTTGCCGCTGAGATGTTCCCAGGCCCAAATGACATAACCCGAGATAGAATACACCACAAACAAGCCAAACAGTGTTAACGGCGGATTGGAGGAGATTAGGACGAAGGTCAAAATCAATAGAACCATGACACCAAAAGGCACGCGGTAACGAACATCTAAGGCTTTACCGCTGTAAAAACGGGCGTTCGAGACCATTGTGAGGCCAGCGTAAACGGCAATTAAAAAGGTAATCCAAGGAATTGCTGTGTCACGTACTGGAATCTTATTGTCGTCAGCTAACCAGATAAAACCTGCAATTAAAGAGCCGGCCGCTGGACTTGGCAAACCCTGAAAGAATTTCTTATCTACTACACCAGTATTTACGTTAAAACGCGCTAAACGCAAAGCAGCGCCCGCACAATAAGTAAAGGCTGCTAACCAGCCCCACTTACCTAAATCTTTTAGCGCCCATTCATAGGCAACTAAGGCAGGAGCAACGCCGAAGGACACCATATCAGCTAGAGAATCATATTGCTCGCCAAACGCGCTTTGCGTATTGGTCATCCGCGCAACACGACCATCCATGCCATCTAAGACTAATGAGGCAAAAATAGCAATTGCTGCTATTTCGAATTGATGATTCATTGCATTCACAATGGCAAAGAAGCCACTGAACAATGCTGCCGTAGTAAAAGCATTAGGCAACAGGTAAATACCTTTACTGCGCAGACGCGGTTTTGGCGGATGCAATTCCTCTACTTCATAATCAACGCCATCACCCAAAGCATCGGCCCACTCTGCTTGAGTAGGCTCAGTGCGTCTATGAGTTAAACGACTGCGATCAATGCGGCCACGACGGCGAAAAGTAGTCAAAGCATTTCCCGAGAAAAGATTTGAATCAATCTAAGCCTGGCACACGGGCCAAAGCAGTATTGGTTGCAAATACTTTATCACCAACAGAAACCAATGGCTCTGCGCTTAGGGGTAAATACACATCCACACGAGAACCAAAGCGAATAAATCCGTAGCGCTCACCTGCTTTTAGGCGATCACCCACATGGATATAACAAAGAATGCGACGTGCAATCAGGCCGGCCACTTGAACTAAGGTCACAGTTTGACCGTTAGCATCAATGACTACAGCGTTGCGTTCATTTTCAGTAGATGCTTTATCCAAATCGGCATTCACGAACTTCCCTGGGAAATATTGAATCTCCCTAACTAAGCCATTGACCGCACTACGATTGGAATGCACATTAAAAACATTCATGAAAACGCTAATTTTAAGCGCTTCACGTCCAGCATACGGATCATTTGTAGTTTCAACAACCACAATACGTCCATCAGCAGGGGATAAAACGAGATCACGACCTAAGGCAGGAATACGCTGTGGATCACGAAAGAACTGCAGAACAAAGACAAAAATGATCCACAAAGGCCATGACCATGCAATCCCACCAAAGTGGTGAACCAACAAAGTCACTACCCCCACTAGCGCTAAATAGGGCCAACCTTCTTTCGCAATAATGGGGTGTGGATACATCATCTTTGTTCTGAGCCTTTTTAAGTACTTCTATTTATGGATGCTGAATTCTTAGCTTAGTTTTTCGTTTGATCAACTAATTTGTTCTTCGCAATCCAAGGCATCATCGCGCGGAGTTTTGCACCAACAACTTCGATGTCATGCTCTGCATTCAAACGACGACGTGAAATCAATGTTGGAGCACCAGCCTTGTTCTCAAGGATGAAGCTCTTAGCATATTCACCAGTCTGAATGTCTTTGAGACACTGACGCATTGCATTTTTAGTATCTTCAGTTACAACACGTGGACCTGTTACGTACTCACCATACTCTGCATTGTTAGAGATGGAATAGTTCATGTTCGCAATACCACCTTCGTAGATCAAGTCAACGATCAACTTGAGCTCATGCAAGCATTCAAAGTAAGCCATCTCAGGAGCGTAACCCGCTTCAACCAAAGTTTCAAAACCAGCTTTAATCAACTCAACAGCACCACCGCACAGAACAGCCTGTTCACCGAACAAGTCAGTTTCAGTTTCTTCACGGAAATTGGTTTCGATAATGCCAGCACGACCGCCACCGTTTGCAGTTGCATATGACAACGCAACATCACGTGCTGAGCCAGATTTATCTTGGTATACAGCGATCAAATGAGGAACGCCGCCACCTTGTGAGTATGTGCCACGTACAGTGTGACCAGGTGCCTTAGGAGCGATCATGATCACATCCAAGTCAGCACGTGGCTGAACTTGACCGTAGTGAACATTAAAGCCATGAGCAAATGCAAGAGCTGCACCCTGCTTAATATTGCCGTGCACTTCTTTGTTGTAAACGTCAGCAATTTGCTCGTCTGGCAACAACATCATCACTACATCAGCATCTTTAACTGCTTCGCCAACTTCTTTTACAGTCAAACCTGCATTTGCAGCTTTGCTCCAGGAAGCGCCGTTCTTACGCAAACCAACAGTCACGTTACAGCCTGAATCTTTAAGATTCAATGCGTGAGCATGACCTTGTGAACCGTAACCAATAATGGTGACTTTCTTGCCCTTAATGAGGGACAAATCTGCATCTTTATCGTAAAAAACTTTCATGCTCTTTCCTTGTTTTGAAAAATATTGTTATTAGATTAATAAATCAGTTAGAAAATTAAACTTTCAAGATGCGCTCGCCGCGACCAATTCCGGATCCGCCAGAGCGAACTGTTTCCAGAATGGATGCGCGATCGATCGAATCAATAAATGCGTCTAACTTAGCGCCATCACCAGTCAATTCGATGGTGTAACTCTTATCAGTCACATCAATGATGCGACCACGGAAGATATCAGTAGTACGTTTGAGCTCTTCACGCTCCTTACCAACTGCGCGTACTTTAATCATCATGAGCTCACGCTCAATATGAGGACCTTCGCTCAAATCAAATACTTTCACCACTTCAACCAGACGGTTTAAGTGCTTGGTGATTTGCTCGATGACATCATCAGAACCAAAGGTAACGATGGTCATGCGAGATAAAGATGGATCTTCGGTTGGCGCCACGCTTAAAGTATCAATGTTGTAACCGCGAGCTGAGAATAAACCCACTACACGCGACAAAGCACCTGGTTCGTTCTCAATTAATACAGAAATAATGTGTCGCATTACAGATCCTCACTACCCAAAAGCATTTCAGTGATTCCCTTGCCCGCTTGAACCATAGGCCAAACGTTTTCTTCTGGATCAGTTTGGAAATCCATAAACACAGTGCGATCTTTTAAGCGAATTGCTTCCTTGAGTGCGCCCTCAACATCCGATTTTTTCTCAATGCGCATACCCACGTGGCCAAAGGCTTCTGCCAACTTCACAAAGTCAGGCAAAGAATCCATGTATGAGCTTGAATAACGCTTGTTATAAGTGAGTTCCTGCCATTGACGAACCATACCTAAATAACGGTTGTTCAATGACACGATCTTTACTGGTGTGTTGTATTGCTTACAAGTAGATAGCTCCTGAATGCACATCTGGATTGAACCTTCACCGGTAATCGCAAATACGTCTTTATCAGGGAAGGCCTTCTTGATACCCATTGCGTATGGCAAGCCCACACCCATGGTGCCAAGACCACCAGAGTTAATCCAGCGACGTGGCTGATCAAACTTATAAAACTGTGCAGCCCACATTTGATGCTGGCCAACATCAGAAGTGATGAATGCATCACCTCCCGTAAGCTCCCACAATTTTTGAACCACATACTGTGGCTTCACAATTTGAGATGCCTCGTCGTATTTCAAGCAATCTTTTTTGCGCCATTCGTTAATCTGATCCCACCAAGCAGCAACCTTGTCACCGTTCTTGCGTGGACCAGCAGCCTTCAATTGCGCAGTCATCTCAACCAATACTTCCTTAAGATTGCCAACGATTGGAACATCTACCTTCACGCGCTTAGAAATAACGGAAGGATCGATATCAATGTGGATGATCTTGCGTGGATGACTTGCAAAGTGTTGCGTATTGCCGATCACTCGGTCATCAAAACGTGCGCCAATGGCAATCAACACATCGCTGTGTTGCATCGCCATATTGGCTTCGTAAGTTCCATGCATACCGAGCATGCCCAAAAACTGTGGGCTGGTACCTGGGAAGCCACCAAGACCCATTAAGGTATTGGTAACGGGGTAACCCAACAGGTCTGCAAACTCTTTAAGCTCAGGTGCCGCATCGGCAAGAATGATGCCGCCACCGGTATAGATATAGGGGCGCTCTGCTTCTTGTAATAAAGCAATTGCCTTACGAATCTGGCCACTATGACCCTTTACCACTGGATTATAAGAGCGCATCTCTAAAGTTTCCGGATAGACAAAAGGACCTTTAGCGGCAGATACATCTTTTGGAATATCAATCAACACAGGACCTGGGCGCCCAGTCTGCGCAATATGAAATGCCTTCTTCAGTACCAAAGGCAAATCTTTCACATCCTTCACAAGGAAGTTGTGTTTAACAATTGGACGTGTAATACCAACCGTATCGGCCTCTTGGAAAGCATCTTCACCAATTGCGTAGGTTGGCACGTTACCGCTGATGATCACCATTGGGATCGAATCGGTATAAGCAGTAGCAATACCTGTAACTGCATTGGTCACACCTGGGCCCGACGTCACTAATGCAACACCAACCTTACCGGTTGCGCGAGCATAACCATCAGCAGCATGAACAGCCGCTTGTTCATGGCGAACCAAAATGTGCTCAAACTTATCTTGTTTAAAAATTTCGTCGTAGATAAAGAGAACTGAACCTCCTGGGTATCCCCAGACGTATTCAACACCCTCTTTGTGCAGTGCATGCACAAGCATTTCAGCACCAATCATTTCTGGAGGCGCTACTACGGGATTTGTATTTGAGTCTTTGTTAGCTTTAGTAGCTAAAAATTCGGCGCTGCTTGTATTCATTTTCTTTCGTCCTTTGCAATTTTCGGCAAAAAATTGTTTGGTCTGTTCTATCTCCTGCTTATGGCCTGAGTTCGAACGGCGCTGCTACCGGAAAAACCACTTCTTGAATGAGAATCTAGGTAGTAAGCCCTATATTCTATAGCAATCCCCTAAAATGGCTCAATTCTTACCGATTCAGGTGTAATCGACTGCATGGCATCAGCCCAAGAACTATCTGACTTTCTGAGTAGCATCGAGCAGCGCGCCTTCAAGCAGGCCGTGTATGCCGTGCGTGATGACGATGCTGCGCTAGATATTGTTCAAGATGCCATGATCAAGCTTGCAGAAAAATACGGTGATAGGCCTGTTGCAGAACTACCCCTGGTTTTCACCAGAATTCTTCAGAACCGCATTCACGACTGGTTTAGGCGCCAAAAAGTCAGAAATGCTTGGGTCACCCTGTTTTCTAGCATGGGCCGGAAAACAGATGAAAACGATGATTTTGACCCCTTAGAGTCACTTTCAGCCCCAGATGACAGTCAAATTCACCAAGATGGGTCGCAAAAGCTTGAGCAAAGTCAGCTTTTACAGGCTTTGGAGTCAGAGATAGCTAAATTACCTGTACGTCAACGAGAAGCCTTCCTGATGCGTTATTGGGATGAGCTAAGTATTACTGAGACTGCCAAAGCGATGAGTTGTAGCGAGGGCAGTGTTAAAACGCATTGTTCTAGAGCAACACAAACCTTAGCTAAAGCATTGAAATTAAAAGGAATTACCTTGTGAAACACCTTGATGAAGCCCTAAGCCAGACCCAAGCCGACCAATTTGGTCGAGCCAGTGCCGCCCTGTTGACCCAGAGCGCCCAAAGCCTGCCAGCTGGCATCAAAGACCGCCTACATGCCGCTCGCATGAAGGCCTTGTCCGTTCGCAAGGCGGAAAAAGTACACATTGAAAAACCTGTTTTTGCAGGCGTCATGGGAAGCTTTTCCTCAGGCTCAAATGGTTTATGGGACACAGTTGGCTGGGCAGCACCTTTAGTTGTTCTTGTATTTGGACTCATTGGTATTGCTCAATGGCAAAACGATTCCCGTATTACTGATATCGCTGAAGTCGATGCAGCACTTCTTACAGATGATGTTCCGCCAGATGCTTACGCTGACAGTGGCTTTATGGCATTCCTTAAAAACGGACCACTCTCTGACTCCGAAGATAGCGCCTCTGATTTGTCTACCGGCAAGTAAGTAGTTATAGCCAATGCTTCAAGCAGTAAAGACACCCATCATCAACACCTTTCTGGTGCTGGTAGCAAGCACCTTCTTTTTAGGTGCGTCGTTTAGTCATGCTCAGATAGCTAACGGTAGTGCTCACGGCAAAACCGCAGCCATCCCCACTAAAACTCCAGACGGTACATGGGATGGTTTAAATCTAGCCCAGCAAAAAATTCTAGCGCCACTGGAAAGCGATTGGGATTACATGCTTCCAGATAGTCGCAAGAAATGGATTTACGTTGCTAATCTTTATCCAAAAATGAGTACGCAAGACCAAGATCGTTTGCAATCCAGAATGATTAGCTGGTCTAACCTGTCACAAAAAGATCGTCGTATTGCGCGTGAAAATTATTTAGCGAGCCTCAAATTTCCGGCAGAGAAAAAAGCAGAAGCTTGGAGTGCTTATCAAAAACTGAGTGATGAACAAAAGAAAAAATTAGCTGAGATGGAAGCTAAGAAAAAACCCAATGCAATTAATGCTCCAACCCTACAGCAGCACAACATTAAACAGGAAACCACTCCACCACCCCCCGCCCCAAGACCTAGAGCAGTGGTGCCTGAAGCCGTGCCTACTAATGTTCCTACCAGCACAGAGTCGCAGTAAGTTGTAGATTAATGCAGGGTTCGTGGTACTTGACCCTGCAATCCTAAAGCCTTCTCGAGAAAATCTTCCTCATCATCAGCATCATCATTGGGCATACCAAAGGTGAAGTTCTCACCACCTTCTGGGTGGCGATTTTCAATTTCATCTTCAGTAGCTACGCGCACATCTTCAACCTGTACCCAAAAACGCAATGCCATTCCAGCTAATGGATGATTACCATCTAACACAACCTGATTGTCAGCCACATCAGTAACGGTATAGATCAAAGGCTCATCGTCCACATCCTCAGAATCATCTGCGGAGGCAGAAACGCCATCAGAACTTTCCTCAGCATCAGAGTCGGGTACGCCTTCAAATTGCATACCCACTTCTAGTGGCTCAGGAAAACGTGTGCGTGGCTCAATCTTTAGCAACTCAGGGTCGTACTCACCGAAAGCCTCATTTGGCTCTAACTGAATCGTTGCCTCGTAACCGATATCTTGACCATCTAATAAAGACTCAATTTTGGGGAAAGTGCCCTCGTAGCCACCGTGCAGGTATACCATCGGAGAATCAGGTTCCTCGATGACATTGTTTTGTGCATCAGTTAGCTTATATCGAAGGGATACGATGGTATTTTTTTCAATCTTCATGCGTAATTTGTCGTACATTCGTTTTTAATGAGTTAACACTAGCCTTTACTTTATGACTTCATTTTACTTGAGCAAGCCCTATCAACCGCCCCAAGCACCCCAAAACCTGCCTTTAAACGTGCCTTGGCCACTCTTTGGTGGAATTAGCCCAGATCAGTTTATGAAGCGGTATTGGCATAAAAAGCCACTACTGGTTCGAGGAGCGATTCCAGCATTTGGACTCTCAATAAAGCAAAACGAAGCCCTGGGAAGCCCAATCTCCTTAGAAGAATTGGTCCAATTTGCAGATCAAGAAGAAGTGGAATCACGCCTTATCCAATCCAAACCATGGCGCTTTGATCATGGACCCTTTCAGAAAAAATTCATCCCCAATGCAGACAAGCCTGATTGGGCTTTATTACTACAAGGCATGGAAGCGCATCACCCAGCAGCCGCAAAAATACTGTCTTGGTTTCGTTTTATTCCCGATGCACGCTTAGATGATCTAATGATCAGCGTTGCTGGAATTGGTGGTGGCGTTGGACCACACTTTGATTCCTACGACGTTTTCCTGATTCAAATGTCGGGTAGAAGACAGTGGCGCATTTCGGAACAAAAAGATTTAAGCCTCAACCCAAAACTCCCGCTAAAGATTTTGCAGAAATTTCAATGCGAGCAGGAATGGGTACTTGAGCCCGGAGATATGCTTTACCTTCCACCCCATATTGCGCATGATGGAATTGCTCTAGATTCTGGATGTCAAACATGGTCTGTTGGGTTCCGCTCACCAAGTTATAAAGAATTACTTCAAGAAGGCTTGTGGCGTCTTGCCGAATCCCTAGAAGAAATTCCTGATTTAGAAAAAAAGTTTGCCGATCCTAAACAAGTTGCTACCGCATGTGCCGAACAACTACCAGCAGAACTGATCACACAACTGAAAAGACAGCTAGAACGACTTCAGCTCAATCGCATTGACACCCTACTCCCTGGAATTACCGCATACCTTTCCGAACCAAAGCAACAAGCATTTTTTAATGCTCCTAAAAACCCATTAAGTCCAAGTAAATTTCTCAAAAAACTAGCCATCGCGGCTCTTGTTCCAAAGCCCCAAACCCGCATTTTGAGCCTTGGAAATGAGGTTTTTTGTAACGGGGACAATATGAGCAAAAATCAGTCCGTAGCGGTGAATTCAGCCTGGGCAGAGCTTTCTGCAAATAAGCGCCTCAAAACCCAGAGACTAAAAAGTATCGACAAAACAAGCCTGTACGAAGCCTACCTGGCTGGCTGGCTAGATTTTGAGGATTCAAGATCTAGGTAGCTATAATAATTACAGGAAACTACCTAAGGATTTTCCCTCGGTATATCCCACAACAATTATCGATAATTGGTGTTTAATTTTTTTAAGAGGAAATTACAAATGAAGAAGTCACTCGTATTCGCTGCAATGTTAGCTATCGCTTTGGCCGCTTGTGGTAAAAAAGAAGAAGCAAAACCTGCTGAAGCTCCTGCTGCTGCTCCTGCTGCACCTGCTGCTGAAGCTCCTGCTGCTGCAGCTCCAGCCGCTCCTGCTGCTGATGCTAAGAAGTAATCTTCTTCTTGAAGAAAAAAAGCCGCTGAAAAGCGGCTTTTTTATTGTCTGCAAAAATACTACACTCTTTTGACTTCTTTATTTGGTTAGCTGATCTGTCAAGATTGTGAGTAACTGGAAGCCAGCAGGTGTATTTTCAGGTTTGCCATCTGCATCTTGCACATAAACATTCGCAGAATTCTCGCCTGTACTCTTCACAATGACTTGATATTTTTTAGCCTGCAACTTGGAGTCATCCTTGCTGCTAAAGAGATTGGTAAAGAATCCTTTGGAGTCGCCTACATCCTTGGCATTAACATAGCGTACAAAGTAGACACCATCAGAACGATTGCGATCTTCAACCGTAAAGTTAGAGCGGTCCAAAGCCAATCCAACGTCACGCCATGAGCGATCAAAGCCAGAGCTCAGCTCAATGTAGCCTTTGTTATTACCCTCTTGGACAAACTTCGCCTTTGGTGTCTTAGGTCCAATTGGCGCAGCAACCATTGCTTTAGCCTGTTCTTGGGTCATACCAAGACGTTCCATCAAACGGGCTAAAAAAGCAGCCTCTAACTCTGGATCATTAGGTCTTGATGTCCATATTGTTGAGTTACAAGCTGTTGTTGTGCTGTCAGTTACACACTTTTCAATCGCGCCTTTTTGAGTGATATATATCTCAGTCTCTCCAGGTTTAGTTGCCTCTAAACGCGTTTTGTATTTATCACGCTCACCAGTGTCATAAATTGAATCTAATGCACCACCAATAGTTGAGCGAATCCAATCCTGCGCAATCTTGGCACGATTTTCAGCCCAATCAGTTTCCATAATGCCGGTTGATGGAGAATCAACAACTAACAAGAATCCATTTTCCTGCCAAAAATCTTTAACCTGTGGATACAGTTCAGGGGCTGGCTTTTCTACCACCAACCATCTACGTTCACCATCTTTGGCAATACGCATACCCGGAATACCGGTCATGACGTTGCTTCGCATCTGTACCGATTTCTTTACCGCTGCGTTGTACTCCGACATAGTTGCAGTACCATCTTGAACGATGTAGCGACGATCGGCTTGGGCAGTAATTAAGTCTGGTGGATATGACAAATTGGGGCCACGAACTGCACCAGAACTCTTGTAATCAACCGTATCACTGCTAGTGACAGACTTGCAAGAGCTCAATACTAGAGCAGTTGCAAAGAGCGCCAATACCGATAGAAATCGGCGGGATAGCAAAAGAAAATTCATCATAGTAAGTTGGCCTGTTTTAATGCTATCTTCAAAGGCTCTCTTAGTGAGGCACTTAAAGGGGTTAGAGGCAGACGAATGCCAGCGGTAATCTTGCCCATTTCATGAAGCGCCCATTTGACTGGAATTGGATTAGCCTCGGTAAACATGGCTTTATGAACTGCAATCAATTGATATTGAATTTCACGTGTACGCTTCACATCATCAGACCTTGCAGCGACACATAACTCATGCATGAGGCGTGGTGCAACGTTGGCGGTAACGGAGATATTGCCTTTACCGCCCATGAGCATCAACATCGCAGCCGTTAAGTCATCACCTGAAAATACTGAGAAATCACTATGACCTGCGCGCTTAAGATCATTGATTAGCAAAGTACCGCGCTCTAAGCTACCAGTTGCATCCTTGATACCAATAATGCCTGGGACGGCCGCTAAGCGAACCACGGTATCGCCTGCCAAATCAGCAACAGTACGCCCAGGGACGTTATACAAAATCACGGGCAGTTCGACAGACTCAGCAATCTTTTTGAAGTGTGCATACATACCTTCTTGCGTAGGCTTGTTGTAGTAGGGAACTACCTGAAGGCTTGCGTCTGCTCCAACCTTTTTAGCAAACTCAGTTAGTTCAATTGCTTCCGCAGTGGAATTCCCACCAGTTCCAGCAATCACAGGAATTCTTCCCGCGATGTGCTCAACGGTAACGCGGATTAATTCACAATGCTCTTGTACAGAAACGGTTGGTGACTCACCGCTAGTACCCACAATCACAATTCCATCCGTCCCCTCGGAAACGTGCCAATCAAGTAAAGATTTCAGGCTGGCGAAATCCAAACTGCCATCGTCAAACATGGGAGTAACGATAGCGGGCATGCTACCCGAAATGGTCTTTTTACTACCTTTGGAATGAGCTGTATTTGTCACCGAATATGTACCGATTTATAGCTGTCTTAACCCTGAAATTGTAACGGAATGCGCCTATTTCACCCTGCTTTTAAGGCACATAGGCGCTGAACCATAGCTGGTTTGGGTTCATCTGTGTAAATATCCTCGTAGGCAAGGACTTTCAAGTCGTGGCGAGCCGCTAAAGCCAACAATTCCCCAGAATTTAAGAGGAAATTTGGATTGGCTGGTTTCCCAAATTGGGCATTGCCGTGGGCGAAGGTTTCATAGATCAAAACCCCTCCTTTGGACAGCATTTTGGGTAGAAGATCCAAATGGGGTCGATAGAGGTAATTGGTAACCACAATACCCTCGCATTCAAGCCCTGCTAATGGCCATTCCTCTAGCTCTAAATTACAAGCCTTGCTAGTAATTAAAGGGTTCTTCAATTGCTCAACAATCGTCACATCTTGATCAACAGCGAGAATGGGATAACCCAACATAGCAAGATATTTTGCGTGACGCCCTCCACCACATGCGAGATCTAAAACCAAACCCTCTTTAGGAATTTGGGAAGCAAAGCGCTTCACCCAGGGTGAAGCGTCTGCTTGAGCATCATGAAAATTCACTTTAGAAGAAATCTTAGTCGTAAGCTAGGCCCATCGCTTCACGAACCTCACGCATGGTTTCTTGTGCAATTTTACGAGCTTTATCGCAGCCATCAGCAATGATGGAACGAAGCAGACTGGGATCATCTAAATATTTTTGTGCCCGCTCAAACATCGGCTGTTGCTCAGCCAGAATCGCATCGATTACAGGCTGCTTACATTCAAGACAACCAATACCAGCAGACTTACAACCTTTGTCTACCCACTGCTTCGTTTCCTCATTGGAATAGACGGTATGTAATTGCCATACTGGGCAACGCGCTGGATCACCAGCATCGGTTCTACGAACGCGCGCAGGATCGGTTGGCATCGTGCGAATCTTTTTAATCACTTCATCTGGCTGCTCACGCACGCTAATCGTATTGCCATAGGACTTAGACATCTTTTGGCCATCAATTCCTGGCATGCGGGATGCTGAAGTCAGTAATGCCTGGGGCTCTGGCAAGATTATTTTGCGAGCGCCCTCTAAGAAGCCAAAGAGTCTCTCGCGATCTGCCATAGATAAGCTTTGCGCTTCTTGCAATAACGCTTTTGCTTGTTCAAGCGCCTCTTCATTGCCGCGCTCTTGAAATGCTACACGAAGTTCCAAATACATCTTGGCGCGCTTGCTGCCTAATTTCTTAACCGCTTCCAGTGCTTTTTCTTCAAATTCAGGCTCACGGCCATAAAGATAGTTGAAACGACGCGCTACTTCACGCGTCATTTCCACGTGAGGCACCTGGTCTTCACCAACTGGCACATGCTGTGCACGGTAAATCAAAATATCGGCAGCCTGCAGTAATGGGTAGCCCAAGAAACCATAGGTTTGTAGGTCCTTTTCTTTGAGCTTCTCGATCTGATCCTTATAAGTAGGAACACGTTCTAACCAGCCCAGCGGTGTTCCCATCGATAGCAAAAGGAAAAGTTCCGCATGCTCAGGCACCTTGCTCTGAATAAATAATGTAGCTTGATTGGGATCTACACCAGCAGCCAACCAATCAATCACCATGTCCCAAACGGATTGCTCAATGACATCCGGTGTTTCATAGTGCGTAGTTAAAGCATGCCAGTCAGCAACAAAGAAAAAGCAAGGATATTCAGATTGCAGGCGCACCCAATTCTTTAATACACCGTGGTAATGACCAAGATGTAAATTGCCCGTAGGCCGCATACCGGATAGAACACGTTCAGCAAACATCGTTTTTCTTTATCTTTATTATGAAGTTAAATTAATGAAACACAGACCAAACTGGCGTTAAATGATCTGGCAAATGGGGTAAGGCACCCAAGTCAATATGACTTTCATCTGGATCATGAAAATCCGATCCCCGCGAAGCTAGGAATCCATATTGCTGGGCGATCTGACCGTAAGTTTTGTATTGATCAGGGCTATGACTGCCGGTAATAACTTCAATCCCAAGGCCGCCAATATCTTTAAAGTGCTTATACAGCTCATCCATCTGCATCGCATTAAAGTTATAGCGACCTGGGTGCGCAATCACCGCAACACCCCCTGCAGCCTTGATCCATGACACAGCATCATCTAGCTTAGCCCACATATGTGGTACGTAGCCAGGTTTATCTTCGACTAAATAATTCTTGAAGACATGCTCCGTATCCTTGCAAATACCCTGCTCTACCAAGTACCTGGCAAAGTGTGTTCTCGAAATCAAATCATGATTGCCGGCGTAATGTAAGGCGCCTTCATAAGCGCCTGGAATTCCGACCTTGAGCAATTGCTCCGCCATGAACTTGGCACGACTAGCGCGACCTTCACGGGTGCGTCGCAAGCCTTCAATAATTCCACTGTGATCTGCATTAATCCCAAGACCCACGATGTGAATCGTTTGACCCATCCAAGTTACAGAAATTTCTACGCCAGATAAGTAATCAATGTTCAGTGCACTTGCTGCAGCTTTAGCACGCTGTTGCCCACCTAACTCATCATGATCAGTCAGTGCCCACAAGTTCACACCATTTGCCTTGGCGCGTTCTGCCAATGCTTCAGGCGTCAAAGTGCCGTCAGAGACCACAGAGTGGCAATGTAGGTCGGCATTTAGGGTGGAAAAGCTGCTCATGACCCTATTTTAGGTCAAGCTGGTGTCAATTACCCGACGAGGTGCATCAAGATAGTCGCGAGACTGCATCTCGATCAAACGGGACACGGTTCTTGAGAATTCAGCGGTAATTTGACCCTCTGTATACAAATCTGGTGCCGGGACCTCAGCCGACATAATCAGCTTGATTTTGTGGTCGTATAAGACATCAATTAACCAAATGAAGCGACGTGCTTCATTGGTCATCCTAGGGGGCATATATGGCACACCAGACAAAATTACCGTATGAAACTGATTGGCGATTTCTAGATAATCATTTTGCGAACGCGGTCCGCAGCACAAAGTTTGAAAATCAAACCAAACTACGCCATCGGCCATATGCAATGGTCTTAATTCACGCGACTCAATATGCAAAACGGGATTACGGGTTTCTTTTTGATTGCCAATGAGGGTTTGGAACATTTGCCCCAGTGTCACCTGCGTTTCTGCATTCACAGGAGTTAGGTAGGCCTCAACCTGGGCCATTTGAACGCGCCGATAATCATTACCAGCATCAACGTTCAGAACATCTAATTTTTCTTCAAGCAACTTGATTGCTGGTAGTAAGCGATCACGATGGAGACCATTGGGATAAAGCTGGTCAGGGCGATAGTTCGATGTCATCACAAATTGCACACGGTCTGCAAAAAGCGCGCTTAATAGCCTATATAGAATCATCGCATCAGCGATGTCATTAATGTGAAACTCATCAAAGCAAATCAAGCGATAGCGATTAGAAATACGTTTTGCCAATTCATCTAACGGATCTGCCAAACCGGACAACTCATGTAATTCGCGATGCACTTCTCGCATAAACTCATGAAAGTGAATACGGATTTTTTTCTCTAGCGGTGAGGCTGCATAAAAGCAGTCCATCAAGAATGATTTACCACGCCCTACACCACCCCATAAATATAGGCCGCGCGGAAGATTGGGTTTAAAGATTTTTTTCTTGAGAGTATTACTGCGGATTTCTTTATAAGCAATCCATTCGTCCTCGCACTGCTGTAAACGCTCTACAGCACGAAGCTGCGCGGGATCACTTTGATACCCGCGCACCTCTAACTCTTGATGGTAATACTCAATGGTTTTCAATTACATATTGAGTGCGCGTTGATCTGTCGCTAACGCTGCTTCACGCATCACTTCAGACAAACTTGGATGCGGATGACAAATACGTGCAATATCTTCTGCTGCTGCTTTGAATTCCATAGCTACGGCAGCTTCAGCAATTAAGTCAGAAGCATTTGGCCCAATGATGTGGACACCGAGAATCTCATCAGTTTTTGCATCAGCCAACACTTTGATAAAACCATCTGCACGTCCCATACCCAATGCGCGACCATTGGCTGCAAAAGGGAATTGACCTGCTTTGTAAGCAACGCCCGCTTCTTTGAGTGCTTGCTCTGTTTTACCAACCCATGCAATTTCAGGATCGGTATAGATCACCCAAGGAATACAGTTGTAATCGATATGTGGTTTTTGACCAGCAATGACTTCAGCAGCTAGAACACCTTCGTCTTCTGCTTTATGTGCCAACATTGGTCCGCGCACAACGTCACCTACGGCGTAAACACCAGGCGCTGAAGTGGCGCAAGTATGGTCATCAATTGGAATAAAGCCACGCTCATCTACTTTAAGGCCAATCTTGTCTAAACCTAATTTATCGGTATTTGGAACACGGCCAACAGATACGATCAAGCGATCGCATTCCAATTTGGCAGCTTTGCCAGCGCTATCAGTGTAGTTAACAACAACACCTTTCTTATCCGCTTTCACATCACCGATCTTCACACCCATATTGATGTTCAGACCTTGCTTGACGAACAGTTTTTGGGCTTCTTTAGCAATACTCACATCGCAAGCCGCCAAGAATGAAGGCAATGCTTCGAGCACAGTGACTTCCGAACCTAGGCGACGCCAAACAGAACCGAGCTCTAAACCGATAACACCAGCACCGATCACGCCCAATTTCTTAGGTACTGAATCAAACTTCAAGGCACCTTCGTTATCGCAGATCAATACATTGTCTACTGACAAACCAGGCAAGTGACGGGCTTTAGAGCCAGTGGCAATAATGACGTTCTTTGCAGAAACAGTTTCTTTATCTTTGCCATCAATTTTCACTTGATAGCCATCAGCGCCCTTACCTTCAAATGAGGCATGGCCTTTTAACAAAGTGATTTTGTTCTTGCGGAACAAATACTGAATACCGCCAGTCATCTTGGTAACAATGTCATCCTTGCGGGAAACCATCTTCTTGGAATCAATACTGACAGAACTAACTTTGATGCCATGATCAGCGGCATGGTGACCAATCTTCTCGAATTCTTCTGAAGAGGCCAATAAGGCTTTAGATGGAATGCAACCTACGTTTAAGCAAGTACCACCTAAGCGAGGCTCACCTTTAGGATCATCATAGGCATTTGATTCAGCACAGGCAACTTTAAAACCGAGTTGCGCCGCACGAATTGCGGCGATGTAGCCACCAGGGCCACCGCCGATTACGAGTACATCAAAAGCTTGGCTCATGATCTTCCCTTCTTACAAATCAAGGAGAAGACGTGAAGGATCTTCCAAAGCATCCTTCATAGCAACCAAACCAAGTACCGCCTCGCGACCGTCAATGATGCGATGGTCATAAGACAAAGCTAAGTAGTTAATTGGGCGAACAACTACCTGACCGTTCTCAACTACAGCGCGGTCCTTGGTAGCATGGATACCCAAAATGGCAGATTGTGGTGGGTTGATGATTGGTGTGGAGAGCATGGAACCAAATACACCACCATTGGAGATGGAGAACGTACCGCCAGTCAACTCTTCAATCGACAACTTACCTTCACGAGCCTTGACACCAAACTCAGCAATCTTCTTCTCGATATCAGCCAAGTTCATTTGATCAACGTCACGCAGAATTGGAACTACCAGGCCACGAGGGGAGCTTACAGCGATACCGATATCAAAGTAACCGTGGTAAACGATGTCATTGCCATCAACAGAAGCGTTCAGGAGTGGGAATTTCTTTAAAGCATGGGTAGCCGCTTTCACAAAGAAAGACATAAAGCCTAACTTGACGCCATGAGTCTTCTCAAACTGATCCTTGTACTTATTACGCAATGCGATCACTGGACCCATGTTAACTTCATTGAACGTAGTCAAGATGGCATTGTTAGCTTGTGACTCAAGCAAACGCTCTGCAATACGAGCACGCAAGCGGCTCATTGGAACGCGCTCTTCTGGACGATCGCCAGTTGGAATTGGTGCGCTTGGCAATGCAGCAGATTTAGCGCCGCCAGTAGAAGCATTCAATGCATCACCTTTAGTGATACGACCATCACGACCAGAACCGGCAACTTGACCAGCATCAATACCCTTCTCAGCTAGGATCTTGCTTGCTGATGGCGATGCGGCTGCGCCAGAAGCTTTGGCTGCAGGAGCCGCAGCTTTAGCAGGAGCGGCGGCTGGTGCCGCAGCAGGGGCTGGAGCGGCAGCAGCAGGAGCTGCAGAAGCTACCGCAGTGCTATCAATTTTTGCAATCAACTGTTCAGCAACAACAGTACCACCGTCAGCAACGATGATCTCTGTTAATACGCCAGCTGAAGGCGCTGGTACTTCGAGAACCACTTTATCGGTTTCGATTTCGATCAAGATCTCATCCTGACCGACAGCATCGCCGACTTTCTTTTTCCATTGCAATAAAGTTGCTTCAGCAACTGATTCAGAGAGTTGGGGAACTTTAACTTCGAAAATAGCCATGATTAATCCTGTTTATTTGTATGTATATTGAGTAATGAAAACGATTATTTCGTGATCACATAACCTTTTAATTTGGCAAATGCCGCATTGAGAAGAGACTTCTGCTGTTCTTGGTGAAGATGCGCATATCCACAAGCAGGCGAAGCAGATGCAGGGCGTCCTGCATAAGCTAATTTCATACCGTCAGACATGTTTTCCAAGATGTTGTGTTGGACGAAGAACCAAGCACCTTGGTTTTGTGGCTCATCTTGACACCAAACAACCTCTTCTAATTTTGGATATTTCTTCAACTCAGCAGTCAATGCTTTGTGCGGGAATGGATAGAGCTGCTCTAAGCGAATAATCGCTGCATCATCAATCCTCTTCTCTGTGCGTTGCTTGACTAAGTCGTAGTAAACCTTACCTGAACACATAATCAAGCGAGTTACCTTCTTGGCATCGATAGCCTCATCACGCTCGCCGATTACTGTTTGGAAGCCACCCTTTGTAAATTCAGACAAAGGTGAAGCGGCTTCTTTATTACGCAGCAATGATTTTGGTGTCATCAAGATCAGCGGTTTACGGAACTGACGAATCATTTGACGACGCAATACGTGGAAGATCTGTGATGCAGTGGTTGGCTGAATCACTTGCATATTAGTATCGGCGCACAATTGCATAAAGCGCTCAAGACGTGCAGAGGAATGCTCTGGGCCTTGGCCTTCATAACCATGCGGCAACATCATGACCAAACCGTTGGCTCGACCCCACTTCACTTCACCTGAGGCGATGAACTGGTCGATCACGACTTGAGCGCCGTTGGCAAAGTCGCCAAACTGAGCTTCCCAGATCGTCAGGGTATTTGGCTCTGCAGCCGCGTAGCCATATTCAAAGCCAAGCACGGCTTCTTCAGAAAGAATTGAGTCAATCACCACAAATGGTGCTTGATCTTTAGTAACGTGCTGAAGAGCGATGTAAGTACCGGTATCCCACTTCTCACGATTTTGCTCATGCAATACTGCATGACGGTGAGTGAAGGTACCGCGACCACTATCCTCGCCCGACAAACGCACTGGATAACCACTTGCAACTAGGGATGCAAAAGCCATGTGCTCACCCATACCCCAGTCGATATTGACTTCACCACGACCCATTGCTGCGCGATCGTTGTAAACCTTAGCAACCAATGGATGGGCTTTGAAGTTTTCTGGAATAGTCGAAATCTTTTCAGCCAAACGCTTCCACTCCGTTAGTGGAATAGCGGTATCCGCTTCATCAGTCCATTTCTTATTCAAGAAAGGAGACCAATCTACTGCAAACTTGCCTTTGAAATTGCTCAGAACTGGATCAGAGGTTTGCTTGCCTTCATCCATCGCAGCGCGATACTCTTTGACCATGAGGTCACCAGTACCGGCAGGCAATGCGCCTTGAGTTTCTAACTTATCAGCATAGACCTTACGTGTGCCTGGATGGGCAGCAATGATTTTGTACATCAAAGGCTGAGTCATTGCAGGCGTATCTTGCTCGTTATGACCAAGTTTTCGGAAACAAACGATATCAATCGCCACATCTTTATGAAACTTCATGCGGAACTCAAGTGCTAGCTTAGTTGCCAACACAACAGCCTCAGGATCATCGCCATTCACATGTAATACAGGTGCATCCACAATCTTCATGATGTCTGTGCAGTACAAGCTAGATCGCAAATCGCGTGGGTCAGATGTGGTGAAACCGATTTGGTTATTAATCACAATGTGAAATGTGCCACCAGTGGAATAACCGCGCACTTCTGACATGGCTAAGGTTTCTTGCATAACACCTTGACCTGCAATCGCAGCATCACCGTGTACCAGTACTGGCATCACTTGTTCACCCAACATATCGCCACGACGCTCCATACGAGCACGCGCGGAACCTTCCACTACTGGGTTCACGATTTCTAAGTGGGATGGGTTAAATGCCAGGGATAAGTGAACCGGGCCGCCTGGGGTAGAAATATCACTGGAGAAACCTTGGTGATATTTAACGTCGCCCGCAGGTAATGTCTCAGGACCTTTGTGCTCGAACTCGGCAAATAAGTCTTTTGGCATTTTGCCCAAAGTGTTTACCAATACATTCAGGCGACCACGGTGGGCCATACCAATCACAATTTCTTGTACGCCTTTGTTGCCTGCATCCCGAATTAACTCGTCCATACAAGCAATGAAGCTCTCGCCACCCTCTAGGGAGAAGCGTTTCTGGCCTACATATTTAGCCTGCAGATAACGCTCTAGGCCTTCTGCAGCGGTCAAGCGGTCCAGAATCTGGCGCTTTTCTTCGACATTGAATCGTGGAGTTGAGCGAATCGACTCCAACTTCTCTTGCCACCACTTCTTGATCTTTTGATCAGCAATAAACATAAACTCGGCGCCAATCGTGCCGCAGTATGTTTCTCGCAATGCTTGCAACAAATCGCGCAAAGTCATTTCGGATTTACCGAAGAATGTATTGCTAGTGTTGAAGACGATATCCATATCGCCATCGGTAAAGCCGTAGAAAGCTGGATCTAACTCAGGAATGTCCTGACGCTCTGTCCGCTTTAAAGGATCGATATTAGCCCAGCGATTGCCGACGTTACGATACGCCGCAATTAACTGCTGAACCGCAACGCGCTTGCGCCCCATTTCTGAGTCAGCCGAATCAGAAATCGTTCTGATGGGGCCTTGCTTAGCACGCTCAGCAAATGATGCAACAATCGGTCCGTGTGCAATGTCAGTTCGAGACGAACCATCGACTGCTGGGACTTGTTTCACGTTATCAAAATAATCTCGCCAGTGATCCGCTACTGAAGCTGGATCGTGCAAGTAGGATTCGTAGAGTTCTTCTACATATGGGGCGTTTCCGCCGAAGAGATAGGAATTATCTCTTTGGTCCTGCATCATGATGCTCACCTTTCATCGGGTTTCCCGAATAAAAACTGTGGTTATAACCATTTGCTACACGGCTCTACCGTTTGACAAATTGATCTGTGCAAATACTGTTACTACCCCATTAATTTACCACGAGTGACCATAGTCACATAAAGGGCTTTCCCTGATTTATTGGAATTTGGGGGTATTTCCCTATGAGGTGAAATTGAATAAGAACTTTCCTACTCACCTTTCAATATTTACGGACAGATTCAAATCCAATTGATTTTTATTCTCTAAATCTTCAAGTGAATTAATGAAATTAAGGGGAAATATGAAAGCAATTACGCCAGAAATGGAATATCTCAGTACCAGACAAAGTGCCAAGGTTTTGCAGGTTTCCCTTGGGACGGTCCAAAAAATGGTCGAACTTGGCGAACTAATCGCCTGGAAAACCCGTGGAGGGCATCGCCGAATATTGGCTAGCTCGCTCGAGCAGCAACTTCAACGCAGAAAACGGGCCATGCGTCAGAAAACTACCCAAAACTGCATTGCAATGGGCATTTTCAGGAGAAGTGAAAATAGCGATGAATTATTACAGTCCATTGCTGATTGGCAACTTAAAGTAGAAATGGAAGTTGCCGTAGATAGCCTAGAAGGTCTCATGAAAGCTGTATCGATAGCACCAGACCTGATTTTTTTGGATGCCCTCATACCGCCTGTAGAGCAAGTCCATTTAATCCATTATTTGAGTAAAAACAAGGACACGCAGCATATACCTATACTGGTAGATGAAGGTTTTATCAAACTCCACCCCGGTGTTGTGACCTTGGCAGACGAAAATAATGGGAATAGACCCCAATTAACCGAAAGTATCAAAGAAGAGCTCGAAAATGGACTCATCGACCTCAATCCAATGATTATTGGCTATCCCGGAACTAACTCTGATTTAGATGCTGCTTTAGCTCAAGGCAACCGCCATGAACTTCTAGAAACTCTCTTTTTGGAGGCCCTCTCAAGAAAGTGCGCCTGATAGGCTAAATGAGAAAAGGCCGCAGATGCGGCCTTTTTAGCTTAAATTCAGGACTCTAGATCAGGTAGTTGCTACGATCTCTACCCTCAATCCACTTAGGAGCCTTACCACGACCCGTCCAAGTTTCACCAGTTGATGGATTGCGATACTTAGGGGCGACCTTACCAACGGCACTCTTACCGCCTGCTTTACGACTAAATAAGTCCGAAGCATTGAGGTCGTACTGCTCAATAATGAGCTTGGCCTTGGCGATGCCGTCAGCTTTTTCACGGGCAATCGCTTCTTTAATCTGTTTATCTAGTTGCTCGCGCTGAGCTAAAAGTTCTTTATAAGAAGACATCTATTGGTTTCTCCGAATAATAGGTTATAAGAAATATCAATTAATTAATGTATTTCAATTGAGTATTATATAGATTAATCATTGAATAACCTAATATTCATTATTTACAAATATAAACCTTTATTTATCAAGGGTTTATATTGCTTATAATGATTAAATACGCATAATCACTATAAATACTATTATTAATATTTTAAGAGAATTATCTCCTCAGGATAAATGTACCGCTGGCCTTAGCGGTGATCTCACCCGCCTCATTTAGCGCCACGGCTTCGCAGTAATTAATCGACTTTCCAGACTTCAATAAAGTGCCCTGAACCACTATCTTGCCAGTGCTGGGACGTAAAAAGCTGGTGGTCATATCGATCGTAATGGCACCTAATTGATGGTTTGAGGCTGTCCGTGCTGCAGCACCCATTGCAAAATCTAGGAGAGTCATGATGACTCCTCCTTGGGCTACATGGAAGCTATTGGTGTGCTCTGGCTTTACGGTATAGCTAATTCTGACTTTGCCAGCTTCAGCAAATTCAGGCACTACGCCTAGATGATCCAAAAATGGAATGTCCAAACCGAAGTACAGGGTTCTATTGTGTTTTTGAGAGTTCAGGTTTGAAGTATTCATATTGAATAAATTAAAACACTAAAACAAATGGTCGGGGCGAGAGGATTTGAACCTCCGACCACATGCACCCCATGCATGTACGCTACCAGGCTGCGCTACGCCCCGACGAAAGACAAAATTGTATCAGTAACTATTTGGACAGAATTTGCAGAACCGCTTGCAGTTCATCACGCAAACGGAGCTCTCCACGCGCCTCCTCCAGTCGATTTCTAGCGCCGCTGATGGTAAATCCTTCTTCGTACAGTAGCGCACGGATTTTACGTATTAGCACCACTTCATGATGCTGATAGTAGCGGCGATTGCCACGACGCTTCTGCGGACTAAGCTGAGAGAACTCTTGTTCCCAATAGCGAAGGACATGTGAACGCACGCCACAAAGATCGGCTACCTCACCAATAGTGAAGTAGCGCTTAGCAGGAATGGGGGGAAGTTGAGAGCTCGTAAGTGCCGAGCTCTCATCAAACTCGGTTTTCTCGAGCATGTGACTCCACTACATCTTTCAGCTTTTGACTTGCATGAAACGTCACTACACGTCTTGCAGCAATTGGAATCATTTGGCCTGTCTTTGGATTTCGGCCAGGACGAGCCGATTTATTGCGCAACTGAAAATTGCCAAAACCAGAAATTTTGACTTCAGTTCCAGCTTCAAGAGACAGTCCAATACGATCAAAGAAAGCATCGATCATATCTTTGGCTTCGCGTTTATTCAAACCAACTTGATCAAAGAGCGCCTCTGAAAGTTCATTTTTGGTAACGGTATCGTTAGTAATTATTTCGCTCATCGTTAGTCTCTTTTGTAACTCTGTCTTTTGATATTTTTCGTTGTAGCTGTAATAGTAAACCTAGCGCAGACGTGCCGCGCAATTTTTTTCTAATGCACCCAATAATGCTGCCATAACTGCATCAATTTGGGGATCCTGCAATGTTTCCTGGGGATTTAACAAGGTCACCCGGAAAGCCAAGCTCTTTTCATCATCAGCCATACTGCTTGAGCCTAACTTAGGCTTGAATTCATCAAACAGCTCAATGGTGCGCACAAAATTTTGTTTTGTGGCTACCATCGCATCTAGTAATGATTGTGCAGGTACGCTTTGCTTTACAACAACTGCAAGATCGCGTTGTACTGCAGGAAACTTACTCAACTCTTCCGGAACAGGTAAACCCAGATTGCGAATCGGCTCTAAATCCAACTCAAACAAGACTGGGGCTTGAGGAAGTTCATATGCTTGCTGCAAGCCTGGATGCAATTCACCAATCCAACCTACTTCAATACGATTCTTGCCTGCTATCAAAAACACCTTGGCGCTACGGCCAGGATGCAAAGCAGTATGTTGTGCAGATTCGGTAATGAAATGCAAAGGATCTATGACGCGCTCTAGATCCCCCTTCACATCAAAGAAATCTACGGGTCTTGTTGCATTTGCCCACTGTTCTGGCACAAAGGAACCATAAGCAAGACCGCCAATCTTTTGTGGCTGATGAAATCCAGCTACTTTGCCATCCGCCTCTTGAACACTGGCGTCACGCTTAAATACACGACCCGTCTCAAACAGGCGTACGCGCCCTGCTCCGCGGTTTAAATTAGCCTTTAGATTACCAAGCAATCCACCCCACAGATTGCTACGCATTACGCCGTACTGATTCGCAATCGGATTGAGTACTTTAATGAAGTCTTGTTCTTGGGCGCCAGCAAGTCGCTGTTCGCTTTCGAGATCAGTAAAGCCAAAATTGACGGCTTCTTGGTAACCCTGCAAAGCCAAACGCTGACGAAGCAAGTGAATGCCACGCCTTGCCTCTGCTTTAGCGCTCATTTTGAGGGAAGCTACCGGTGGCGTATCAGGAATATTTTCAAAGCCGTACATACGTGCGACTTCTTCAATTAAATCTTCTTCAATTTCGATATCAAAGCGATAGCTTGGTGGAGTAACAACAAATACATCACTCTCTTGCTTGAATTCAAAACCAAGGCGCTTAAACACGTCAGCAATAATTTCATTGGTTAGTGGAATGCCAATCACTTTTTCTGCTCTAGCCAAGCGCATCTTGACTACCTTACGCTCTGGTACGTTCAGTACCTGATCATCTATAGGACCAGCTTGGCCCCCGCAAACCTCAAGAATGAGTGCAGTCAGATACTCAAGGCAATGAACTGTATTTTGGGGATCTACGCCGCGCTCAAAGCGGTGCGCAGCGTCTGTACTGAAATTAAAACGTCGTGCGCGGCCCTGAATGGCTGAAGGTAGCCAGTAAGCAGCCTCTACATAAATATTTTTGGTGTCATCGCTCACAGCGCAATGATTACCACCCATGATTCCCGCTAATGCGACTGGGCCTTTTTGATCGGCAACAACGCCGGCTTCTTGCATCTTTCCTGCAGAGTCTGGACCCAGCAGTGTCACTGTTTGCCCATTGAGAAGCTCGAGGGTTTCACCGGCTTTTGCCCAGCGTACAGTGATATCGCCCTCTAACTTATCAATATCAAACACATGGGTTGGTTGTCCCATTTCTAACATGACGTAATTAGAGAGATCCACCAAGGCAGAAATACTTCTTTGTCCAGCGCGTGATAAACGCTGCACGATCCAGTCTGGTGTTTTAGCTTGTGGATTGACTCCACGAATTACGCGGCCCGCAAAACGTCCACAAAGTTCTTTGTTCTCAACCTTTACTTTGCGTTTGTCATCAATCGATGCTACTGGCGTATTCCATTTAGGAGCACACAGTGCTGCACCAGTAATAGCAGAGATTTCCCTAGCCACTCCCATCAAAGATAAGCAGTCCGCTTTATTTGGCGTTAACTTGATGACAAAAACTTGGTCATCCAAGTCTAGATACTTGCGAATATCTTCACCGATAGGAGCATCAGCAGGCAACTCTAAGATG
Organism: Polynucleobacter wuianus; assembly: GCF_001659725.1. NCBI lineage: Bacteria > Pseudomonadati > Pseudomonadota > Betaproteobacteria > Burkholderiales > Burkholderiaceae > Polynucleobacter > Polynucleobacter wuianus. Next base: position 863,521 of record NZ_CP015922.1, on the reverse strand, counting down.
CCTTCGTGGTCATCACCAAGGCCTAGCTCACGACCAGAGCACAACATCCCTTGGCTTTCAACACCCCGGAGCTTGCCCACCTTGATCATGAATGGCTTACCACCTGCTTCTGCAGGAGGTAATTCTGCGCCAACCATAGCGCAAGGAATCTTGATGCCTGCACGCGCATTAGGTGCGCCACAAACAATTTGCAATTCTTGACCAGTACCTGCATCGACTTTACAAACGCGTAAGCGATCGGCATCGGGATGTTGCTCAGCAGACAGAATCTGGGCAATCACAATCTTGGTAAATGCAGGTGCTACTGAGTGTTGTTCTTCAACTTCTAAACCAGCCATTGTCATCGCATGACCTAATGCATCACTATCAAGTGATGAGTTCACATACTGACGGAGCCAAGATTCAGAAAATTGCATAGCGATTTCTATTGATAGTGTTGTTATGCAGGGAATTGCGCCAAAAAGCGCAGATCGTTTTCAAAGAAGAGGCGTAGATCATCTACACCGTAGCGCAACATGGTCAAGCGCTCTAAACCGGAACCAAAGGCAAAGCCGGTATAGCGTTCTGGATCAATACCCATATTGCGCAATACATTTGGATGAACCTGCCCCGCTCCGGAGATCTCCAACCAACGGCCGGCAAGTTTGCCACCACCAAAGGCCATATCAATCTCAGCAGATGGCTCAGTGAATGGGAAATAGGATGGGCGGAAACGCACTTGCAATTCGTTCGTTTCAAAGAAAGTTCTCAAGAAGTCGGTGTAAACACCTTTGAGGTCTGCAAATGAAATACTCTCTGCAATCCACAAACCCTCTACCTGATGGAACATTGGTGAATGGGTAGCATCACTATCAACGCGATACGTTCTGCCTGGAGCAATCACCTTGATTGGCGGCATTACATCTGCGTTTGCATACTTCTTAACATGTTCACTGGCATAACGAACCTGAATGGGGCTAGTATGCGTACGCAACAACAAGGGCTTTTCTAAAGAGTCTTTGCCGTCGATATAAAACGTATCCTGCATTGAGCGTGCGGGGTGATTCTCTGGGCTATTGAGGGCGGTGAAATTAAACCAATCAGTTTCAATTTCAGGGCCATCAGCCACATCAAAACCAATGGAGCGAAAGATCTCTTCGACACGCTCCCAAGTACGCATCACCGGATGCAAACTGCCAACCGCTTGACCGCGCCCTGGTAGGGACACATCAATAGATTCAGCAGCCAAGCGCTGTAGCAATACAGCATCAGCCAAAGCTTGGCGACGCTCTTGTAATGCAGCTTCAACTTGAGTCTTGATTTGATTAATTTGGGCGCCAGCAGTCTTACGCTCCTCAGGCGACATTCCACCAAGCGCTTTTAAACGCTCAGTGAGAACACCTGATTTACCGAGATACCTGGCTTTCGCGTCCTCAAGAGCCGCCGAATCGGGAGCCCTTGAGAAATCACGTTTGGCATCCTCGACAATTTGGTCGAGAGAAACCATTGCAGCTTAGTTTGTTAAGAAACTAAGAATTAAGCTGCAGCGTTTACTACGGATTTAATCCGAGTAACCAAAGCAGCGAAAGCCGCTTTGTCAGCAATGGCCATATCAGAAAGCACTTTGCGATCGAGTTCGATCGCGGCCTTCTTCATGCCATTCATGAATACGCTATAGGTCATGTTGTGCTCACGCACTGCCGCATTAATACGGGCAATCCACAAAGCGCGAAATACACGTTTCTTGTTGCGACGGTCACGGTATGCATATTGACCAGCACGCATAACCGCTTGCTTAGCAATACGGAATACGTTTTTACGACGACCGCGGTAACCTGTTGCGGCATCAGTAATTTTCTTATGACGGGCTCTTGCTGTAACCCCACGTTTGACTCTTGGCATTGAATTCTCCTAATCTAGTCTGAGGTTAAGCGTATGGAAGCATGGAGCGAATTGACTTAACGTCAGCTTTCGCAACTTCTGTGGAACCACGCAAATGACGCTTGTTCTTTGTGGTCTTCTTGGTGAGGATGTGGCGTTTGAAAGCCTGACCTCGTTTGATCGTTCCGCCTGCGCGAACCGTGAAGCGCTTTTTAGCGCTACTCTTGCTCTTCATCTTGGGCATAAAGCACCCCTTCTTCTACTTGTGCAACATAGGTGGTAACCGACGGTCACTCTTCCTGTACCCAGAAGCACTTCAAACTGCCAGCACCCTTTGTTATTACCTCAGGTGCCTCCCTACATAAGAACCAGGTGGAACCAAGTTACTTAGCCTTACGAATGGGGGCCAATACCATCACCATCTGGCGGCCTTCCATTTTTGGAAACTGTTCAACTTGGCCAAACTCTTGTAAGTCCAATTTCAAACGTTCCAACATTCTTGCTCCGATTTCTTGGTGGGCCATTTCACGACCCCGAAAACGTAGCGTAATCTTTGTCTTATCGCCATCTTCCAAAAAGCGGATTAAATTGCGTAGCTTTACACCGTAGTCACCATCATCAGTGCCAGGACGGAATTTCACTTCCTTCACCTGAATCACTTTTTGCTTTAGCTTAGCTTCATGCATCCGCTTCGCTTCTTGGTACTTGAATTTGCCAAAGTCCATGATACGGACTACAGGTGGAACAGCTGTTGGAGCAATTTCAACCAGGTCGGTCTCTTTCTCTTCTGCTGCAGCCAAGGCTTCACTCAACTTAACTACACCGATGGGCTCTCCATCAATTCCAATCAAACGCACTTCAGGAGCAGTAATTTCCCGGTTAATGCGCTGCAATTTTTCAGTAGCGATCTTCTTAATTCCTTTAAAAAAACAATAAAAACCGTTCTAACCCTAGCTAGGCTCGGGTCCGACTTTCTGGGATATATCCTGCTGGAGTCGGGCAACGAAGGCATCAATAGGCATTACACCCAAATCCACTCCGCCACGGGCACGAACGGCCACCGTATTACTTTCTGATTCCTTATCCCCTACAACAAGCAAAAATGGGATCTTCTGTAATGCGTGCTCGCGTATTTTATACGTAATTTTCTCGTTCCGCAAATCCGATTCGACTCTAAACCCTTGTTTTTTCAGCATTTGCTGCACTTGTTGTGCATATGCAGCAGAATTTCCCGAGATATTAAGGACTATGGCCTGGGTTGGAGCAAGCCAAACTGGCATGTTTCCAGCGTGATTTTCGATCAAAATGCCAATAAAACGCTCTAAAGAGCCCACAATTGCCCTGTGGAGCATGACTGGAGTCTTGCGGCTGTTGTCTTCAGCCACATATTCAGCTCCCAAACGGGCTGGCATCGAGAAATCCACCTGAATCGTGCCACACTGCCATGTGCGACCAATAGAGTCTTTAAGGTGATATTCGATCTTTGGACCGTAAAAAGCACCCTCTCCTGGTAATTCTTCCCATTCTTGGCCAGAAGCCTTCAATGCACCACGTAACGCCTCTTCGGCTTTGTCCCAAATCGCATCATCGCCAACGCGCTTAGCGGGACGTAAAGCCAATTTAACGGCCACTTCAGTAAAGCCAAAGTCTTGGTACACAGCGCGCACTGCTTTATCAAACTGGGCAACCTCAGACTGAATCTGATCTTCAGTACAGAAAATATGGCCATCATCTTGTGTAAAGCCACGCACACGCATTAAGCCATGCAATGCACCTGATGGTTCGTTGCGGTGGCATTGACCAAACTCACCAAAGCGCAAAGGCAATTCACGATAGCTGTGCAAACCAGAGTTATAAATTTGCACATGGCCAGGACAGTTCATCGGCTTTAATGCATAAGCACGATTCTCTGACTCAGTGGTGAACATGTTTTCTTTATAGTTTTCCCAGTGACCAGATTTTTCCCAGAGTGCACGATCCAAAATCTGTGGCGCTTTAACTTCTTGATAGCCTTCTTGTTGATACACGCGACGCATGTATTGCTCAACCTCTTGCCAAATGGACCAACCCTTTGGATGCCAGAAAATGAGGCCTGGTGCCTCTTCTTGGAAATGGAATAAGTCGAGCTGCTTACCTAAACGGCGGTGGTCGCGCTTTTCAGACTCTTCGAGCATATGCAAATACGCATCTTGATCTTCTTTGCGCAACCAAGCAGTACCGTAAATACGCTGCAACATCTCATTCTTACTATCGCCACGCCAATAAGCGCCAGCAAGCTTCATCAGCTTAAATACTTTTAATTTACCGGTTGACGGTACGTGCGGCCCACGGCACAGGTCAGTGAACTTGCCTTCTGCATAAAGCGATACATCTTCATTTTGAGGGATGCTAGCAATGATTTCTGCTTTGTAATGCTCGCCTTGATCTTTGAAGAATTTCACTGCTTCATCACGCGGTAAAACGCTTCGTACCACTGGCTCATCTTTTTTAGCGAGCTCAGTCATTTTCTTTTCAAGCGCCTCCAAGTCACCCGGCGTGAATGGACGGTGATAAGAGAAGTCATAGTAAAAACCATTTTCCACTACTGGACCGATAGTTACCTGCGCTTCAGGAAACAATTCTTTCACTGCGTATGCTAATAAGTGCGCTGTAGAGTGGCGCACAATTTCCAGCGCCTCAGGACTCTTATCGGTAATGATGGCGAGCTGACTATCGTGATCGATGACAAAGCTGGTATCAACCATCTTGCCATCCACGATGCCGCCAAGTGCGGCTTTAGCAAGACCGCTGCCGATGCTTTGGGCAACATCCGCTACACGAACGGGAGCATCAAACTCACGTTTTGATCCATCGGGCAGAGTAACTACTGGCATGACAACTCCATCTTATTAACTGAACCTCAGCTTAACTACATCAACCTAAAAAGAAAGCGCGGTAGCTTGTGGCCAACCGCGCATCTTGGGTCATTATTCGTTGGTAGGCTCGATTGGACTCGAACCAACGACCCCCACCATGTCAAGGTGGTGCTCTAACCAGCTGAGCTACGAGCCTATACAGCCCTAGAGTTTATCACCGGCGACGTACTTGGGTGACCCCTTTGACCTCTTCTAGGCTATTTTGAACCACCCTCAAGACTTCAGAATCCTTCACTTCAACCGTCAAAAGGATCTGCGCTAGTCCCTTTTTGGCCGATTTGCGTAAATCAGTCACATGCACACCTTGGCGCGTCAAAATCTCAAATAGCTCCCGCATGAGCTCAGGTCGATCTAGGCCACTCACCACTAGATCTGCAGGGAAGACACGTTTTTGCTCTGAGCTTGCTACAGGGTCAGCTGCCGACGCTGTCCATGCAGTCTGAATGACTCTTTCAGGAGCCCTATCCAAAAGACCTCTGAATGTTTTGCAAGAACGCCGATGAATCGACACGCCCCTACCTTGAGTCACAAATCCTGCAATGGAATCTGGCGGCACAGGTCTGCAACAACGCGCAAGTTGCGTCAATAAAGAGTCCACACCCACCACTAAGACATCACCACCCTGTCCAGTTTTGCGGCTGCTATTGCGAAGGACAATTTCAGGTGTAATGGGTTTTGCTTCTGGGTTAGCCTCAGTTTTATTCTCAGGCGCTTTTGCAATCTGTCCAGCTTCTTCATCATCGAGCGCGTTGAACCAGGCACGAACACGCTGACGTGCTCTTTGAGAACGAAGGTAATTTTTATCTGGACTTACCCAATCACGTGATGGGCCGCCATGCTTCACAGCAATGATTTCTACCGACTGCCCATTTTGTAAAGCAGTTTCCAAAGGAACCATTGCGCCATCGACGCGCGCACCACGACAACGATGGCCAAGGTTGGTATGCACGGCATAGGCAAAGTCAATGGGCGTTGAGCCCTTCTCTAAGGAAATCACTTTGCCCAAAGGGGTGAGCACATAAATGTGATCATCGATCTCGTGATGCTTGAGTTGATCCCAAGCATCTTCCTTCCAAGAGATGAGTTGCCTTGCCCAAGCAATCTGCCTTTCATAAGCAACCTCGGCGCTATGGGTGCCCTGCTGATGATGGGTGCTGGGCTTATTGGTCTTTGACAGATTAGGCGGAGTAGCCATACCAGCATAAGCACCTTCCTTGTATCGCCAGTGAGCTGCCAAGCCGTACTCAGCTTGTTGATGCATCTCATGAGTACGCACCTGAATCTCAAAGGCAGTACCGTCTTCATTCATGACCACCGTATGGAGAGATTGATAACCGTTGGGTTTAGGTCTTGCGATGTAATCATCGAATTCACGGGGCACTGGTTGCCACACGTTATGAACGATTCCCAATACGGCATAACAAGTCTTGACATCCTCCACCAAGACTCGAAATGCTCTAACGTCATATAAGTTTGCAAAATCAAGAGACTTGCCCTGCATCTTTTTCCAGATGCTGTAAATATGCTTTGGTCTACCCAATACATCACCAATAATATGAGCGCTCTTTAATTCCTCTTTCAGTTCACGCACAATGCGTTCAATAAATGCTTGACGTTCAATGCGCTTCGCATCAAGCATCTTGGCAATATCACGGTAGACCACTGGTGACAGTGCACGGAAGGCTAGATCCTCCATCTCCCACTTCATTTGCCAGATACCTAGTCTATTTGCTAACGAGGCATCAATGTTGAGAATCTCTTGTGCCCAAGCGCTTGGCATCTCCATTTTTTCTTGTGTAACCCAACGCAGGGTTTGTAGGCGTGAGGCAAGATAAATTAGAACAACCCTTAAATCATCGCCAAACGCCAAGAGCATTTTGCGCAGCATCTCTTCTTGACCGGAAACACTTAGCCCGCCATCTTCGCGCACTAACTTCGCTTGGGCTTGGCGCAAACCACGATAGCCAATTAAGAGTTTGGCTGACTCTTCCCCGATCAGTTTACTCAGCGCATCTTTGCCGTGAGTACGAGCAATATTATTTGCTGCGATTAAGGTAGCCTCATCCAGATTGAGAGACTGTAGAATTTGAGTGACACCTGCAGAGTGTGACTCAGCAGGCTCGCCATACCAAGCATCTTGAAAGACGGATACTTTTTCGGATTTAGCAGGCGAATTTGCCATCGGCAAAAATGAATTAAAAGGTTAACTAAAGAATTCTTTTGCTAAAGCGATTTGTTCTGGCTTTACAAAGGCTGGCGCATGACCGACATTGGGTATCTCAATACTGCGGGCATAAGGATTGACTTTGCACATCTCCGCAACAGTCGCCGCAGAAAGCAAATCAGAATTACCGCCACGCACAATTAACATCGGAATATGAATTTGCTTAAAGGCGTGCCACATTGCCATCTCGCCAGCTTTAGCCATGATGGGGTTTACCGATGCAAATGGCACAGAGATATTCGGGTCATAGTGCATGATCCAAGTGCCATTGTGCCGTACCAGCATAGGACCGTTATAGACCTCCCACTCTTGTGGGGTGTGCTCGCCGAAAGAAGCGCAAATTTGGTTTAAGCGAGTAAGTGCATCAGCGCGATTTGCAAACGCAAATGGTTGACCTACGTAAGAACCTAAGCGTTTAATTGCTTCAGGCTCAATCTTTGGTCCAACATCGTTAATCAGCATTCTGCGTATTGGGGAATTTGGCATGGCGGCGTACACCATACCAATCAAACCACCCATCGAGGTACCAAACCAATCAACCTGAGATACGCCCAACTTTTTAATGAGCTCAGCAATATCAGCAACATATTGAGGCACAGCGTACTGCATCGGATTACTCAGACGATCCGAGTCACCACGCCCAACGACATCAGGACAAACCACATAATAGTCTTTGCACATTGCTTGGGCAAGCGTCTTGAAATCACTACCGCGTCTAGTTAAGCCGTGCACACAGAGCAAGACTTTAGAGTTATTCGGATTGCCCCAAGCGTGATAAGCCATGCGGTGTGAAGACTCTCCACTAGAGCATTGCACATAAAAGGTATCACCATCATGAAACACATTACTGGATTGCTCTTGTCTTGGAGCATCATCAATTCCGTGATCATGATCATGATCATGTAACTCACTGTACTCTTCTGGTTGCAGAGTGACGTGATCAATGCCGTGTTTATCTAACAGCATGGTGTTAATGCGCGCCATGATAGAGGGCCACTCTTTGATGTCAGCAATTTCAATATGGCCAATCAGGGCAGGAAAGCTAGGAGTCATCTCCCAGACATGCAAATCATGCACAGCCAACACGCCTGGAACATTTTTAAGATCCTTGCCCACCTCTAAATAATCAATATGCAGCGGTACACCTTCCATCAAGAAATGATAGGACTCATGCAAAATGGAAATCGTCGACTTGAGAATAAGTAGCGAGACCAAAATGGAGAGGATTGCATCAATCGGCATCCAACCAGTCAACTGAATCACGACACCTGCTATTAAAGCTGCAATGGATCCAAGCAAGTCGCCCATCACGTGAACCAATGCGGCACGGGTATTCACACTCTTCTTATCACGCGACAGTACATAGGCCACAACAATATTCATCAGTAGGCCAATTGCAGCTACTACCGTAACCGTTAATCCGTCAACCTGATGAGGGTTGGCAAAACGACTTACTGCTTCAATCACAATCCACAGTACTAACCCAAGCATTGCAATACTATTCACAAATGCTGCTAAGGCCTCTGCCCTACCAAAACCAAATGAGTGTTTTGGTGATGGCGGCCTGCGAGAAATAATTTGTGCCAAAAGTGCCAAACCTAAGGCGGCCGCATCGGTCACCATGTGACCCGCATCGGAGATCAACGCTAAGGAGTTAGCAAAGTAAGCCGCCGCACCCTCAACCCCAGAAAAACCCAAAGTTAAGATTAAGGCAATCAGCAGTAAATTTTGATTGGAAACTTGTTTGCTATGAGAATGCTTTGCATCCCCTTTTTTATGGGCATGCAGAGAAGGATCTACCTCAGATGAGATCTGAGGATTGGATGGCTTTGAATGAAAATGATGGGATCCCGACATGGTGATCCCATTATTTCATTAAATAGTGACTGCGGTTAGAAACCTGTTGTATCAACAGGGGCACCAGTTTTAGCAATCACCTCTTCTTTGGTGATGCCAGGGGCTAATTCAGTCAACTTCAAACCTTTTGGCGTGATATCAAGAACGCAAAGGTCGGTAATGATTTGGCTAATTACGCCTACGCCAGTCAAAGGCAAGGTGCACTTTGGCAAGATTTTGAGTTCTTCAGTACCATCTTTTTTCTTGGCCACGTGCTCCATCAGCACCACAACGTGTTTTACGCCAGCAACCAAATCCATTGCACCGCCCATACCCTTAACCATTTTGCCCGGAATCATCCAGTTAGCCAGGTCACCATGCTCACTCACTTGCATTGCACCCAAAATTGCAATGTTGATTTTTCCACCACGAATCATTCCAAAAGAATCTGCAGATGAAAAGATGGAAGAGCCAGGCAAAGTCGTAATCGTTTGCTTACCTGCATTAATCAAGTCAGCATCAATTGTTTCTTCTGTTGGGAATGGGCCAATTCCGAGAAGTCCATTCTCGGATTGAAGCCATACTTCCATATCTTTTGGTACGTGGTTTGCCACTAAAGTTGGCATACCAATACCGAGGTTTACGTAGTAACCGTCTTTTAATTCTTTAGCAGCACGTGCTGCCATCTCGTCTCTAGTCCAAGGCATATCGATCTTCCTAAAATTAAGCTTTTGCAGTCAGAGTACGCTGTTCAATGCGCTTCTCTGGGGTTTTGTGGAGTACCAAGCGGTGGACATAAATACCTGGGGTATGAATCTGGTCAGGATGTAGCCGTCCGTTCTCAACAATTTCTTCCACTTCTGCAACCGTAATCTTGCCTGCCATTGCAACCACTGGATTAAAGTTGCGTGCGGTATAGCGATAAACCAAATTACCAGACTTATCAGCCTTCCATGCTTTTACGAGAGAGATATCAGAAACGATCGAACGCTCCATGATGTACTTCTCTCCATCAAATTCTTTTACTTCTTTGCCTTCAGCAACCAATGTACCAACGCCGGTTTTGGTATAGAACGCTGGAATGCCACAACCACCGGCACGCAATTTTTCTGCCAAGGTACCTTGTGGTGTGAATTCCAATTCCAACTCACCCGCCAAATATTGGCGCTCAAATTCTTTGTTCTCACCAACATAAGATGCAACCATCTTTTTGACTTGACGCGAATTCAATAACAAGCCCAACCCAAATCCATCAACACCTGCATTATTTGCAATTGCAGTGAGATTTTGTACGCCAAGATCCTTGACTGCTTGGATCAAAGCCTCAGGGATACCGCACAGACCAAAACCGCCAACCGCCAGCTTTTGTCCATCTTTCAAGATATCCCGCAGGGCATCGACTGCCGATGGGTAAGTTTTATTCATAACTTTTGTCCTAATATTGCCAAAAAGGGTAAAAAAGCAATCATAACGCCTCCGCCCCTTTAGCCTAGGCAGTCCTGGCACTAATTTGGTTTTTGGCAGTTGGATCTAAACTATCTAGGCTGAAATACCCTATTTTTTAAAGAAATCTCGGAGAAATTGCATGAACCAGGCACAGCTACTAGAACAATTCGGACCCAGGGAATCCATGGATTACGACCTGGTCATTGTTGGGGGTGGTCCTGCTGGCCTCTCAGCCGCAATCAAAGCCAAGCAACTTGCCAATGAGTCGGGCAAAGAAATTAGTGTTTGCGTTTTAGAAAAAGGTTCTGAGATTGGCGCACATATTCTGTCTGGCGCAGTGATGGATCCTAAGGCACTTACAGAACTCTTCCCTAATTGGAAAGCGTTGGGCGCTCCACTTAATACGGAAGTAACGCATGATCAATTTCTATTTCTTACTTCAGATAATTCCTATCAAGTTCCCAATTGGATGTTGCCTCACTGCTTTAAAAATGAAGGCAACTATATTGTCAGCTTAGCAAATGTGACTCGCTGGTTGGGCGAGCAAGCTGAAGCACTAGGTGTAGAAATTTTCCCAGGCTTTCCTGCAGCTGAAATTTTGTACAACGAGCAAGGTGCAGTCAGTGGTGTGATCACTGGCTCTATGGGTTTAGATAAAGAAGGTAATCCAACAGATCAATTCCAGCTCGGTATGGAACTCCGCGGCAAGTACACCCTCTTTGCCGAAGGTGCCCGCGGTCACTTGGGCAAACAGCTTATTGCGAAGTTCGCCTTAGATAAAGATTCCGATCCGCAAAGTTATGGCATCGGCATCAAGGAACTCTGGGAAATAGAGCCTTCGAAGAGTAAACCTGGCTTAGTCGTGCATACTGCAGGCTGGCCCCTTGAGAGCGATACTTATGGTGGCTCATTCCTTTATCACTTAGGTGATAACAAGGTTGCCGTTGGCTTAGTCATTGGTCTCTCCTATAAGAACCCCTACCTCTCGCCTTTTGAAGAATTCCAACGCTACAAATTGCATCCCAAGATTCGTGATACTTTTGAGGGTGGTAAGCGTATTGCCTATGGCGCTCGCGCACTGACTGCTGGGGGCTTAAATAGTCTGCCTAAAACTGTTTTCCCAGGTGGCGCACTCATTGGTTGTGATGCAGGCTTCTTAAATGCCTCACGCATTAAAGGTAGCCATGCCGCAATCAAAACTGGCATGCTTGCTGCTGAAGCTGCAGTCTCAGCACTGAATGACAATCGCTCTGCTGATGTTTTGGCTGGCTACCCAACTGCATTCCAAAATAGCTGGTTACATACTGAACTCAATCAAGCGCGTAACTTCAAACCGTGGATGTCTAAAGGGCTCTATGTAGGCACTCTCATGGTTGGTCTTGAGCAAAAGGTCTTGGGCGGCAACATGCCATGGACTGTTCACCTCAAGCACGCTGATCATGAGTGCTTAGAACCAGCAGCGCAGCACAAGCCAATTGATTATCCAAAACCAGATGGCAAGATCAGTTTTGATCGTCTCTCCTCGGTATTTATTTCCAATACCAACCACGCAGAGAATCAACCCATTCATCTCACCTTAAAAGATGCAGCAATACCGGTGGCTTTGAATCTCAAAACCTATGCTGGTCCAGAGCAACGCTACTGCCCTGCTGGCGTCTACGAATATGTTGAGGCTGATGGACAACCACGACTGCAAATTAACTCACAGAACTGCGTGCATTGTAAAACCTGTGACATTAAAGATCCAAGCCAAAATATTGTCTGGGTCACACCTGAAGGTGGTGGCGGTCCAAATTACGGAGCAATGTAAGTCATGATGATGTTGCATACCATGTTGCGTGTTGGCGATCTCCAACGCTCTGTTGATTTCTATACCAAGGTATTGGGTATGAATCTTTTGCGCACGACTGAGCGCCCCGAGCAAAAGTACTCGTTAGCATTTGTTGGTTTTGGCAAAGGCAATGGCGATGGCCAGGCTGAGATTGAGTTGACCTATAACTATGGTGTTCACTCCTATGAATTAGGCACAGCCTATGGGCATATTGCTGTCGGCGTACCAGATGCTTACGCAGCGTGCGACAAGATTAAAGCCGCTGGTGGTAATGTCACTCGTGCAGCCGGTCCTGTTGCAGGTGGTGACACTATCATCGCCTTTGTAACCGATCCTGATGGTTACAAAATTGAACTGATTCAGCGTTAATAGTGTCAGGCACAGATCAGCTCCATTTAGAAATCCTAGAGCGTCTCTCAGATGTATCTGCAGCAGATTGGAACGCCCTACTCAGCACTGATGCAGGCCCTTTTCTCAAACATGAATTTTTAAGCGCCCTAGAAGAGACGGGCTGCGTTGGTGGCAACACCGGTTGGCAAGTTGCCCATTTGGTATTAAAGCGAGCCGGTCAATTAATCGGGGCAATGCCCCTGTATTTAAAGCAGCACTCCTATGGTGAGTTTGTCTTTGACTGGTCCTGGGCGCAGGCTTATGAGCAACAAGGACTCAACTATTATCCGAAGGTGCTTTGCGCTATTCCATTTACCCCCGTACAGGGCTCGCGGTTCTTGTGCTCACCTGACGCCAATCAGACTGAAGTTCAGAGCACACTGATTAGCGGATTAAAGTCTTTATTAACAGATAACCAACTGTCATCAGCGCACATCCTATTTCCAATGAGTGCTGAAGCCGAGTATCTCAAAGAACAGGGCTTTTTATTAAGAGACTCGGTGCAGTTTCATTGGCACAACCAGGACTTTCAGAGCTTTGAACAGTTTTTATCTGTGCTAACGATGAAGCGTCGTAAAAATATCCGCCGTGAACGCGAGCAAGTGGCAAGAGAATCTATTTCCTTTAGGCATGTTCCTGGAGATGAATCCACCAATCAAGATTGGGAATTCTTTTTTGCTTGTTATCAAAACACCTATCTTGAGCACCAGTCAAGCCCTTACCTAAGCGAGGAATTCTTTAAGCTATGGGCAAAAGGGATGCCAGAAAACCTTCACCTGATCATTGCGCAACGCGATGGCACTCCCATTGCTGCTTCTTTGCTGGTGGTAGATAAAGAATCATCGAAAGCCTATGGCAGATACTGGGGTGCACTTATGCACATCCCTTGTTTGCACTTTGAAACTGCATACTACCAAGCCATTGAATACTGTATTACTCAAGGCATTCAAACTTTTGAAGGTGGCGCACAGGGTGAACACAAAATGGCCCGAGGATTTTTGCCGACTACTATTCAATCAGCGCATTTAATACAAGACCCTAGATTTTCTAAGGCTGTTGCACACTTCCTAGAACGTGAACACCAAGGGATTGGAGCCTATGTTGATGAGCTCTCCGAGCATAGTCCGCTGAAATCGACTAAAGTACCTCCATGAATTCAGGAAGTACTAACAATCCAGCACCTCAAGATGGCTCACATTCACTCTCTACTGGAGATGATGAGTCTGATTCCCCTTGTATCGGCGTTTGCACTACTTTATACGATGAAATCTGCCAGGGCTGCGGTCGCACCTTAAACGAAGTGAGTAATTGGGTGTTTTTCTCTGACGAGGAAAAGGCTTCTGTCTGGAAGCGCATTCGTGAAGATGGGACTGCAACCCGCTTTCAGCGCCAAGCTAAAGAAAATAAGCCTGCGTAATTTGCAGGCTTATTGTTTGTAAAACTTTATCTTTGGCCAATTACTTAGCCAGTCAATTCCTGGCTACGCAAATACTCTTCGTAAGTGCCTGAATAATCCACTACAGTGCCGTCCATCTTCACTTCCAAGATACGGTTTGCTAAAGCAGAAACAAACTCGCGGTCGTGAGAAACAAAAATTAAGGTGCCATCAAATTTCTCGAGTGCAATCTGCAAGCTCTCGATCGACTCCATGTCCATATGATTGGTTGGCTCATCCATTGCGAGTACGTTGTATTTCTGAAGCATGAGCTTACCCCATATCATGCGGCCCTTTTCACCACCGGATAGCACTTTGACTGACTTGCCAATATCGTCACCCGAGAACAAGAGGCGACCCAGGGTGCCACGAATGACTTGATCATCATCGCCCGTGTTACGCCAGTTATTCATCCAATCCATCAGCAGTTCATCTTTAGCAAACATGTCGGTATTGTCTTGCGGCATCACGCCTACGTTGGCATTTTCAGCCCACTTCACATCACCGCTGTCAGCAGCAATACCCTCAAAGCGTTTACTGAGGATAGTTTTTAGCAAGGTAGTCTTACCGGCACCGTTCTGACCAATGATGGCAATCTTTTCACCAGCACGAACACCCAGCTTAAAGTTCTTGAAGATCACGCGGTCATAGGCTTTAGTCAGTGCATTGCACTCAACAGCCATATTGTGGAGTTTTTTCTCGGTATCAAAACGAATAAATGGATTTTGACGTGAGGAAGGCTTCACTTCTACAACTTCAATTTTCTCTAACTGACGTTGACGTGAAGTTGCCTGGCGTGCTTTAGAGGCATTTGCAGAGAATCGTGCAACGAAAGCTGCTAGTTCAGCAATTTTTTCTTTGGCTTTGACGTTATTACTTAACTGTTGTGTACGCGCCTGCACAGAAGCAAGCATGTAGGAATCATAGTTACCTGGGTAGACCTTGAGCGTTCCATAATCCATATCAGCCATGTGCGTACAGACTTCATTGAGGAAGTGGCGATCATGGGAAATGATGATGATGGTGCTCTTAATCTCATTGAGAATATCTTCCAACCAATGAATGGAGTGAATATCCAAGTTATTGGTTGGCTCATCGAGCAATAAGACGTCTGGATCTGAGAACAAAGCCTGAGCCAGCAGGACGCGCAACTTCCAACCTGGTGCTACGTTACTCATCGGACCGTTGTGCTGCTCAATTGGAATGCCAATACCTAATAACAACTCACCTGCTTTTGCTTCAGCGGTATAGCCGCCATACTCGGCATACTTCCCTTCAAGCTCAGCAGCCTTCATGTAGTCTTCATCAGTTGCATCTGGATTGGCATAGATTGCATCGCGCTCTGCTGCGGCTTTCCACATCTCTTCGTGACCCATCATCACAACATCCAGTACGCGTACATCTTCATAAGCAAACTGGTCTTGACGCAACTTACCTAACCGAATACCAGGATCTAAGCTGATGTTGCCACTGGTAGGCTCTAACTCACCGCCAAGGATTTTCATGAAGGTGGACTTGCCGCAACCGTTCGCACCGATAAGGCCATAACGATTACCACCGCCAAACTTCACGGAAATATTTTCAAACAGAGGCTTTGCCCCAAACTGCATGGTGATATTGGATGCGGACAGCACGGATGTTTTCTAGCTTTCTGAAATTCAATTCAATAGATACCCCCAGCATTGGGGGCAAAGACCGTTATTTTAACGGTTTAGGGCGGGAATAGCTCTAAATCGGGGCCTGATTAGACTTTGACCCGAAATGGGGTGAAATTCGTATGAATATCGTAGTAATCCTCATTTTCCTTACGCTTGAGGAAATTGACGACCCAGTAGGTCAATGGCGTTGCTAAGACCTCCCAGGCAGTTTTAAGGAAATATTGGGCCAATGCAACTTGGATAATTTCATGGGTTGGCCAAATGCCATAAAAGGCCAGCATGTAAAAAAAGGATGAATCTACTAACTCGCCTACTGCAGTTGAACCGATAGTCCGCATCCATAAAAAACGACCCTCCGTCCAAATTTTCATCTTGGCCAACACAAAACTATTGGTCAAACTGCCACACCAAAACGAAAACATGGAAGCTAGAGCAATCCGCCATGAGTTACCAAAAACCGTTTCCAATCCCTGCTGATAGTTCGCCATATAAGCACCAGGCGCAACTGGCAAAGCAATCACGATCTGTGCCATGATGGCTGCAAAAGCTAGGGCTGCAAAACCTGCCCATACCGCTCTACGATCATAGGCGTATCCATAGACCTCTGTGAGGATGTCACCAAAAAAGTAGGAGATGGGGAAAAATAGAATCCCGCCTCCGAAAGGCAATTCCCCAAAGTATGGCAAGGTCACGACAGCGGCTTTGCCAGCCCCAATAAAGTTCGAACAAAGGAGTACGACCACAAAGGCAGCCAGAATTAGGTCGTAATAGCGATGGTGTCGTCTCTGCGTGTCCATAAGCCTAGAAAAATGGATAATAGAAAGAAGAATATCCGTATTCCTGAACTTACGCAGGAATCAAGCAGAAAACAATCTATAGGACGACGAGAACCATGAGTAAAGCCAGCTTTAACTGGGAAGACCCCCTCTTACTTGATACCCAGCTCACTGAAGAAGAGCGCATGATTCGAGATGCTGCAGCTGAATACGCCCAAGGTCGTCTCATGCCGCGCATTTTGGATGCTTACCGCAATGAAACTACAGACCCTTCTATCTTCCGCGAAATGGGTGAGCTTGGTCTTTTAGGCATCACGATTCCAGAACAATATGGTGGCGCCAATCTTAACTATGTTTCTTACGGCTTAATCGCTCGTGAAATCGAGCGTGTCGATTCTGGTTATCGCTCCATGATGAGTGTGCAGTCCTCGTTAGTGATGGTTCCGATTAATGAATTTGGCAGCGAAGCACAAAAACAAAAATACCTTCCTAAATTAGCTACTGGTGAATGGATTGGCTGCTTTGGTTTAACTGAACCTAATTATGGTTCCGATGCTGGAGGTATGATCACCCGTGCCAAGAAAGTCCCTGGTGGATTTTCACTAACAGGCTCCAAGATGTGGATCTCTAATGCGCCAATTGCTGACGTATTTGTGGTTTGGGCTAAGAATGATGAAGGCATCATTCGCGGCTACATCCTAGAGAAAGGCATGAAGGGCTTGAGCGCTCCGAAGATCAGCGGCAAAATGGGTCTACGAGCCTCTATTACAGGTGAAATCGTGATGGACGAGGTATTTGTTCCTGCTGAAAATGAATTCCCAGAAGTCACCGGTCTCAAAGGTCCATTTACCTGTTTGAACTCTGCACGTTATGGGATTTCTTGGGGTGCATTAGGTGCTGCTGAGTGGTGTTGGCAAGCAGCGCGTCAATACACTATGGATCGCAAACAGTTTGGTAAGCCTTTAGCGGCAAATCAACTCATTCAAAAGAAATTGGCTGATATGCAAACAGAAATTGCTCTCGGCTTACAAGGTTGCTTACGTTTGGGTCGCATGAAAGATGAAGGCATCGCTGCCCCAGAAATTACCTCCATCATGAAACGCAACTCCTGCGGCAAGTCTTTAGATATTGCCCGTATGGCCCGTGATATGCACGGTGGTAATGGCATTTCTGATGAGTATGGTGTCGTGCGTCATATGATGAACTTAGAAGTTGTGAATACCTATGAGGGAACACACGATATTCACGCGCTTATTCTAGGTCGCGCACAAACCGGGATTCAGGCTTTTAGCTAGTCTAGGCTTTTAGCTTTGTCACAATGGTCTTTGCTGCTTTAGCAAAAGCCTCATCGCTATCATTCTCTAATTGCACAAAATTCTCAATCTTATATTGAGGAAAATTGCGCACGATGGAGGACTGATAGGATGGGTCATAGTGTTTTACTAGCAACTCCTCTACCAATTCCGGAAACTGCCCAGCATCAATCGCATCGTTCCATTTAGCAATCTGTACTTTTCCGTAATGCGCTGTTAGCAAAGCGAGTTTACTTTTGAAGTTGTTCGTATCACTTAAGAAATGATGGTACTCACGGATGAGCCATGACACTCGTGTTTGAGCACTCGAGCGTAATTCAATACAAGCGCCATTGCGAATCTTTTCCATCAGAGCGTCAGGTATGTGTACACCGCCTACCTTCTTGCTCTCTGACTCGACAAGTACAGGTTTTGATGGATCTAAGGAGCGCAATGCATTCCATAACTGCGTCTCAAAGCCTTTTTGCGAAGGCTGCTCAATATTTGGCTCATTACCCAACACGGATCCACGATGAATCGCTAGAGCCTCGAGATCCAAGATCTGGGCACCATAATTTTGCGCCTCTTGCAGTACCCTAGTCTTACCGCTACCGGTCATGCCACAAATCACTTGGAAAGAAAATTGCTTTGCAGCCTTATCTAAGCCATCAATAACGGTTCGCCTGAATCCCTGATAACCGCCTTCTAGCTGCATGGCTTTCCAACCAATGCGATTGAGGATATGCGTAAACGCCCCACTTCGCTCTCCACCACGCCAGCAATAAATCAATGGACGCCACTCACGAGGAAATTCTAGGAAATGATTTTCAAGATGAGTAGCGATGTTGCGAGATACCAATGCGGCGCCAAGTTTCTTCGCAGAAAATGGTGAAACCTGTTTGTAAAGAGTGCCGATTTGGGCGCGCTCATCATTATCTAAAACGGGATAGTTGACTGCACCCGGAATATGGTCAAGTGCAAACTCCGCCGGAGATCTCACATCAATCACAAGATCAAAACGATCTAACTGTGATAGAAATTGATCTAATTTAAGAATGTGGGGGTTACTAGGTTGCACGATGAACTAGCGCAACTTCTCTAATACATGCTCAGGCCAAGGAGCTGATTTGTTAGTGGTGAGATCAACCCAAACCATGGTGGCTCCACCGATGGCAGCCTCTTCATCTGGAGCAGTGCTTAAAGCCATGCTGGTATAGACATCCATACTGGTTCTACCGATTGTGCCAATAGAAGTTTTGAGTATCAGATCACCAGGATAGGACAGTTGCTTATAGAAATTGCAAAAACCGTTCATCATCAACATTGACTCTCGACCAGGAGCTACTTCATAACCGAGGGACGTAATCCACTCTACCCGTGCTTGCTCCATATAGCGAAAGTACACCGTGTTATTGACATGGCCATACGCATCCATATCACCCCAACGAATTGGCAAGATCATCTCGTGAACAAGCTTGCGTTCTTCAGGAATAACAATGCGCATGCTGACGAATTACTGTCTACTTACTGAACTTGCAAAGCAAGCTGGTACAAATTAGTGGAACGTGCGCCTGAACGACAGAAAGCCAACACAGGGCCAGGCATCGTTTTCAATAAGCGCGCCATCTCCCTCACTTGCTCTACAGTCATTGCACTTGGTACTACTGGTAAATAGGCATAGTTCAAGCCTAATTTTTCAGCCTCTGCTTGAATGCTTGCGCTAGTTGGTTGGTCAGGGCCGCCTTCACCATCAGGGCGATTGTTAATCACGCTTTTATAGCCTTGCTGAGCGATTTCAGCCAAATGACTTGGATCGATTTGTCCAAGTGTTCCAAATTGATCGTTATGACAAGTTATAGGAAGACTCATTGCACCCTCTTTGATTCAGAATTAATCACCAATA
Source organism: Polynucleobacter wuianus (assembly GCF_001659725.1). Taxonomy (NCBI): domain Bacteria; kingdom Pseudomonadati; phylum Pseudomonadota; class Betaproteobacteria; order Burkholderiales; family Burkholderiaceae; genus Polynucleobacter; species Polynucleobacter wuianus. The sequence continues at coordinate 843,955 of NZ_CP015922.1, read as the reverse complement.
ATAGGAGTGATTCTAAATCAGGCGCTACTTGACTGCCTTAGATTGACTTTTTATGGGCGCTGAAGAATCTGTCGCAGATTTCCATGCCTGCCAACATGGCCACCAGAAATACGAGGGCCTTTAGATGCCCGGCACCCAGAGCAACGATTGCAGGTCCTGGGCAAAAGCCAGCAATACCCCAGCCAGTACCAAATATCAGACTACCGATGATTAATGGCTTAGTGATATCACGGCGTTTGGGAATATGCATAGCCCCACCAAAGAAAGCTTCGGTTCTTTTATTAACAACATAAAAGCCCCCCAGTCCTACTAATACGGCACCAAGCATCACAAAAATTAGAGAAGGATCCCACGAGCCAGCCAAATCTAAAAATGCGAGGATTTTCTGCGGATTGCTCATTCCGGAAATAATCAGACCCCAACCAAAGAGTACGCCGATGAAATACTGACTGAATAAACCAATATGCTTTTTCATATCAGAGTCCGATCATATGACGCAATACGAAGACTGTTAAAAAGCCAGCACCCATGAATGAGAGCGTGGCCACTAATGAGCGCGGCGATAAGCGAGATAGACCGCAAATGCCATGGCCACTTGTGCAGCCAGATCCATATTGAGCACCAAAGCCTACCAATAGGCCCGCAATAATGACAGCAAACCAATCTGCATCAATCTCTACTATCGGACGAATTTCAAAAAACAGAGCTGCCAATAGTGGCGCAGTCAGCAAACCTAATGTCAAGACAATGCGCCAAGCGCAATCTCCCTGCTTGGGATGCATCAAGCCAGAGACTATGCCACTGATGCCCAGAATTCGACCATGAAGCAAAACATAGAGAACGGCTGCGATACCCAAAATGATTCCCCCCAACAAAGAAGGAATGGGGGTAAATGTGAGCCAATCTATTTGCATGGTTTATTCCTGCAGAGTTAAGCGCATGGATTTGGGGCAAGTCGCATTTGCAAGTAACGCAAACCTAGATATGCTCCCAAGAAAAATCCGGGGATAGCTAAAAATGAACCAATTGCTAATGTAGAAATCCCACTAAGACCCTGCCCAATGGTGCAGCCTAGAGCTGCAATACCACCGAATCCCATTAAAGCGCCACCGATCATGTGATTAGCCATGTCTTCTGCATTTACAAAGGATTCCCAGCGAAAGGTTTTAGTGAGTAAAGCAACAATTGCTGAACCGCAAACCATGCCCAATACCGCCACTATGCCAATCGTGAGAACCTTGGAGGTATCGCTATAAAACATTAACCAATCTAATGAATATGCATAAGGAGCAACAAAGGAGAGACTTTCCATCTTTCCAGAATTAGTGACCAAAAAGACTTCTTCTAAAGTATTTGGATCCTCAGCCACAAACGCAAGGTAACCAGATATCCACCATACAGCACAAATTGCTAAGCCGACTCCAAAACCAGCGAGTAGATTCTTGATAGTCCAAAAAGATTTATTAAGAAGCGCGAACAAGATAAAAGCACCACCAATAATCAGCCCCAAAAGAATATGCACATTAGTGCGAGGCTGGCTAAGTTCCTCAGCCACAATGCTTGGTAAGTCTTGATTCGTATTTAAGGTAATAAAGAAAGCGTCTAAGGTATTAATACGAATAACACCCAAAAAGCCACGAAGGGTCATGTAAGCAACGAGACCTAGGACCAGAAACACCACCAGTGATTTGAGATTTCCACCGCCGATACGCACTAGCGTCTTGCTGCCACAACCAGAAGCCATGACCATGCCCATGCCAAATAGCGTACTACCAACCAAAATAGAGAGATACATCAATTTACTGGATGTATAGATAGATTTTGAGGTGTCGATCAGACCAGCCGTAGAAAATAATGTCACTCCCAAGATAGCAACCCCTATAGCCAAGGACCATTGGCGCAATCTGGATAAATCAGACATCACAAACAAGTCGGCAATTGCACCCATCGTACAAAAGTTAGTGCGCTGCATGATGGCGCCAAGCAATACGGTCACAAAAAAAGTGATCCACAGTGCCTGATGACTCAGGGAGGAGATATCAACTGTATTCATGGCTTTATTTTACGTGTCTACTCGATAAGCCTAGGGTTTTATATAAGCGTAATGATCGATGTATTGAAGATCAGCAATCTTCATCACCCCTGACGGCGTGTAATCGGCATCCAATATGAATTGATTTTTATTAAGGTTACGGTTTTTCAGGGTAATTTCACAAACTTCAAATACCACACCACGGGATTTGAGTGCAGATACCAAAGGGGCATACTCAATATTATTTTTCTGATCTTTAGCACCCTCCATTAGCAAATCAACACCAGCAGCATGAGTTACCACGATGATCTTGGTCCGTGGCGCAGTATCAAGATGATTGCGGATATTACGCAATCCTTTTAAACCTTGAGCTTGTGCATCATCAATGTGATAGACAGCTTTGGTTTGAGCCAACACAGACTCACTGATGAACATGCCAGCAAAAGCAATGGCAGAAAATATTAAGGCTTTTTTAAAGGAAGTAAGAAGATTCATCTGTTTTAGCAATCGATTCAAAATCAAAAAATTAACTGATTGGTGCAATACCAGGATTATTGGCAACCCCTTTAATGATGGGTTCATTTAGCTTCTTGGGCTTAATCAATTTGGCCTCTTTTAAATGCCTAGACATCAAATCCCAGATGGGTTCTGAATTTGAGCTTCTCGTCTCTTCGCTCACCGGGGCCCATCCAGCAACTCGATAACTTTTATCTGCGTCAATAAGAGAGCCGTTTAGCCTCATCTCAGAAATACGCTTACCCACGGTGGCATTTGGATCAATGGTGTATTGCAAACCACCGACCCGAACCATATCGCCGCCCTGCTGATAATAAGGATCTGGGTTAAATAAATTATCGGCAACGTCTTCCAGAATAGTCTTGATATTTTCACCGGTCATATTAGAGACCGTTGTATATGGGTAGGTGATGGCCGTCTGATCCATCAAATGCTCCATCGTGATTGCTTGTCCAGGCAATAAAGATGTGCCCCATCTAAAGCCTGGCGAGAATGCAATCTCGGCATTCTTTTGCGCCATAAGACCATCCAAGATAACCTGATCAAAACTGCCATTGAAATTTCCACGGCGATATAAAAGGTCATCAGTCACCGCAAGCTTCTCACTTAGGCGCCCTTCGTAGGGTTTACGAATTTGGGTAATATGCTGACTCATTTGTGGATCAGGCGCAATCAGATTGGAAAATACTGGAAGCAACTTATAGCGAAAATCTACTACCTTATTGCCTTTGACATCAAAATCCAAAACACCCAAAAATTTACCGTTTGATCCTGCATTCGTGACCAGCGTAATGCCGCCAGCATTCTTCACCTTTACAGGTACCGGCACACCATCATGAGTATGGCCACCTAAAATAGCATCTAAGCCCCTCACTCTGGAAGCTAACTTGAGATCAACGTCCATGCCATTATGGGAAAGCAGGACAACAGCCTTGGCCCCTTTTTGACGAACTTGATCAATTGTTTTTTGGAGGTTCTGTTCTTGAATGCCAAAGGTCCAATTTGGCGTGAAGTATCTTGGGTTTGCTACCGGTGTGTATGGAAAGGCTTGACCAATAATGCCTATCGGCACACCATTCATCTCCCGAATGACGTAGGGTGCGAATACTTCATCACCGAAATCAGTGGTGGTAATGTTCTGAGCGACAAAAGAAATCTTGTTTTGAAAATCTTTCTGAACAATCTCCATTACGCGCTTCTCGCCTAATGTCATCTCCCAGTGAGCTGTCATGACATCAACGCCAAGAGTTAAGGCCGCATCCACCATGTCTTGACCTTGTGTCCAAAGCGCTGTTGCGGAACCCTGCCATGTATCGCCGCCATCCAATAAAAGAGCACCGGGTCTTGATACCTTCAATTGCTTAATCAATGACGATAGATGAGCAAATCCACCCATTTGCCCATATTGATGAGCGGCAGCTGTGAAATCTAAATAAGTAAATGCGTGGGCATCACGTGTGCCAGAAGCAATTCTGTTGGCCTTCAGAAAATAATCGCCAACCAGATGAGGTATCTTACCTGCCTGCGGACCTACGCCAATATTGACATTAGGCTCACGAAAATAAACTGGGAGAAGTTGGGCATGACAGTCGGTAAAGTGCAATAGGTGCACATTACCAAATCTTGGCAAATCGTAAAAAGAGTGCGCCTTTGCTTGTGCAGAGGCCCATTCCGAATGTAAGCTCATGCCACCGACTGAAGCAATAGCTAAAGCCTGAATAAACTCCCTACGATTTAGCGACATAACGAGCGTCTACTGATTAACAGGAGACTGTGGGTCCAATAGTAGAGCCATCACATCTTGCATTTGCTCTTGCGTGAGCAATTTGAAATGGCCAAAACGTGGCATATTGCTGCAGGCGTTATAAGCCTTGGAGTTATTAATGCGATTCCAGGTATACACCAATACTTCTTGAGAATAGCCACGATTTTTACCGTAATTCCAAAGGCTCGGGCCAATATTGCCATATGAAATCTCTTTTTTATTGATTTCATGGCAGTTATAGCAACCACCACCATTCACGGTATCTGCTTTATCCGTCCAGGTGGCACCACGTCCACTTTGCGCAATAGCCTCTCCACTCTTCCAATCACCAATATATTTACCATCAGTTGGTTGCATGATGGATGCCATATTGATTTTCTGAATCTCAATAGCTTTAGCGGCACCCTGCTTGGTATTAATTTGTTTTGGATCAGAGCAAAACTTTTGGGTTTCATCTTGCCTAATACGATCAAGGCCAGCAATACCCTCAGCCCTAAAGCCTTCAGACATCATTTTTTGAAATTTAGTATCAAAACTGGTTTGAGCTATAACGAATGAGTTAAGGCCCGCCAACAATACAAAAGATAAAAATAATTTTGTTCTCATGTCGTTCCCCTTAACGTTTCAAACCAGGGGTTTGCATCGTACCGCCGTTAGCATTGACTGCCATATACATTGAGACTGCTGTCAGTAAATCAGAGCCATATATAGGGAATGGGAAACGTTGCTGGCGATAGCAGTCATTCAAACGCAGGCCCATCGTCCAAAACTGACCGCTCGATACGCGATACGCCGGCCATGAGCCCCAACCTGCAGCAGCCCCAGCTTGGCTAGTTAAGTTCGGAAGATCTTGCAAGCGGATTCTCTTGCCGTCAGATCCATGGCATGTAGCGCAAGAGAAATCCATTGGCCCGCCTTGGAAATAAAAAGCACGCTTACCCAGTTCATAAGCTTCTTTTTCTTTGGGATGCTTTGTGCTTACTTTAATTTTTTGATCTTTAGATGCCGTTACTACATAAGCAACAAGTGCATCCATATCCTTCTTGAGGTCTTTTTGAAATGGCGCACCAATGATCTCTTGTGCAGAAATACCCTGCAATGTAGACATGCAGGTAATAAGGCGAGACTCTAAATCCTGTACTTTATTAGTATCAGCAAAATATCTCGGGAGTTGAGCTGAAGCCCCTTTGATAACGCCAGGACCAAGACCTAAGTTGCATTTCTCAAGCGTTGCATTTTTCGGCCCTGCCGGCTTCTTCCATAATTCCGCCCCAGCATCTTCGTATAACTCAGATGGATTTCCATCAGCAATCATCTGACGATACTTAGCGATTTCATCAGCTGTTGATTGAGCAAATACAGTAGTAGCGCCAATTAAGATGCCACTAGCAACAACAAACTTCACAAAGAGCCGGGACTTGATTTGCATACTATTATGAAACCGTAGCTTCATCAGAGCGCTTATCGCCCTTGGTGTCAACCCAGCTCACAACTAACTTGTCACCCTTAGATCCTTTGTATTTGAAGTTCAAAAAGGGATCCTTAGAGATCGCTGAACCGAAGTTTGCTGCAAATACTTCTTTGCCCTGAGCTTTTACTGACACTGTAGAAATAAACCACGCTGGAATCAATTTGCCAGAGGCATCCTTACGTTGACCAGATTCCATATCATGCTTCATCAAAATTTTGACATCCACAGTTCCATTTGATTCGGCAGCCCGAATGCGCATTGGATCACCCATCGTATTTCCTTTATCTTCTTTGTCTTTTTATCTTATTAAATGATTGCGTACTTTTTGAGACGGCTTATTAGCCGCCGCAACCACCCAAAGTCACTTTGATTTCTTTAACGGCCATCATCCACTTTCCATCTGCCTTCACTAAAGCATAAACATTAGATGTCTGCGCCATTTTGATGCGGGTAGTGACAAAAGGCTCTGTGCCTGAGGGAATAAAAAATTCTGCCGCCAATGGACTTGGGTTTTTCTCAACCAAGATAGCAAATTGATTTGCCTTTAAGTTAGTAGTAATACCGACGGGTACAACAGCGCCATTTTCAGCGATATCCGGTGCGTTAATTACCACTGCACCAGACTTGTCAGGAGTGCCCGCACCCAAAGCCTTAAATACCTCATCGAGACTTTTGCCCTCAAAGGCCGCTTTATTCCACTCTTCAGCTTGAGCAGTTGTGATTAAACCTGCTGATGCCATAAGCCCAAATACCGTCGTATATTTCAATAGATCGCGACGTTGTTGATTCATATCAATCCCTTTGAAAACCTTAAACCAAGTCAGTAAAAAATGCTGCAAACCTCTACTTTAAAGGGGATTTCCCATTCTGTCGCAAACCTAATATGCCCAGAGCCCAATCCAAGCAAAGATAGGCGAAAATAGGAGGATTACTCACCCAAAGGCAATTAGATCCGATGTTTGACCTAGAGGCGCTTATCCTCTCATTGAAGCTAGCCATCTGGACCCTGGTCCTGATACTTCCCTTTGGGATTTGGGTAGCCCACAAGCTTCAAAAAATGGGCAAAGGGCGCTCTTGGATTGAGGCATTACTTGCCCTGCCCTTGGTTCTACCGCCTACTGTCTTGGGTTACTACCTTCTTGTGGGTCTAGGTGGAAAGAGTTTCTTTGGAATTCCACTAGTATTTTCTTTTACTGGCATCCTGATAGCCTCCCTCATTGTTAATTTGCCATTTGCCATTCAGCCCATACAAAGAGCGTTTGAGGCAATTCAACCTGAAATCTTGGAAGCAGCACAAGTTAGCGGCTTGTCTCATTGGCAAATATTTCGCCTCATCGAATTGCCTTTGGCTTGGCGAGGCATCACCAGCGCTGCTGTTCTCACCTTTGCACATACCCTAGGTGAATTTGGTGTGATCCTCATGGTCGGCGGCGCAATACCAGGTGAAACCAAAACGGTATCGATTGCCATCTATGACAAAGTACAAAGTTTTGATACGTCTGGCGCTGGAATCCTATCTTTGATATTACTTGGCACCTCGCTAGTTGCAATTGCACTCTCATATGGCATCTTTAGTCGCTATCCATCACGTTCTAAGAGATGGGCTAGTTGATGCTTAAGGTAAAACTCTTTCAGACCATCCCCAATCCATTGCAACTCAATATTGAGTGCATCCCTGGGGAACTGCATGCCTTAGTAGGCCCATCAGGTAGCGGCAAGACAACTGCCTTGCGTACCATTGCTGGCCTAAACGATGCTCACACTGGAAAAATTGAATGCAATGACCAGTTATGGTTTGAGGCAAACGAAATTAGTGGGGTTAGTACATCTCTGAGCCCTGCTGAGCGCTCCTGTGGATTTTTATTTCAGCAATACGCACTCTTTCCGCACCTTACTGCGCTTGAGAATGTATGCATTCCTTTATACAACTCAGTACCAAGATTGGGTGATCGTAAAAAATTAGCTCAACAATGGTTAGAGCGTATGGGTATAGGCGAGCTCGCAAATCGTATGCCTAACCAACTCTCAGGTGGTCAACAACAGCGGGTTGCCCTAGCTAGAGCATTAGCACGATCTCCGAAAATTCTCTTGCTTGATGAGCCATTCTCAGCCATTGATGCGCCAACGCGCCAGGGTCTATACAAAACACTTGCTGAACTACGTAAAGATTTAAATATTCCAATTCTGCTGGTAACCCATGATCTACGTGAAGCAGATTTATTGGCCGACCGAATTACTGTGATCGATCAAGGCGTCGGCCTGCAAACCGCCCCTCCTCAAGTCTTGTTTGAAAGACCCAGAAACTCTAGAGTTGCAGAACTTGTTGGTATCAGCAATAAGTTTGAAGGCATCTTCTCATCAGGAAAACTCATTTGGGATGGGTGTGAGCGCGTCTTTGATGTGATTGATAAAGGCAAGATACCCCCCAACACTCCTGTTGCTTGGGTAATTCCTGCTGAAGGCTTAAGTCTGCATGCAGAAGCTAGTAAGTTAACAATGCAGGCAAGTGTTGAACACATCAGCGCCTTAGGTCAAATAGCCGTGATTCAACTTCGCACTGTAGACGGTAACCATGTCATTACCTGGGAAGCTTCCGCAGCGGAGGTGAAGCGCTTAGGCTTAGAGTCAGGAAAAGTGACTCATCTTGAAATGAATGGCAGCAAGATTCACATCATGCCATTGCGCCCCATCAATGATCCAAGGCGCTTTAGTAATTAATTTAGATTAACTAAGGCAATCTCTTTAAAGCCGCTTTTGGGCAACCATACCCAATAATGCAGACATGCCGGTATGTCTTGGGCCTTCACAGAGCTCTTGCTCATATGATCGAAGCTCTAAAATCTTGAAATCTTTAGTTAGATCGCGAATCAACTCTTCGGTATAAAGATGTTCAATTAAAGAGGGGCCACCGGTTTTGTATTCCAACTGCTTAGGTGTATAGCCTTGCAGAATAAAGATTCCACCTGGCTTAAGTGATTGATAAGTTTGCTGAAAAATACGCTCCCGCATTGCCGGATCAGCAAACTGAATAAAGATTCCAATAACTGCATCATAAGTATTTGCAGGCCATGCGTAGCTATCGGTGTCGGAGAATAAATACTCAACTGCAACTTGGTTGTCTTTTGCAAATTGATTTGCTTTGGCTAGGGCAATATCAGAGGCATCAAAGCCAACAACTTGCATGCCTTGTTTAGCTAGCCAAACCCCATTGCGCCCTTCACCATCAGCTATGCAAAGAACTTTGTCATTTAGCTTGAGATATTGATGGGTCTTCTCGACCAGATATTCGTTAGGCTCTTTTCCGAAAATGAACTCTTTCTTATCGAAGCGCTCATTCCAGAATTGAGTAGCATCTGCAAAACCCATGGGCTTATCTTGGTGTACTTGTTTACTTTTTGAGTCCGCCAACCAGATCAGTCTTTAGGTCATTGATGTTCTCAAGGCCAACGGCAATGCGCACCAAGCCATCAGAGATACCCGCAGCTTTGCGAGCTTCTGGACTGACACGGCAATGAGTCGTAGTCGCTGGATGCGTAATGGTTGTGCGAGTATCACCCAAGTTTGCAGTGATTGAGCATAGCTTGGTTTGATTAATAAGTTTGAATGCAGACTTCTTACCGCCCTTTAAGGTGAAAGACAGAATTGCACCGCCCTCTTTTTGTTGACGCATTGCTAATGCATGCTGAGGATGTGATTTGAGGCCAGGATGATAAACACGCTCAATGCCAGGTTGTTTTTCCAACCATTGCGCAAGAGCCAAAGCATTCTGGCTCTGTTGCTTCATACGAAGCTCTAGCGTCTCAAGTCCTTTGAGGAAAACCCAAGCATTAAAGGCAGACAATGTAGGTCCTGCAGTACGAACGTATGGGAATACTTTGCCCATGACAAAGTCATTACTACCAACAATTGCGCCACCCACCACTCTACCCTGGCCATCTAAATACTTGGTTGCTGAATGTATGACAACGTCAGCACCTAAAGCCAATGGTTTTTGTAAGGCAGGAGTGCAAAAGCAGTTATCCACTGCAAATAAGGCGCCTGCTTTTTTAGCAATCTTTGAGATCGCTTTGATATCCGCGATCTCAGTTAATGGATTGGATGGCGTCTCCAAATAGAACAATTTGGTGTTTGGCTGAACGGCAGCCTGCCAGGACTTGGTATCTGCCAAGTCAACATATGTTGTTGTAATTCCGAAGCGACCGAGAATATTGGTGAACAACTGAATCGTTGCACCAAACACTGAGCGGGAGCAAACCACATGATCACCAGCCTGCAAATGCGCCATCGCCATTGTCAAAATCGCTGACATGCCAGATGCAGTAGCAATACAAGCTTCCCCACCTTCCAATGCAGCCAAGCGATCTTGGAACATGCTCACTGTTGGATTGGTAAAGCGTGAATAGATAAAACCTTGATCGGCATGTGCAAAACCATCGGCCGCCAACTCAGCGCTATCAAAACAGAAACTAGAGGTGAGGAACAGCGCCTCTGAATGCTCCTGATATTCGGCGGTGCGACGTGTACCAGCGCGAACCGCTAAGGTCTCTAGCGCTAGCTTAGAAAAATCGGGTTTTTTGCGGGTAGTTTTGCTCTTCATGTTGCTATTTTGACACCGAATTGAAGAATTGCCTCTAGTGAGGCAATTTCCTGTCGCTTTTTAGTCTTCGGTAGCCAAATGCAGATGCAACTGAGAGCGTGCAAAGTCGCTGGAATCGCGTTGACGATCTGCCTTGGCAGCAGATGAATTGCGTTGCGCTTCCAAAGCATCCAAATAGGAGTCATTAATGTCGCCAGTGATGTAATTGCCATCAAAGCAAGAGGCTTCAAAGTTCTTGATATTCGGATTGATATCTCTTACGGCTTGCTTCATATCTTCGACGCTCTGATAGATGAGTTGGTCTGCGCCAATCATCTTATTAATCTCTTCATCAGTACGACCATAAGCAACTAACTCGCTACGCGTAGGCATATCAATGCCATAGACGTTCGGGAAGCGCACAGGAGGCGCTGCAGAAGCAAAGATCACCTTCTTAGCTCCTGACTCACGCGCCATTTGCACAATCTCAAATGAGGTGGTGCCACGAACAATAGAGTCATCCACAATTAAAACAGTCTTGTCTTTAAATTCAATGCGCATAGCATTGAGCTTCTGACGAACAGACTTCTTGCGCACTGCTTGACCAGGCATGATGAAGGTGCGACCAATGTAACGGTTCTTAAAAAAGCCTTCGCGATAATCAACGCCCAATTTTTTAGCCACTTGCATTGCTGCAGGACGGCTTGAATCCGGAATCGGCATGACTACATCGATCTCATCAACGTTTGTCTCTTTGCGAATCTTATCCGCCAAGTAATCCCCCATGCGCATGCGTACGTTGTAAACGGTAACGCCATCAATCGTGGAGTCTGGGCGAGCCATGTAAACGTATTCGAAGATACAAGGTGTGAGCACAGCATTCGGTACGCATTGACGAGCATAGAAGTTACCATCAAGATCAATATAGATAGCTTCACCAGGGTTCACATCACGCACAAAGGTAAACCCAAGACCTTCTAAGGCAACAGACTCGGAGGCCACCATCCATTCAGGACCTTGTGGTGTGTCAATACGGCCAATACACAGAGGACGAATACCAAACGGATCACGGAAGGCTAATAAGCCATAGCCAGCAATCAAAGAGACCACTGCATACGAACCTTTAACACGACTGGTAACTCCAGTAACTGCATTAAACATTGCGCCCTCATCTAAGGCAGTGCTATTGGTTTCTTTTTGAAGCTCGTCAGCTAGAACGTTTAACAGTACTTCAGTGTCAGAGCTGGTATTAATATGACGACGATCACGGTAAGCCATCTCTACACGTAAGCTTGGTGCATTGGTAAGGTTGCCGTTATGCGCCAAGATAATTCCGTATGGAGCGCTCACGTAAAAGGGCTGTGCCTCTTCTTCACTGCTTGCTGAGCCAGCAGTTGGATAGCGAACTTGGCCAATACCTGCGCTACCAACCAAACTGCGCATATTACGGGTTCTAAAGACGTCTCGTACTAAGCCATTGGCTTTATGCATTGTGAACGAATTACCGTTCATCGTCGCAATACCGGCTGCATCCTGGCCGCGATGTTGTAAGAGCAACAACGCATCATAGAGAAGTTGATTCACTGGTGAGTGGGAAACGGTTCCGACGACGCCGCACATATCTCTAGATTCCTATTGTTAATTTAGGAGTAATGGTAGGGGTAACTTTAGGCATCGCATCACTCAACTGCTTTGCCCAATCGGCTGGCAACCAACCTTTAATTAATCCAGTAGCCATATCAACTGCTGGTCTGGTGATAGCATTTTTCCAAGCCATACTTTGGGGTATCGGAGTTAAAGCAGCCAAGGTAGCCAGCACCACCACAATCAAGCCACCACGCAACAATCCAAAGACTAGGCCCAAGAATCGATCTGTCAAGCTCAAACCAGCTGACAAAATAATCTTTTGTACTACTCCGCCAAACAAACCGCAAATAACCAGTGTTAATACAAATAGGATTAGCCAACTGAGACCAAGGCTAAGCAATTCATCCAGATGGAAGGTGGATATCCATTCAGTAGAAAGATAGCTACTGTAGTGATAAGCCACCCAGGCAGCTACAAACCAAGATGCAAGTGCAAGCACTTCTTTAAATAAACCTCGAGAAATACCCACCAAGGCAGACACCAAGAGCACAACTAGGGTGAAGTAATCCACCGATGTTAGCTTTAAGGTGGATAAGTATTCCATTACTGTTTACCAGTCTCAACGAGTCTTGGTGAGAGACCCATCGCCTTAATTTTTTTTTCGGCTGCTTCGGCAGCATCTTTATCTGTGTAAGGACCGGCACGCACTAGGAATATCTTGCCGTTATCCGCACCTGTTTTATTTAGAACAAAACTGGGAATCTTTTGGTTTTTCAATCTAGCTACCAAAGCCTTGACATTATCCTCGGATGCAAAGGCGCCGATCTGAATAACGTACTTGCCGGAGCTATTAGCGACAAGATTAGTCTTAGCAACATCATCCGCTTTAGGTTTTGCACTTGAGGCCGCCACCACTTCTTCCCCAGCAGCCAAACCAAGCGCAGGAGTCTTGCTTGGTGCGGGCTTCGCTTCTACTTTAGGTTCTGGCTTAGGCTCTGATTTTGCTTCTGCCTTCACTTCAGGCGAAGGTGTAAGCACTTTAGGAGCTTCTACAGGCGCCTCTACTTTTGGTTTATCTTCTGCCTTCACTTCAGGTTTTGTTTCTGTTCCTGGAATTGGCAGACTTGTCACGATATTAACGGCGATATCATTAGGAGCAGTCTTGGGTCTGCTATCAAGAATACGCGGGAGGCCAACGACAGCGATGAGGATTAGCACTGCAGCGCCAATTAAGCGATGGCGTGCACGTTGTTGCTCTGGATCTTCGGTAAGAGCAAGCTCTTCTGCTTCAGCTGCGCGTTGAAAACTGCGAGGAGCAACCCGTTTAGAAGTGTGACGACCTACCGGACCTAAATCAAGGTCATCAGTCTGAGTTTTTCGCTTAAAAAAGCTCGGTAAACGAATCATGGATCAATGCGCCTGGTTGTTTCGATAAGCCATTACGCCTGCAACGGTATAGAAGGATCCGAAGGTCACAATTCTATCACCCTCACCAGCCTGAGAAAGCGCTTTTTGATACGCTAAAGTAGGGTTTTCGAAGATTTCAATACCCCCATCTGACCCATTTTTAGGCCTCACCCCCATAACTTCTAGCTTCTCAGCCAACGCCTTTGCGGTAGCTGCCCTTGGGGTTGGCAAATCGGTGCAAAACCAGAAATCCACAATATTTAAAAGGGGTTTAATCACTCCCTCAATATCCTTATCGGCCATAGCCCCAAAAATGGCATAGGTATAGGGGTGATAGCCCATTTTTTCCAGACCTTGGCCCAAGGTAGCGGCAGCATGGGGATTATGTGCCACATCCAAGACCACTGTAGGCTGGCCAGGTAGAACCTGAAAGCGCCCTGGCAATTCAACCAAGGCAAAGCCATTACGAATATCTTGCGCGCTCACAGGCAAACGCTGATGTAATGCCATTAAGGCAGCAATCACCGCCGAAGCATTCAGAATCTGATTCGCGCCACGCAATGCGGGATAACCAAGGCCACTAAAGCGCTTATTACGTCCCGCCCAACCCCACTGCTGTTTATCGCCCTGAAAGTTGTAATCACGACCCTGCAACCAAAGATCACAGCCTAACTTTTCTGCGTAATCAATTAAGGATTGTGGCGGCACTGGGTCTCCGCACACAGCAATGTGCCGAGGGCGAAAGATACCAGCTTTTTCCAAGCCAATCGCTTCACGCGTGCCACCTAAGAAATCCGCATGATCAATATCGATGCTAGTGACGATTGCGCAATCTGCATCGACAATATTGACAGCATCCAAACGACCACCCATCCCAACTTCCAATACCACTGCATCTAAATTCGATTTAGCGAACAAATGCATGATTGCCAAAGTGGTGAACTCAAAATACGTTAGCGTTGGTGCGTCAACCAAACTGACACGAGCATTTTCTACGGCAGCAAAATGTTCTAGCAAGAGCGCATCTTTTACTTCTTCACCATTCACGCGCGCACGCTCATTAAAGCTGAGCAAGTGTGGCGATGTATGACAACCGACTCGATAACCAGAAGCCAACAAAATACTTTCAAGATAAGCGCAGGTGGAGCCTTTGCCGTTAGTACCGGCAACACTGATTACCGGACAATCAAAATGGAGATTTAGCGCGGCCTTGACACGGTTAATTCGATCAAGACCCATATCGATGCCGACAGGGTGCGCCGTTTCGAGGTGGCTGAGCCAAGCCTCGAGGCTAGTAAACAGAATTGGGGCTTGGTGTGCTGTGCTCAAGCGTTTAAACGGCTGAGCTACCCGCAATCGCAGGCTCTGGAAGTTTCTGGAGCAAGGCGAGTAAGCGAGCAATCTCTCCACGCATTTGGCGGCGATCCACAATCATGTCGATACCGCCCTTTTGCATCAAGAACTCAGAACGCTGGAAACCTTCAGGCAATTTTTCACGAACGGTTTGCTCGATCACGCGTGGGCCAGCAAAACCAATCAAAGCCTTTGGCTCAGCCATCACGACATCACCCATAAAGGCGAAGCTGGCTGAGATACCACCCATAGTTGGGTCAGTCAATACGCTGATATAAGGCAAGCCCTTTTTAGAAAGCAAGGTCAACATAGAATTGGTCTTGGCCATTTGGAACAAGGACAGCAAGCTTTCTTGCATCCGGGCGCCACCAGTAGCCGTTACACAAATGAAAGCGCATTTCTTATCAATGGCTTCTTGCACGCCACGCGCAAAACGCTCACCCACTACAGAACCCATAGAGCCGCCCATGTATTGAAACTCAAAGCAAGCAGCAACTACCGGAATGGTCTCAATTTTTCCACCCATCACGATCAAGGCTTCTGTTTCGCCTGAAGCATCATTCGCTTCTTTAATACGATCAGGATATTTTTTTGAATCTTTAAACTTCAGCGGATCGGTTGGATAGATATCAGCACCGATTTCATAACGACCTTTTGGATCGAGCAAATTGTCTAAGCGCTGACGCGCACCAATGCGCATGTGATGACTGCATTTGGGACAAACGGAAAGGTTTGCTTCGATGTCGGTGCTGTAGAGAACCGTCTCACAACTTGGGCACTTAACCCATAATCCTTCTGGTACCGATTTGCGGTTCGCAGGATCAGTATGTTGAATTTGGGGTGGGAGTAATTTATCTATCCAGCTCATTAGTTTTAACTATCCAATGCGTCGCGAATCTCACGAATGAAGTTTTCCAATGATTGTACTGCCTGCCCTGGGGGCGCATCCTCCAAAAGACGAATAATTCGACTGCCTATCACCACCGCATCAGCGCTAGTAGAGACCGCTTTAGCGCTAGCAGCATCGCTAATACCAAAGCCTACCGCGATCGGAATATCAGTCTCCTCGCGGATTTTAGGGATGATGCTGGCCACATCCTGAGTGTTGAGGTGGGATGCGCCAGTCACCCCGCGCATGGATACGTAGTAAATATAACCAGAAGCAATTTTGGCTGCTTCTTTAATGCGCTCGTGTGATGAAGTTGGTGCTAACAAGAAAATGGGATCAATTCCAGCAACACGCATACGTGCTGCAAAATCAACGCACTCTTCCGGCGGGTAATCGACTACCAATACACCATCAACCCCCGCTGCTTTTGCTTCGGTTGCAAAACGCTCTGCACCCATTTGCTCAACAGGATTGGCATAACCCATTAACACTACGGGAGTTGTCGAATCTTTTTTACGAAACTCTTTGACCATCTCCAAGCAGGAATGCAAAGTGACGCCATGCGTCAATGCACGCTCTGATGATCTTTGAATCACAGGACCATCAGCCATCGGATCAGAGAACGGTACACCTAACTCAATCACACTTGAGCCGCCACGCACCAATGCATGCATCAACTCAACCGTCATTTTTGGATCAGGGTCACCTGCAGTAATAAAAGGAATCAATCCCTTTTTGCCAGTTGCTTTTAATTCTTTAAAGAGTGCAGTAATTTTGGACATACTATTTCGTTTTTCTATTCTTATTTTTCTTATTGCTTTTCTTTGGCCTAGCCTTCTGATCCTGTTGCTTGGGCAACAGTATGCATATCCTTATCACCGCGACCAGACAGGTTTACCAAGATGGTCTTGTCTTTTGGTAGGGTCTTAGCAAGCTTGCAGGCATAGGCAATCGCATGAGAAGACTCCAGCGCTGGAATGATGCCCTCAATTTGACAGCAATCATGGAACGCTTTTAAGGCTTCCTCGTCAGTAATCGCAACGTAGTCAGCACGACCAGAGTCTTTTAGCCATGCATGTTCAGGACCAACACCTGGATAGTCCATACCAGCAGAAACGGAATGGGTTTCAGAGATCTGACCATTTTCATCTTGCAAGAGGTATGTACGGTTGCCATGCAATACGCCAGGCTTACCAACGCACAGTGCGGCAGAATGCAATCCACTACCAAGGCCATGACCTGCTGCTTCAACGCCAACCAATTTCACTTCCGGAAAATCAATATATGGGTAGAAAATACCCATGGCATTTGAGCCACCACCAACACATGCTAATACGTAGTCAGGTTGACGACCTGTCATCTCTGGCATTTGTACTTTGCACTCTTCACCAATCACGCTTTGAAAATCACGCACCATCATTGGATATGGATGAGGTCCTGCAACTGTACCGATAATGTAGAAAGTGTTGTCTACGTTGGTTACCCAATCGCGCATGGCTTCATTGAGGGCATCTTTTAAGGTCTTCGTGCCAGACTCCACTGGAACAACCTTTGCACCCAAAAGCTTCATGCGAAAAACGTTCTGTGCTTGGCGGGCTACATCCACTGAACCTTGATAAACCGTACAGTCCAAACCAAAACGCGCGCAGATCGTTGCCGTAGCAACACCGTGCTGCCCTGCTCCGGTCTCAGCGATGATGCGAGGCTTACCCATGCGCTTGGCAAGCATTGCTTGACCAATCACATTATTAATCTTGTGGGCACCCGTGTGGTTTAAGTCTTCACGCTTGAGGTAGATCTGTGCACCGCCGAGCATTTCGCTCCAACGCTTGGCGTGATAAACCGGTGAAGGACGGCCAACGAAATGTTTGAGCTCGTAATGAAACTCTTCAATGAACTCTGGATCGTATTGATATTTTGCATAGGCCTCTTTGAGTTCTTCCAATGCATACATCAACGTCTCAGAAACAAACACACCGCCGTAAGGACCGAAGTGTCCTCGTGCATCTGGCTTGTCGTACATAGCTACCTCTTTTGATTTATCTACAGCAAATTATTGGGATGATGCTTTGGCATCTGCTGCGCGCACTGCTTTAACAAATTCATCCATGAGCGCAGAATCTTTAACACCCCTGCTGCTTTCTACGCCACTACTGACGTCAACTGCGCAAGGATGCAGGCGTGCAATTGCCTCGCCCACGTTGTGCGTGTTCAATCCACCACTCAAAACGACCCGAGGCGCGTTTTCGCTTACCCATGTCTGTGGAATTCCTTGCCAATCAAAAGGGACGCCTCCGCCACCGTATCCCTCCACGAGGGCATCCAGCAGAAAAGCGTTTGCATCCCTGTATTGTAGGGAAAAATCGTCAAAAGCGAAGCCTGCACCTACACGTGCAGCCTTCATCCATGGCTCGCCTTGGGCTAATTGGGCGCATCTTTGGGGGATCTCATCCCCATGAAACTGCCATAAAGTGATCGAAGCAGCGGCACGAATAGCAGCAAACTCCTCATCTGTGGCGTTTACAACTAATCCAACCGCATCTACCCCGGCTGGCAACCTAGAAATTAGCTTGGCAGCGATATTAGGGCTAACCGCCCGAACACTGGGTGGATAAAAGACAAAGCCCACCGCATCCACACCAGCCGAAACGGCCGCATCAATGTCTGCTGAGGTCTTTAAACCGCAGATTTTGACCCGGGTTCGCCCCGGAGAATATGTCAGTAAGCCCATAAATGAATGATAAGGCCTTAAGCCTAGGTCCGAATGATCTCGGAAGGGATCCAGGAGTTTGCTAACCAGGGCGCCGGAATAGCAAATTGCTCTGGATAGGCGATTTTGGCTAAATACAGGCCATCAGGCATGAATGTTGGTGCAGCGAGCTTGCGGTCCTTGGCAGCCAATAATTGCGCCATCCACTCAGGGTTTTGCCTTCCTCGTCCGATCTGCAAAAAGCAACCAACGAGATTGCGCACCATGTGATGCAAAAATGCATTGCCTCTCATTCGGAAATAAAGCCATGGCTCATCTGAGATGATGTCAATCGTATACATCGTTTTCACTGGCGTCTTGCTTTGACACTCAGAAGACCGAAATGAAGAAAAATCATGTTCGCCAATCAGGCACTGTGCGGCCTGCCTCATGGTATCCACATCGAACCATTGATTGGGTGGTAGCAATACATAGCCTGCGCGCTCATTCATCAGTGGCGAGCGACACGGTCCCGCATGCAAGGCATAAATATATGTGCGCTCAAATGCGGAGAAGCGTGCACTAAATTCTTCGGGAACGACTTTTGCCCAGTTAACAACAATTGAGCCAGGCAAAAAAGAATTGACACCCCTTACCCAAGAAAAATCTTCGCGCTCTACATGGGTATCGAAATGAACAACCTGCCCTAGAGCATGAACCCCTGCATCAGTTCTGCCAGCAGTAATCGTATGGACGGGATGCTTGATAGCTTCCTCGCCAATAAAAGCGGTAATCGCTTTTTCTAATTCTGCTTGAACAGTATTTTGATTGTGCTGAACTTGCCAGCCAGCATAGGGACTACCGTCGTATTGGAGACCGAGCGCTATTCGCATCGCTCACTCCTAGGCATTGCGGTGCGAGAGCTCCGCTAGTAAGCCCTGAGCTTCAATGGTGATTGCTGGATCAACTGAATTGCTTACACGCAAGACTTCTTCTAAAGATTTCTTGGCCGCTGAAAAATCTTCAATCGTGATATAGGCACGCGCGAGGTTGAGTTTCACGCGCAATGTGTCTGCTAATGGATTACCATCTGCTGTTGGAATAAATTTTGCAACTTCAATTGGAACTTCTTTAGCCGGTTTCGAGAGATCAAGGTCAATGCCAGCAAAAAGCGCCTTAGTACGCTCAGGAATTTCTAATGCAGGAGATGCAGCCACCTTAGTAGTTACCGGACCATTAGCTTCAAATGAGGGCGCCTCTGAACGACGGGCGTTGCGTGCCAATCCCCACAACAGAAGCCCCGTTAATCCAATCAAGCCAATTGCCAAGATTGCCGGACCAAAACCACCTAAGCCAAAATTATTTTCAACTGCTTTTTTCTCTTTCGATTTTTCCAAGAGGCTTTGCAAGTCAGCAATATTCTTTTCAAGCTCTGCAACTCTGGCTTTAGCTTGTTCTAATTCTTTTTCTTGAGCCACCAAGTTTTCGGTATAGCGACGCTCTTGCTCATTGCCCTCAGCGCTAGAACCAATCTTTAAGCGATCTTTGGCAGCAGATTCAGCTGATTTAGTTTCTCCTGATTTAGAACCTTCGGAACGGGATCCCTTAGCATCCTGCTCAGAGCGCCACTGTTCATTAGCGTCAGCTACAAACTGATTTGCTTCGGCTGGACTGATAGAGCGCAAGAGTGCTTGACTGGGTTTATTAAGCTCCGCTCCTGCCGCTAAGCGATTAATACTGCCACTTGCAAAGGCATCTGGGTTTGCCTTATATAAAGCCATAATGGTTTGATCAAGGGTTGCACCCTCTAGTTGAGGAGCCATCAGTGCAGCAATCTCAGATAGTGTCTCACCAGGCTTCACAACAACCTTTTGCGCATCACCAACCAATAATGTAAAGGTTTTGGTAATGCTGCCACTAGACCAATTGAGAGTAACCAAGAGATCCAAGAATGGATCGTCAGTCATCGGCACAGAATTAACAGTCTCTACTAAGACCATGAGTTGCTCAGCGCGATTACGATAGACCATCGCCTGCGGATTGAGATCCAGAATCTTTTGTGAAACGCCCAATCGCTCGTAGGACCCTTTGCTTGGTAAGGAAACCTTTAGAGACTCTAGTGCACTCTTCTCGTCCGCAGTAATGCGGATCGGTATTTCTACACGTAGTGGCTCGCCAGGGCGTGACTGTAGTTGAGGTGAACCTAGCGATACCGCCCAAGCTGTGCATGCCCAACTTAGCCAGACAAAGCAAAGTACTTTTAAGAAGCAAAGTTGGGTAGAACGTGACATTAGTGGTTTTTAGTGCTCGAGCAAGATGCGCAACATACGGCGTAATGGCTCAGCAGCACCCCATAGCAATTGATCGCCAACGGTAAATGCGCCAAGGTACTCAGGACCCATCGCCAATTTATGTAAACGACCGATCGGTACTGTCAAAGTGCCACTCACCGCTGCAGGAGATAAATCACGCTCTGTAGTTTCGCGATCATTAGGGACTACTTTGACCCACTGGTTGTCATTGGCTAAGATGGTTTCAATTTCCTTAAGAGGAATATCTTTCTTGAGCTTCACTGTCAAACCTTGTGAGTGGCAGCGCATTGCGCCAACACGAACACACAATCCATCAATTGGAATACTGCCAGGTGTGCGGAATGCAGGACGTCCCAAGATCTTATTAAACTCAGCGCCACCCTTCCACTCTTCTTTGGTTTGACCATTTTCAACCGGCACATCAATCCACGGAATCAAGCTACCAGCTAAAGCAGTGTTGCGGAAATTCTTTTTCGGAAAATCAGCTGAACGTAATGTCTCAGTCACTTTACGATCAATATCCAAGATCCATGATGATGGGTCTGCCAACTCTGTAGCTACGCTGTCACGCAAGGCACTCATTTGCAAAAGTAACTCACGCATATTCTGTGCACCAGCACCAGAAGCTGCTTGATAGGTCATGGCGCTAATCCATTCAACCATGTCAGCCTTCACCAAGCCACCCATGGCCATCATCATCAAACTGACTGTGCAATTACTACCAATCCAGTTTTTGCCACCAGCAGCCAATGCTTTATCAATCACCGGGCGATTGACCGGATCAAGAACCAATACGGCATCTTCTTTCATGCGCAATGCGCTAGCAGCATCAATCCAGTGGCCAGCCCAACCCGCAACGCGCAGCTTAGGGAAGATCTCATTGGTATAGTCACCGCCCTGACAAGTCAAAATAATGTCGCAACGGGACAATGCCTTGACGTCATTGGCATCTTGCAAAGTGCTTTCACTCTTGGTGACTTTTTTGCCGTTCAGCAAAGGCACTTCACCACCTGCTTGGCTAGTGCTGAAGAAAACGGGCTCGATGAGATCAAAGTCTTTCTCGGCGAGCATGCGTTCCATCAGAACGCTACCAACCATACCGCGCCAGCCAACTAAACCTACCAATGGTGTCTTTGTATTTGCCATGATTTAACTATCTAGTGAATTTATGTTCTGTATTTGCATCTGTTATTTAAGCGAGTGCTGCAACTACTGCATCACCCATTTGTACGGTAGATACCTTTTGAGTACCTTCGGTATAAATATCAGCAGTACGCAATCCTTGCGCCAGCACTTTCTGCACAGCTTTTTCAATTCGATCTGCCTCAAGAGCCATTCCCAAGGAATAACGCAACATCATTGCAGCAGACAGAATGGTTGCCAAAGGATTCGCAACCCCTTTGCCAGCAATGTCTGGTGCAGATCCATGACTTGGCTCATATAAGCCTTTGTTGTTCTTATCCAATGAGGCTGAAGGTAGCATTCCAATTGAGCCGGTCAACATAGCTGCTTCATCAGACAAAATATCGCCAAAGAGATTACCAGTTACAACCACGTCAAAGGCTTTGGGCGCTTTAACCAATTGCATTGCGGCGTTATCTACATACATATGGGATAACTCCACGTCTGGATAGTCTTTGGAAACCCGAATCATCACCTCACGCCATAGCTGTGAAGTCTCTAATACGTTGGCTTTATCGACGCTGCACACTTTTTTTCCGCGCTTGAGAGCTGCTTCAAAGGCAACCCGTCCAATACGCTCTACTTCTGGCTCACTGTAGTGCATGGTGTCATAACCTTCGCGCGCACCTTTGAATAATGGCAACTCTGAAGTCCGAATACCACGTGGTTGTCCAAAGTAAATATCACCGTTGAGCTCACGCACGATCAAAATATCCAACCCACCAATAATTTCAGGCTTTAAGCTTGAAGCCGCTGTGAGTTCTGGATAGCAAATCGCTGGTCTGAAGTTAGCAAATAACTCTAAGTGTTTACGCAACCCTAAGATCGCTTGCTCAGGACGAAGTTCACGAGCAAGCGTGTCATATTTCCAGTCACCAACAGCACCAAATAAAATCGCATCTGCTTTTTTGGCCAACTCTAAAGTTGCTGGTGGCAAAGGATGGCCAGCCACGTCATAAGCAGCTCCACCGACAGGGGCTTCCTCTAGGTCAAACTTTGGGCCTAACGCTTGAAGTACGCGAACGGCTTGAGCAACGATTTCCGGGCCGATCCCATCGCCCGGGAGAACTGCAATTTTCATGAAAGGCCTTTAAATCTACAAAATTACGGCAATTGAGTTGCAAGCCAAGGCATCTTGAGGATGCGCTCAGCTTCATAAGCCTTAATTTTATCTGCATGGCGCAGAGTTAAGCCAATATCGTCCAGACCATTGAGGAGGCAATACTTCCTAAATGGGGCTACATCGAAGCTATAAGCGGTGCCATCGGGGGTGATGACCTGCTGTGCCTCCAGGTCAATAGTCAACTGATAGCCATTAAATGCCATGGTTTCATTGAAAAGGTGGTCAACCTGAATTTCCGTCAAAACGATCGGTAAAAGGCCGTTTTTGAAACAGTTGTTGTAGAAAATGTCAGCAAAACTCGGAGCAATTACCGCTCTAAAGCCAAACTGATCCAATGCCCAAGGGGCATGTTCACGGGAACTTCCGCAACCAAAATTTTTGCGGGCCAAAAGAATGCCGGCACCTTTATAGCGAGGCTGATTCAGCACGAAGTCAGGATTAATTGGGCGATTACTGCAATCTTGACCAGGCTCGCCATGATCTAAGTAACGCCATTCATCAAATAAGTTTTGACCAAAACCTGTCTTCTTAATCGACTTCAAAAACTGTTTTGGGATGATGGCGTCGGTATCCACGTTCTCACGATTTAACGGAGCAACCAAACCTTTGTATACCGTAAATTTTTCCATGATTCTGCTTTGACTCTAAATGTACTGTTGGTTTACTTCACAGGAGTAACGACAACGTCCTTACCCTTCGTTTGAGATTGATTCTGCTGAGTTGAATTTGCACCAGATCCGCCCATCGCATTACCCATGGTTTGCAAATCTTTTCCCATACCCTCCATAGTGCTAGTGCATGCAGAAATAATCAAACCTGCAATAGCAACAAGGGCTAATCTAGAAATCAATGAGACTGAAGAAAATTTCATCTTGCTTACCTTTATGAAATCTTGCGAATGTCAACAAAGTGACCTTCAATTGCAGCAGCAGCTGCCATTGCTGGACTCACCAAATGGGTACGACCGCCATTACCTTGGCGACCTTCAAAGTTCCGGTTAGAAGTGGACGCACAACGCTCACCAGGCTCTAAGCGATCAGCATTCATCGCCAAACACATGGAGCAACCAGGCTCACGCCATTCAAAGCCAGCGGCCTTAAAAATGCGATCTAAACCTTCACGCTCAGCTTGGGCTTTTACCAAACCAGAGCCAGGTACTACTAATGCCAACTTCACATTAGCTGCTACCTTTTTACCAATGCGATCGACCACTTTGGCAGCAGCACGAATATCTTCAATCCGACTATTTGTACATGAGCCAATAAATACTTTGTCTACAGAGATACTACTCAGCGGTGTATTTGGAATGAGATTCATATACTCCAAAGCACGCTCCATAGCTGAACGTTTATTTGGATCGCGCTCTTTTTCTGGATCAGGAACACGGTCACTGATCGAAAGCACCATCTCAGGAGATGTTCCCCAAGTTACTTGTGGCGCAATTTCTTCTGCGCGCAATTCGACTACAGCATCAAACTTCGCGTCCGCATCAGAATGCAAGGTTCTCCAGTACTGCATTGCTTGCAATAGTGCTGGGCCTTTCGGTGCATATGGACGACCTTGAATGTATTCAATTGTGGTTTCATCAACTGCGACTAAGCCAGAACGTGCGCCCGCTTCAATCGCCATGTTGCAGAGGGTCATGCGACCTTCCATAGATAAATTACGAATCGCTTCACCAGCAAACTCAATGGTGTAACCCGTTCCGCCTGCAGTTCCAATCTTGCCGATGACCGCTAAGACAATATCTTTTGCAGTAGAACCTGGCTGCAAACGACCGTCTACGCGTACCAACATATTTTTGCTCTTTTTCATGAGCAATGTTTGGGTTGCTAGAACATGCTCAACTTCCGATGTTCCAATACCAAAAGCCAAAGCACCGAAAGCACCGTGTGTGCTGGTATGCGAATCACCACAAACCACAGTCATACCAGGCAAGGTCGCACCCTGCTCTGGTCCGATGACGTGAACAATCCCTTGGCGGGTATCGTTCATCTTGTATTGCGTAATACCAAATGCATCACAGTTTTGATCCAAGGTATCAACTTGCAACTTAGAAATCGGGTCAGTGATGCCTTGGGAACGATCCGTCGTTGGAACGTTGTGATCGGAAACCGCTAAGTTGGCAGAGATGCGCCATACTGGACGACCAGCCAGATTCAAACCTTCAAATGCCTGAGGGCTGGTTACCTCATGCAGTAATTGACGGTCGATGTAAATCGTGGCTGTGCCATCCTCTTCAGAGTAAACAACGTGGTCATCCCACAATTTGTCATAAAGCGTACGAGACATGAGAGACCTTAAAACCTTTATTTACGAGCGGCAATATTAGGAACCTTGCGTGAAGTTTCGCCAACATACAACTGACGTGGACGTCCAATCTTGTACTCAGGATCGGTAATCATTTCTTCCCACTGCGCAATCCAACCCACTGTTCTTGCCAATGCAAAGATACAAGTGAACATTTCTGTTGGAATGCCAAGCGCGCGCTGAACGATACCAGAGTAGAAGTCTACGTTTGGATAGAGTTTACGGCTAACGAAGTATTCGTCTTCCAAAGCAATCTTTTCAAGTGTCATTGCCAATTTAAACAATGGATCATCTTGCAGACCAAGTTCGTTCAATACTTCATAGCAAGTTTCACGCATGAGTTTTGCGCGTGGATCAAAGTTCTTATAGACGCGGTGACCAAAGCCCATTAAGCGAACACTAGAGTTCTTATCTTTGACTTGAGCGATGAACTCACCAATTTTCTCCACTCCTCCATTTGCTTGGATTTGATTCAACATATCTAAGCAAGCTTCGTTTGCACCACCGTGGGCTGGCCCCCAAAGGCAAGCGATACCAGCTGAGATAGCCGCAAATGGGTTTGTGCCAGAGGAGCCACACAAACGCACCGTTGAAGTAGAGGCGTTTTGTTCATGATCAGCATGCAATATGAAGATGCGATCCAATGCGCGAACCAATACTGGATTCACTTTGTATGGCTCACACGGTGTTGCAAACATCATGCGCATAAAGTTTGCGGTGTATGACAAAGAGTTATCGGGATAGATAAATGGTTGTCCGACGGAATACTTGTAAGACATTGCTACCAAGGTAGGCATCTTCGCAATTAAGCGTATTTGCGCTACTTCACGAGCATGTGGATCGCTGTAATCAATTTCATCGTGGTAAAAAGCAGCCATTGCGCCAATTAAGCCTGTCAATACAGACATTGGATGTGCATCACGACGGAAGCCACGCAAGAAGAATTGCATTTGCTCATGAACCATGGTGTGGTGCATGACCATATTTTCAAAATCTTTTTTCTCAGTCGCGTTTGGTAACTCGCCATTGATCAAGAGATAGCAAGTTTCCAAGAAGTCGCAGTTATGCGCTAAGTCTTCAATGGGATAGCCACGATAGAGCAACTCACCCTTATCACCATCGATGTAGGTAATTTTGCTATTGCATGAGGCAGTAGAAAGGAAACCGGAGTCATAAGTGAACTTACCAGTCTGACCATAGAGCTTACGAATATCGATTACATCAGGACCGACTGTCCCTTTGTAAATTGGCAGATCAATATCTGGTGTTCCATCCGAAAACGAGAGTTTTGCCTTGATGTCCGATTCAATCATTTCTAATCCTTAGTCATTCAAAATTATGATTAATACACTATTCGATCACACGCTTACACCACTAATGCACCAAAAGATGGAATTACTTTTCTCTTAGCTTTTGTAAAACTGTTTTAAAAGAGTCAGACTCCATCTCCTTTTCATGCCCTACCACTGAATCCCTACGACCAATCAACAAATCCATCAGGTCGTTGTCATCTAGCGCCAATAGCTGACTTAATACTTTTCCATCTTCTACGCTTAACTGAGCACCGTAACGCTCAAAGAAACGTTGCAGAATTAAATCGTTCTCTAGTAAGCCCCTGCGAGCATCACTCTTTAAACGATATAGTTCTGCGTTGCCGAGGGTCATACTGCCCTACGAACCATCAGCTCCTTGATCTTGCCAATCGCCTTCGTTGGGTTCAAATGCTTAGGACATACATCCACGCAATTCATGATGGTATGGCAACGGAACAAACGGTACGGATCTTCTAAGTTGTCCAAGCGTTGATTGGTTTCTTCGTCGCGGCTATCAGCAATAAAACGATAGGCCTGCAATAAACCGGCTGGGCCAACAAACTTATCAGGGTTCCACCAGAATGATGGGCATGAAGTGGAGCAAGATGCGCACAAGATGCACTCATACAAGCCATTCAACTCTTCACGCTCTTCAGGACTCTGGAGACGCTCTTTTTCTGGAGGTGGATTGTCATTCACCAAGTAAGGCTTGATAGACAGGTATTGTTTGAAGAACAAAGTCATGTCAACGATCAAATCACGCACGACTGGTAAGCCAGGTAGCGGACGCAATGTGATGACCTTAGGCAATGTCAACATATTAGTCAAGCAAGCCAAGCCATTTTTACCGTTGATGTTCATCGCATCTGAACCGCAGACACCTTCACGGCATGAACGACGATAAGAAATCGTTTCGTCTTGTTTCTTCA
Source organism: Polynucleobacter wuianus (assembly GCF_001659725.1). NCBI lineage: Bacteria > Pseudomonadati > Pseudomonadota > Betaproteobacteria > Burkholderiales > Burkholderiaceae > Polynucleobacter > Polynucleobacter wuianus. Next base: position 816,501 of record NZ_CP015922.1, on the reverse strand, counting down.
AAGAAATCAACGCATCTAACAACATACGTTCGCCAGTCAGTTCTAACTCATAGCGCTGCATGCGAGGAGCTGCATCGACATCTGGATCGTAGCGGTAAATTTCAAATATACGGATATCACTCATTCTCTATCTCTCTTACTTAGAAAGTACGTTCTTTTGGAGGAACTGAATCAACAGTCAATGGCTTCAGTTGAACTGGTTTGTAGTCCAAGCGGTTGCCTTCGCTATACCAAAGCGTGTGCTTCATCCAGTTGTCGTCATCACGATGTGGGTGATCGTCGTGTGAGTGAGCACCACGACTTTCTTTGCGAGCTGCCGCAGAAATCATGGTTGCATTTGCAGTCTCAACCAAGTTAGCAACTTCCAAAGCTTCAATACGTGCGGTATTGAAAATTTCAGACTTATCTTTAACCCACAAATTCTTCGCGCGCTCTGTCAACTTAGCCATTTGACGAACACCTTCGTCCATCAACTCTTGATTGCGGAACACACCAGCGTATTTCTGCATGCACTTACGAATATCGTTTGCAACGTCTTGTGCGTATTCACCAGAAGAAGAGCTATCCAACTTTGCAATACGCTCCAAGGTTTGCTGACCAGCATTCGCAGGTAACTTCTTGAACTCACGGTTCTTCAAGTTCAAACCAACGATGTGGTTGCCTGCTGCACGACCGAATACCAAAAGGTCGAGCAATGAGTTAGTACCTAAGCGGTTTGCACCGTGTACAGAAACGCATGAGCACTCACCAATCGCGTACAAACCATTAACAATTTCATTAGGCTTGCCATTTGCAGGCACAACTACTTGACCATTGATGTTGGTAGGAATGCCACCCATCTGATAGTGAATAGTTGGCACTACTGGAATTGGCTCTTTGGTTACGTCAACGTTCGCAAAGTTTATGCCGATTTCATACACAGAGGGCAAACGCTTCATGATCGTATCGGCACCAATGTGTGTCAGATCGAGCACCACATAGTCACCGTTAGGACCGCAACCGCGCCCTTCTTTAATCTCTTGGTCCATTGAGCGTGATACGAAATCGCGTGGAGCCAAATCCTTCAATGTTGGTGCATAACGTTCCATGAAACGCTCGCCATCTTTGTTGCGCAAGATGCCGCCTTCACCGCGACAACCCTCTGTCAACAACACACCGGCACCAGCTACACCAGTTGGGTGGAATTGCCAGAACTCCATGTCCTCCAATGGAATGCCTGCGCGGGCTGCAAGTCCCATGCCGTCACCGGTATTAATAAATGCGTTAGTCGATGCATCCCAAATACGACCTGCACCACCAGTAGCCAACATCACAATCTTGGCTTCCAAGATATAAACCTGGCCAGTTTCCATTTCGAGAGCAGTAACACCAACGACATCGCCCTCATCATCACGGATCAAGTCAAGTGCCAACCACTCCACGAAGAAGTTGGTTTTTGCGCGCACGTTACGTTGATACAAGGTATGCAACATCGCGTGGCCAGTACGGTCTGCTGCAGCACACGCGCGTTGTACTGGCTTCTCGCCATAGTTTGCAGTGTGGCCGCCGAATGGACGCTGATAAATCGTGCCATCTGGGTTACGGTCAAACGGCATACCAAAATGCTCTAACTCGTAAACCACTTTTGGGGCTTCACGACACATGAACTCGATCACGTCCTGGTCACCCAACCAGTCAGATCCTTTGATCGTGTCATAAAAGTGATAGTGCCAATTGTCTTCACTCATGTTACCCAATGAAGCGCCAATACCACCCTGCGCTGCAACTGTATGTGAACGGGTTGGGAATACTTTAGTTAATACAGCAACATTCAAGCCAGCTTCAGCCAACTGCAATGAAGCACGCATACCTGAACCACCCGCACCAACAATCACCGCATCAAAACGGCGGCGTGGCAATGATTTTTGAATCGCAGTCATCGAATTACACTTTCCACAAAATTTGTACGGCATAGGCCGCACAGGCTACGAGATACAAAACGGTCAACACTTGAAGTGTCAAACGAATACTTACCGGCTTGATGTAATCCATCCAGATATCACGCACGCCAATCCAAGCGTGGTAGAACAAGCTAAACAAGGCCAAGAACGTCAGCAACTTCATGAATTGATTGCTAAACAAGCTAGACCAGCCTTCGTAGGTAGCGCTGCCGGTAATGCAATAGTCAACGAGCAATACAACGGTAAATACCACCATCACAATCGCAGTAACGCGTTGAATGATCCACTCTTTAAGACCGTAATGAGCACCTACAACTAAGCGCTTTGGTCCAATTTGATAAATAGGCATGAAATTTCCTTAAGTGATGTGCGCTTAGTACAAGCCAAATAATTTAAGACCGACTACTGCAGTCAGAGCGATACCAACAATCAACACGATGATGGCCGAACGATTGGACTCTGACTTCTCTACACCAATTTCCAAATCGAGCAAGAGATAGCGGATGCCAGCACAGAAGTGGTGCAAGAAACACCAGATCAAACCTAGGCAAATAATTTTTACCAAGATGTTGCCAGTAAAGGCTTGAAATTTTTGGTAGCTAAGCTCTGAAGCTAAGCTCTGATCAAAGAGATACAAAATAAATGGCAGTAGAAGGAACAATACTGCACCGCTGATGCGGTGAAGAATCGAAACTTTTCCTGCCCAAGGAAGGCGGTATTTAATCAACTGGGCTAGACCAATATTGCGGTAAACCGGTCTATCTTTTTTTACATTTTGCTGTGCTTCAACCATGGGTAATCTCTATCTTTGGGTGGAGGTTCAGTGTGATTTTGTTGTGTCGCAACATATTCTATTGGAAACCTTGAGGCTAGTGGGGGTTTTTAAGGGTTTATAGGGGTTAAAAAGGGGTTTTACGGATAAGTTCAGTTCAATTTATTTTCATAATGCTGCTCAGAAGTGTCGTATCTTGCGTGCCGAATTTCTACTGGTTTATTCCCGTAGGTGAAGGCCACTCGCTCTACTGAAAGTAGCGGTGCACCAACCGCCAGCTTAAGATGCTTTGCCAACGCCTCATCAGCAGCAACGGCTTTGATTTTTTCCTCTGCCCGGACCATATGGGTGGCGTATTTACTCTCATAGAGGGCATAAACCGGCCCATGCCACTCATTCAAGATTTCTAGATCAAGATCCTTAAATCGCGTACAGGGAAGCCAAATCTCTTCAAAAACAACGGGTTGGCCAGCAAAGCTCTGAATTCGATCAATATAAATGACAGGGTCACCTGCCTTTAATTTAAGCAAATTAGCTATGTAGGCACTAGCCTTGGTCCTTTGGCAGACCAAAAATTGATTAGTTAGATGAAACTTTTCTCCTGAGTCTGGCGCCAGGCGTAAGAAACGATACTGCCAGTCATCTTCTTGATGGGTGGCAACAAAAGTGCCCTTACCCTGACGTCTTACTAGGAGATTTTGAGCAGCCAGTTCATCAATTGCCTTACGAACAGTACCTTGGCTCACCGCATAGCGTGCCGCAAGCTCTATTTCACTGGGAATGGGTGCCCCCGGCAACCATTCGGCCGCTTGCAGACTAGCCAAAATCATTACCTTAATCTGTTCATACAGAGGGCTAAATGAGGCGATAGGCAAATTTACTTCTGACAAATTAACTCCACAGGACTTCAATTGGATAAAATTCTGAGTAATTCTAGTCTTATATAAGACGTCATTGACAGTGTAAAGCTAAAGTCCCTACACTTGAATGGATAATAGAAAAGTTTTCATTAATCAACCCTCTTAACCTTCCTCTGGAGTTATTAGTAATGGCAAAAGCCCCAATGCGTGTCGCCGTAACCGGTGCAGCCGGTCAAATCGGTTATTCCCTTCTATTCCGCATCGCCAATGGCGACCTTTTGGGCAAGGATCAGCCCGTGATTCTGCAATTGCTTGAAATTCCAGACGAAAAAGCTCAAAAGGCCCTTGCCGGCGTGATCATGGAGTTAGAGGACTGCGCATTCCCATTATTGGCTGGCGTTACGGCTCACTCTGATCCATTGACCGCATTTAAAGATATTGATGTTGCCCTCTTGGTTGGCGCACGTCCTCGTGGTCCTGGCATGGAGCGTAAAGATTTACTCTCCGCTAACGCGCAAATTTTTACTGCTCAAGGTAAAGCATTAAATGCCGTCGCAAAGAAGACTGTCAAAGTATTAGTTGTTGGTAACCCAGCAAACACCAATGCTTACATTGCAATGAAATCTGCTCCAGATATTCCTGCGAAAAACTTTACAGCGATGTTACGTCTTGATCACAACCGCGCCCTCTCACAATTGGCCACCAAGCTAAACAAGCCAGTTGCTGGGATTGAGAGGTTGGTTGTTTGGGGCAACCACAGCCCAACGATGTACCCGGACTATCGCTTTGCTACTGTTGACGGTAAGTCTGTTAAAGATTCAATCAACGATGCGGCATGGAACAAAGACGTGTTCATTCCCACTGTTGGTAAGCGTGGTGCAGCAATTATTGATGCGCGCGGTCTTTCTTCTGCAGCCTCTGCGGCTAATGCTGCAATTGACCACATTCACGACTGGGTTCTTGGTACGAATGGCAAATGGGTCACCATGGGCATTCCTTCTAAAGGCGAATATGGCATTCCTGCAGAAGTGATTTATGGCTTCCCTGTAACATGTGAAAACGGCGAGTACAAAATGATCGAAGGCTTAGAGATCGATGAGTTCTCACGTGAGCGTATGACTCATACTTTGAATGAATTGCTTGAAGAGCAAGCTGGCGTTAAGCACTTGCTCTCTTAATTAAATTAGGACAGTACATGAACAAATTTCTTCTTAGTATTAGCCTCACTGTTGTAGCTCTCTTTGGTGCTGCACATGTATCTGCGGCTAATGAAGAAGTATTTACTTGGACCTGCAGCGAAAGCAAACAGTTCAAAACTACTGGCTCAATGGAAAAAATTCGTCTGACTTGGGAAACAAAGACCTACGATTTAGATCGTCAGAATTCATTGCCGGGTAGCCTTCGCTACAAAAATACTGATACTGGCCATGACCTGGTAGTGCTTGGTAACAAGGCAATGTTGTTCAATATCAAAACGGGTAATCGCCTAGCGGATTTCTGTCAAACGGCAGAAATGAAGTCAGGTAAATTACCGCATTTGTTTGCAGGCGCAGAGCCTTTTGTACAAAACTAAGATTTAAGTAGTACTTAATAAAAAAGCCGAGAGATCCTCGGCTTTTTTATTTATTTCACTGCATCACTCAATGAAAGAGTGGTTGCTGGGTTGGCGTGTCTTCAGGCATCTCTGCGTGCACAGCCTCGCCTGAGCGGTCCGGAAATAGCGGTGCACCACAGTCATCACAGAGCTCTGGATCAAATAACATTGCATGACGGAAGACATCCTCCACTCCAGCATCATGCAAAGCATCACAGATTTTCTTAATTGGGCTCTCGTCATCCGATAAATCATTGAGTGCATCACTCGCAACGCTCTCGCGATCATATAAAGGCCAGATCACACCGTACATGATCTCTGATGATCCCTTAGCGCTAAAGGAGATACGGTATTCATCAGCTTGCTCTTCACCAAAGGCGCCAACCACACAAGATAGGCCGGCAGGGAGAATGCCTAGCGTGCTTTCTAGGAAATTTACGGCTGCGCGAATACTTAATGGGCGCACATGCTTATCTGCCAAGCGGCAATTTGTGAAATACGCCTCCGGCAAAAGAAGTTCAAATTCGCAACCGGGAAGCATTGAGGCGATAGGTTCTTGCATAGCATTTTGCCAACCAATCAAACTCACGCCGCGTTCTTGTCGCGCAGGGGATTCTTCTTGCCATTTAAAAATCGGTGATCCACTAGGCGCACTTAATGCGGCAATAACAAAACGAGGATCGGCTAACACTGCAATCGTCTCAGACATATCGCGCAGCTCAAGCTTGACATCTTTACCTGAGATCGCAGCGGTCGCTAGGGCTTCTGTGAGAACACGCGTTTGACAATGTGAATGTGGCATCTGGTCGATACTGTAAAGCCAAGGAACAATCGCCAAGCGCGTATCAGTCGCAGCAATAGCGGCATGTAAAGCGCCTGCCGTGGACTCAATCAAACTGGCAGGCAATGGTCCAGACGGAATTTGGTAACGAGTATGCGCGACGATGGGCATAGCCAATAGCAAGACATCCCACTGCTGACCCTCATGCTCCATCTTGAGCGACTCCGCCAAAGTCTCGGCAATGTCAGCCAAGACTTCAAAGGCAACCGTGTTGATACGAAAGGTTTGATCTAGGGCTGCATCAATCACATTTTGATTTTGACTTTTAAGCAAACGCATCAAGCGTACATTCAGACGCTCTTCCCAAAAACGATCTTCAACTTGACTGCCTGAGGCTGCCAAAGAAATAGCATCTGCTACCAGCTTTTCGACTTCTGGGGAGCTGCGCTGAGAGGGTTTAGTGCGATGTACGGCCATTATTTTTTCTCTGCCCGTCTAAAAATAGGCTTATCGGGTTTAGATTCTGTTGCATAGTATTTATAACCGTCCAAATTAAACCCTTTTAAATCTGCCGGATCAGTAATCCGATTCTCTACGACATATCTTGCCATTAAGCCACGGGCTCGCTTGGCATAGAAGGAAATAATCTTGTACTTACCATCCTTGGCATCCTGAAAGACTGGCGCAATTACCGGGCAACCCAACTCCTTTGGTTGCAAGACCTTGAAATACTCTTCGGATGCTAAATTCAGTAGGACGGGCTTCTTTTGCTTATCCAAGACCTTTTTCAAAGAGTCGGTCACCCTGCTACCCCAAAAGGCATAAAGATCCTTACCTCTGGCGTTCTTAAAGGATGTACCCATTTCTAGGCGATAGGCCTGCATCAGATCGAGTGGCCTTAAAGCACCGTATAAGCCAGACAAAATGCGCACGTGATCTTGCGCAAAGTCAACTGCCTTGGCATTGAGAGTTTTGACGTCAAAACCATCGTAGACATCACCATCAAAGGCATAGATTGCGGGCTTGCTATTTTCTGCGGTGAACTTCTTAGACCAATCTCGGTAGCGCCCAACATTCAAGGTAGCTAATTGGTCAGACAAACCCATCAGTTTTGCTACGTCTTGGGGGGCTAATTTCTTGAGATCAGCAATCAACTTGGCTGATTCTGAGACAAACTCAGGCAAGGTAAAAGACTTGACCTTGGCGGGGGTCTTGTAATCGAGGGATTTAGCGGGTGAAAGTACGATCAGCATGGCACAATTTGTATATGTATTTGTTCCATTCTAGCGACTACGGAATTTATCCGCCTAAAAGCCCTACAGGGCTCATTTTGCCCTTTTGATTTCATTTATGAGCGCCCACAGGACCCCATCATTCCCAAGTAGACTGCCCAATGTGGGTACAACGATTTTTACGGTGATGTCTGCGCTAGCAACCAAACATCAAGCGATTAATTTGGGGCAAGGCTTCCCTGACTTTCCATGCGATCGCCATTTGATTGCCAAAGTCAATGACGCAATGTTGGCAGATCACAATCAATATCCACCCATGATTGGAGTTGCGGATTTACGCAACGGTGTTCAGAAGAAGATTCAAAATTTATATGGTCACCATTACGATCCTGAATCTGAGATCACCATCACTGCAGGCGGCACCCAAGGAATTCTCACCACTATTCTGGCCTGTGTAAGCCCTGGCGATGAAGTCATCATCATTGAGCCTGCTTATGATAGTTATAGACCTTCCATTGAATTAGCAGGTGGAAAAACGATCGCAGTATCCCTAGAGGCGGTGCGCGATATAAATGGACAAGTTGCCTCGTACAATATTCCTTGGGATGCCCTTCAAAAAGCAATCAATCCAAAGACGCGCTTACTCATTATCAATACGCCGCACAACCCAACGGGTATGGTTTGGCAAAAGTCTGATTTAGATCAGCTCGCAAACATCGTCAGAAATACCTCCACCTTGATCTTAAGTGATGAAGTCTACGAACATATGGTCTACGACGGCGCAAAGCATCACAGCGTAGCTTCGCACCCCGAATTGGCTGCGCGCAGTTTCTTGATCTCAAGTTTCGGCAAGACTTATCACGTCACAGGCTGGAAGGTAGGCTATGTAGCTGCCCCAGCCTCATTAACTGCTGAGTTTCGCAAGGTTCATCAATTCAATGTGTTTACAGTAAACACACCGATGCAATATGGCTTGGCATCTTATTTGTCCAATGCATCACATTACTTAAACCTGCCTGCTTTTTATCAAGCCAAACGGGATTTCTTTAGAGCAGGCTTAGAGAAGACAAAATTCAAATTGTTGCCAACACCAGGAACCTATTTTCAGTGTGTGGACTACTCTGCCCTAAAAATTCCTGAAGCTAAATTACCAGAGGCAGAATTTTGTAAATGGTTAACCACTGAAGTTGGCGTTGCCGCAATTCCCGTGTCTGCCTTTTACGAAAACACCACCGAGTCTGGCGTCATTCGTTTTTGCTTTGCCAAACAAGAACAAACACTATCCTCCGCCCTGCAACGTTTGCAGCCTCTATAAAAGATCTGAGACCTATGACTACTAAAAAATTGCATTCAGCGAAAGACGTGATTGATGTCTATAGCTGGCCCACTCCAAATGGCCACAAAGTGCACATCATGCTTGAAGAATGTGGCTATCGTTTAGGCAGAGATTGGTTCGCACATCCCATTGATATTGGTGCGGGTGATCAATTTGCTAAAGCCTTTTTAAAAATTAGCCCCAATAATAAGATTCCCGCCCTTGTAGATCCTCATGGGCCTGATGGGCAGCCCATTAGCGTATTTGAATCTGGCGCCATCTTGTTGTACTTGGCCGCTAAAACAGGAAAGTTTCTGCCAAAGACCACCCGAGGTAAATACGAAGTCTTGCAATGGCTGATGTTCCAAATGGGCGGCTTAGGCCCCATGCTTGGGCAAAACCACCATTTCCGACTCTATGCTCCTGAGAAAATTGAATACGCTATTAATCGATACACCAATGAAGCAAAACGTCTATATGGAGTGCTGGATACCCAACTGAAAGATAATTCCTACATGGCTGGTAAAACGTATTCGATAGCCGATATGGCAATTTATCCCTGGACCCGTAATTGGAAGAATCAAGGAATTGAGATTAACGATTACCCCAATTTTAAACGTTGGTTTGAAATGATTGGTAAGCGCCCTGCCGTAATACGCGGGTGCGAAGTATTAACCGCATTACGCAAGCCCTTGCATGATGACAAGGCTAGAGAGCAGTTATTTGGATCAACCCAGTATCAAAGAAGGAAATAAGATGAAGATTCAGTCAGTTGGTGTAATTGGTGCAGGCACCATGGGTAATGGCATTGCACAAGTGTGCGCTGTTGCTGGTCTAGATGTTGTCATGGTTGATATCAATGAAGCTACCGTGCAACGCGGTCTTGATCAAATTAGCAAAAGCTTAGATCGCCTTGTGAAAAAAGAAACGCTTACACCAGAAGCTAAGGAGGACACCCTCAAGCGCATTAAAGGGAGCACTTCTTACGCGGATTTCAAAGGGCTAGGTCTTGTGATTGAAGCTGCCACTGAGAATCAAGCTATCAAAGAAAAAATTCTCAAGCAAGTTGACGAGATTGTGAGCAAAGACACCATCATTGCTACTAATACCTCATCGCTATCCATTACCAAGTTGGCGGCACTCGATTCAAATCCAGCGCGCTTTATTGGTATGCACTTCTTTAACCCGCCACCCTTGATGGCGCTGGTTGAGGTGATTCGCGGCTTACAAACTAGCGATGAAACACATGCCGCCATTATTGAAATGGCCAAACGCGTTGGTAAAGAGCCTATTACTGTGAAAAATTCACCAGGCTTTGTGGTGAACCGTATTTTGTTACCGATGATCAACGAGGCCTTCTTTGTGCTCTCAGAAGGTTTAGCCAGTCCAGAAGATATCGATGCCGGGATGAAACTTGGCTGTAACCAACCGATTGGCCCACTCGCTTTAGCCGACCTCATTGGTTTGGATACGTGCCTCGCAGTGATGGAAGTATATTTTGAGAACTTCAGTGACTCTAAATATCGCCCTTGCCCACTCTTGCGCGAAATGGTTGCAGCAGGCTACCTGGGACGCAAAACAGGTCGCGGCGTTTACACCTACGATAAATAATTTCTATTGATTCAACTCAACACCCAAAGCTCACGTGAACTCAAGTACCAATCCTATTACACCACTTGTCCTTAAGCTTGGATATGCAGGTCTCATTCCTTTTGTGGGACTGGCACTACTAGTTCAGCTTGCTCCTACACCCTTGAATTACCTCAGCGCAGAGTCTTTGGCTGGTTACGGCGCAGTAATCACTTCATTCATGGGCGCATTACATTGGGGTGCAAGTTTGCAAACTCTTGGTAAAGCGCCTAGTGGAGATCGTTGGATTGATCGCAATGCATGGATTTGGGGCGTTATCCCCGCCCTAGTAGCTTGGGTAGCTTTACATATCTATATTCCACTGGGTTTATTGATCATGGCGTCTACCCTAATCATTCAGCGCAATATTGATCAAAATACTTATAACTACTATTTTTCTGATGAAGCTGCACGTTTGGCATTTATGGTGATGCGTAATCGCTTAACGTATGTTGCAGGCGCTTGTCTCGCTTGGGCTGCCATTGTGATTCTTTTCATTCAAGCCTAATTGAATGAGCGGTCTCTTTGATAGCACTCCACCGCCACCTTTAGCGGAAGCACTACGCCCAAAATTGATTGAGGAAGTCATTGGGCAGACTCATTTATTAGCAGCAGGTAAACCTCTCAACCTAGCTTTTGCCTCTGGTAAGCCACACTCTATGATCTTGTGGGGGCCTCCAGGCGTTGGTAAAACCACCCTTGCTCGCCTCTCTGCCAAAGCCTTTGACCGTGAATTCTTCGCCATCTCTGCAGTTCTGGCTGGTGTAAAAGAAATTCGGGAAGCGATAGAACAAGCCCAACAAAATATGGCGCAATACGGCAAACAAACCATTTTGTTTGTGGATGAGATCCATCGCTTTAATAAGAGCCAGCAAGATGCCTTATTGCCTCATGTGGAGTCAGGCTTATTCACCTTCATCGGAGCTACCACCGAAAATCCCTCCTTTGAAGTGAACTCTGCTCTACTCTCGCGTGCACAGGTTTACGTCCTAAAGTCTCTCAATGCTGATGAATTGAAGCAATTATTTGAGCGCGCTCATCAATATGCTATGCCAGATATTCAGTTTGATGCAACAGCGATTGATGCACTCATTAACAATGCTGATGGTGATGCACGTCGTCTCCTGAATTTAGTTGAGCAGGTACGTAATGCAGTCCTCGCACCTAACTCATCAGTCAAAGTGGTTGATCAAGCGTTTATTGAAAATGCGCTCACCGTGCAAGCAAGGCGCTTTGACAAAGGTGGCGATCAGTTCTATGACCAAATCTCAGCCCTACATAAGTCCGTCAGGGGGTCTGACCCTGATGCAGCACTGTATTGGTTTTGCCGCATGCTCGATGGTGGAGCCGATCCACGCTATTTAGCGCGTCGCATTATTCGGATGGCCTGGGAAGATATTGGTCTTGCTGATCCGCGTGCAATGCAGTTAGCCAACGATGCTGCCCTCACCTTTGAAAGACTGGGTTCACCAGAGGGTGAGCTTGCTTTAGGACAAGCGGTTGTTTATTTGGCAGTAGCATCCAAAAGCAATGCTAGCTACAAAGCGTTTAATGCTGCGCGCGCGTATGTTGCCAATGACCAATCTAAACCCGTACCCAACCATCTTCGCAACGCACCAACCAAACTCATGAAAGAGCTTGGTCACGGCAAAGAATATCGCTATGCGCATGATGAGCCTCATGGTTATGCTGCTGGTGAATCTTATTTGCCTGAGGGCATGGCGCAGCCGCATTGGTATGAGCCAGTTGAGCGCGGCTTAGAGACTCAGATAAAAGAAAAGATGGCCTTTTTGCGCCAACTTGATGCTGAGCATCAAAAGAAATAGATCCTAGAGGTATTCAAAATGAGCGCCAAGATACCAGCTACCTTTTATTACGACATCGTTTCTCCATTTGCTTACCTATACATTAAGCAACGCCAACGTCTTGAGAAAAAATTAGAGATCACCCCCGTTCCCATCCTATTGGGTGGACTACTCAGGGCTGCAGAGAATAAAGGGCCCGGTGAAGTTGCTGCAAAACGTCCTCATACTTATCAGTTTTGTGTATGGCAAGCAGAAAAGTTAGGCATCCCCTTTCGGCTTCCAGAGCACCACCCATTCATGACGGTTGCACCCCAACGATTACTCGTAGAGAAAAATGCTGATTGGTCTATGCTTGAACGCGCTTTTGATTATGTTTGGGTAGAAGGCAAAGATCCCAACCTGTCTTGGTCTGAGTTTTGTCTCTACTTAGGGTTACCGGCCGACACCGCTAAACCAGACTGTCCCGAGGTCAAGGCACAACTCATTAACAATACCAATCAAGCAAAATCTGCGGGTGCATTTGGTGTGCCAGCCTTGATCGTTCATCAACATTGCTTTTGGGGCGTTGATACGATTGACTGGGTTCTCGACTATCTCGCTAGACCAGGGATGTTTGAGGAAGCTTCTTACGCCTATGCTGGCAGCATCCCTAACGGCTTAATTCCCTAGCAATACAATCTTCTTAATAACAATAGATCCAGGAGCCATCATGCGTAAACTTTTTGTCAGTATCGTTCTCATCGCCAGCTGCTTTGCCTGCCAAGCTGTTATGGCAGGCCCTAAAGTCGAATTTAAGACCAATATGGGTAGTTTTGTTGTAGAGCTCGATGATGTCAAGGCACCTAAAACAACAGCCAACTTTTTGAACTATGTAAAAAGCGGTTTTTATAACGGCACTATTTTTCATCGCGTGATTGATGGCTTCATGATTCAAGGTGGTGGTTTTACTCCCGACCTCATGCAAAAACCAACCGATGCACCGGTTGTATCAGAAGCTAACAATGGTCTTAAGAATAATACTTACACCATTGCGATGGCGCGCACTTCCGACCCAGATTCTGCTACCGCGCAGTTTTTCATTAACGTAAAAGATAACGAGGGCCTTAACTATCCTAATGCTATGGGCAATGGCTACACTGTATTTGGCAAAGTCATCTCTGGTACACAAACGATTGATGCCATTCGCAAAGTGCCGACCATGGTTGCACCTGCGCCACGTATGGGCAGAATGGCTGATGTGCCGACCAAGGCAGTTGTGATTGAATCTGCCTCCATTCTCAAATAATTAGACCAGCCGCCATGATTTTGCTCGATGACGCGCAAAGCACGGCGGCCACTCCAACCAGTCGACTGTATGAAGCACCACTGCAGTACTGGTACATATTGCCGAGCGGCAATGAATTAGTTGATCGCTCTTCTATTCAAAAATGTTTAGATGAGATATCCCAAGCTCTGAACAAAGGTCAGTATGTTGTTGCTGCCTTTGCTTATGAAATGGGTAGATTGATTCACAAACTTCCCCAAAGAACGGTAAAGGGTAGCCCTCATGCGCTTATTGAGGCTTGGTCATTTAACAGTTTTCAGAAGTTATCCAAGGAAGATGTTGAGCAATGCATTACTCAAGAGCTTAACAAGCTTAAGGACTTCGAAAAAATAGCTGGCATATCTGATCTACACGAATCTATTACAAAGGCACAGTTTGTTGCTGATATCGCCAAGATCCAGGAATATATTCGTAATGGCGATACCTATCAGATCAATCATACTTATCGTATAACTGGAAAAACTTACGGCGCTCCACTAGCCCTTTACAACAGGCTACGCGAGCGCCAGCCTGGTCGCTTTGGGGCATACATAGAACAAGACTCACATTACCTGCTGTCACAATCGCCCGAACTTTTTATTGAGCGTAAAGGTGATCTACTCAAGGCAATGCCAATGAAGGGTACGGCTAGCGCACTATCAGATGCCGCTAGCTCTTTATCAGATGATCCAAAGAATCAGGCTGAAAATGTCATGATCGTGGATTTGTTACGAAACGATCTGAGCCGTATTTCATTACCCAATACCGTCACTGTTCCCAATTTATTTGAAGTAGCAAGACATGGTGATGTTTTACAAATGACCTCTACTGTGCAAGGGCAAGCAAAACCAGAGATCACCTTAAGCGATGTTTTGGGCGCAGTATTTCCGTGTGGCTCAGTAACCGGAGCTCCCAAAAAGCGCAGTATGGAGATTATTCAGGAACTTGAACCGGAAGATCGCAGCTATTATTGTGGCGCCTTAGGATGGCTTGATCCTAATGGTGACTTTGCATTTAGCGTACCCATTAGGACTGTTGAAATTCAAGCTAAAGAGGCTACAGATACCCTCACCTTTACGCTGGGGGTTGGCGCCGGTATTACGATTGACTCAAATGCGCAGCAAGAGTGGCAGGAATGTCAAATTAAATCTGCATTCTTAATGAATCTTCCAAGCGCCACAGGTTTATTTGAAACGATTGCAGTAATAAATGGTTCACCACAGCGATTAGAGCAACATTTAGATCGTTTGCAGTCATCGGCCCTGGCTTTAGGAATTGCTTTTGATAGAGCCAAGACAAAAAAAATCGTTCTTGAAACTTGCAACTCTCTTGAACAAAGCTTTGCATACAGATTACGGCTTGATCTTGCGCAAGATGGTGGGCTTGCTACCTCGACTGGGGTTCTGGATCCCTTAGAAGATTCAGTAAAGATTTTTTGGGCCAACGATATCCTCACTGGCGACTGCACAATGCAATCTGGTAACCCCTTGCTTCGTCATAAAGTGAGTCATCGCAGTCTTTACGATGCTGCTTGGCAAGCAGCAGTCAAACTCGGCGGCTTTGATGCCTTATTTGTCAATGAGCAAGGCTTTGTGACAGAAGGTGGCAGGACCAGCGTATTCATTAAGCCTAAGGGGGACTCCAAATGGCTCACCCCACCAGTATCTGCAGGTCTATTACCTGGGGTGATGCGCGCCGCATTACTAGCCGACCCAAAATTTAATGCCCGTGAAGCCAACCTGACTATTAAAGATGTTTCAATTGCTGATGAGATTATGCTTAGCAATGCCTTACGAGGCGCTATCAAAGCCCACTTTTAGAAAGCTTGCATGAAGTTTTGCCCCAACTGCGCAGCCATTTTAACTATCAAAATTCCCGCGGATGATTCTCGCGAGCGTCATGTCTGCGAAGCCTGCGGCAGCATTCATTATCAAAACCCAAGAAATGTTGTGGGTAGCATTCCGGTATATGGCGATCAAGTGTTGTTATGTCGTCGTGCAATAGAACCTCGCCATGGTTATTGGACCCTTCCTGCGGGATTTATGGAATTGGGTGAGAGCACTAGTCATGGCGCTGCCAGAGAAACTCTTGAAGAAGCAGGCGCGGTTGTAAGGGTTGGTCCGCTCTACTCATTGCTCAATGTGCCACATGCAGAACAAGTTCACATGTTCTATCTAGCCACCATGGCTTACCCAGAATTTAGTGCTGGCGAAGAAAGTCTTGAAGTTGCCCTCTTTCATGAACATGAAATTCCTTGGGGGGAATTAGCCTTCCCAACAGTGAAGCAAACCTTAGAGTGGTTTTTTGCTGATCGCGCTGCAGGTGTATTGAGTGGTGAGTTTCACGTGCGGAGTCGGGATGTTTTGCCCTCCGAAAGAATTTGATCGCCTCACATGAGTCAAATTACTTGGCTAGGACCGCACGATGTCTTTCCAAATCCTTTGCTTTGCGCCGATCCAGATTCCAGTGTTCCTGGGCTCATTGTGGTTAGCGAGCGCATCTATCCAGGTCAATTACTCCAGGCCTATCGACTAGGAATTTTTCCCTGGTACTCAGATAAGCAACCCGTTTTATGGTGGTCTCCAGATCCGCGCATGGTTTTAAAGCCTAATCACTTTAAGTGCAGTGAGTCCCTTAGAAAAAACATTCGCCATTTTTGCCAAGATACCCAAAGTCAACTATTGGTCGATCAGAATTTTGGTGAAGTGATTCGCGCTTGCGCGACCAGTTCGCGCAAAGATCAAGACGGCACTTGGATTACCCATGAAATTATGGATGCTTACACCACCATTCATGAGCAAGGTCATGCCCATAGCATTGCCTTGGCAGAAAATGGTGAGCTGATTGGCGGTCTTTACTGTGTTGCTTTAGGTGGCATGGTTTTTGGAGAGTCAATGTTTAGCCGCAAACCAAATGCCTCCAAAATGGCACTCGCTGCCCTGAGTGCCTGGTGCATTCAAAATGAGGTGGTCATGATTGATTGCCAACAGGAAACTGCCCACCTATCCTCTTTAGGGGCTGCGCCTATCTCTAGAACGGAATTTTTGCATCAACTGCAAACATCTCTAAATCAATCTAATATTGAAAAACCTTGGAATTTTGATAAGAACATCCTAACCCACTGGCTATGACTCGGCTTAAAGAACTTCCCTTAACGGCACTTCAGTTTTACGCAACTGCACCCTATCCTTGCAGTTACTTGCCCAATCAAACTGCACGCTCACAAGTAGCCACCCCATCACATCTCATTCATGCAGATATCTATAACGAATTACTCAATGCAGGTTTTCGTCGTAGTGGTTTGTACACCTATCGCCCTTATTGCGATGCCTGTAAAGCCTGTATTGCTACGCGTATTTTGGTAAATCAATTTACGCCGAACCGTAGCCAACGTCGCGCCTGGAAAAAACATTCAGGACTAGAGGCATTTGTGCTGAACTTAGGATATCAAGAAGAGCACTATGAGCTGTATCAACGCTATCAAAATGATCGTCATGCTGGTGGTGATATGGATAGTGATGATCAAGACCAGTACATGCAATTTTTACTGCAAAGCCGAGTGAACTCTCGTATTGTTGAATTTAGAGACGGAGCTCACGATCCACACCCAGGAAGACTGCGCATGGTCAGCATGATCGATATCCTGGAACAAGGCATTTCTTCGGTCTACACCTTTTACGACACCTCCGATCAGACAGCTAGCTTTGGCAGCTACAGCATTTTGTGGCAAATAGAGCAAGCCAAAGTATTGAGCCTGCCTTACCTCTACCTTGGCTACTACATCAAGGAGAGCGAGAAGATGTCTTATAAGATCAAGTATCAGCCCATGGAAGGTTTAATTGATGATCATTGGCAAGCGCTGGCTGGTTCATAATATCTATCCATGATCGATCGCTATTCCCTCTTACGCCCTTGGCTATTTTGTTTAGATCCTGAGCAAGCCCACAATCTCACGCTGAGCAACTTAGATCGTGCACAGCGCTGGGGTTTATTAGAAAAGTTCATCACTAAGCCAGTTGCTGATCCTCAAACACTATGCGGTATCACCTTTGCCAATCCTGTTGGCCTTGCTGCAGGTTTAGATAAAGACGGGAAACATATTGATGCTCTAGCTGCATTAGGCTTTGGTTTCTTAGAGATCGGTACCGTCACCCCTCGCCCTCAACCTGGCAATCCAAAGCCACGGATGTTTCGACTGCCCCAGGCTCAAGCAATTATTAATCGCATGGGCTTTAACAATGATGGCGTTGATGCCTGTGTCGCAAGGGTTCGTCGTTCACGCTTTTGGCAAGACGGCGGAGTATTGGGATTAAACATTGGCAAGAACGCCAGTACACCGATTGAAGAGGCTGCCAGTGACTATGTTCTCGCCATGGAAGCGGTTTATGAAATCGCCACCTACATTACCGTCAACATTTCTTCCCCCAATACACAGAACCTTCGCGCCTTACAGGGCGAAGAAATGCTCCGCGCATTACTCACTAGCCTAGACGATGCACGCAAGCGCTTAAGCGATCGCTTTGGTATGCGCAAACCCCTCTTTTTGAAAATTGCACCCGACCTTGATCAAGGCGACATCAATCTCATTGCTGATCTCTTGATGGAGTTTGGCATTGATGCAGTGATTGCAACAAATACGACGATTGCCCGTGATGCTGTCCAAGGGATGGAGCATGGTCAAGAAACTGGTGGCTTATCTGGAGCGCCCGTTCGCGTTGCATCCAATATTGTTATCAAAGCACTCAAAGCAAGACTTGGTAATCACCTGCCCATTATTGGAGTTGGTGGCATCCTCTCTGGTGCTGATGCGAGAGAAAAAATTCTTGCTGGCGCCAGCTTGGTTCAGATTTACAGCGGACTCATCTATCGAGGCCCCGATCTGGTGAATGAATGTGCCAGAGCACTGAGGCACGGCTAAAAGCCTTTTAAGGACTTTTTCTCCCAGTTCTGCTGCCCAAATTAGGGGTAAATGCGCAATAGGCTTATAAAATTGCATTTCATAATATGCAATATGGCCTGAAATCGCTACAATAACCCCTATGAGCACAAGCAAAACAGCCAAAACCTCTAAAGACACCGGGGAAGTTGCTAAAACAGCAATCCAGGTAGTGGAGCGCATGATGAATTTGCTCGATGCCTTAGCTATTCATGAAGAATCTAGCAGTCTAAAGAACTTAGCTGAAGAAACGGGTCTTCACCCTTCTACCGCTCACCGTATTTTGAATGACATGGTTGCCTGCAGATTGGTTGAGCGTGGCGATGGTGGCACTTATCGCCTTGGACTCAAGCTCTTGGAGTTGGGCAATTTGGTTAAGGCGCGCCTCTCAGTTCGCGAAGCTGCTCAAGTGCCTATGCGCACCTTGCATAAGCTCACTGGTGAAACTGTCAATCTATCTGTGCGTCAAGGCGATGAGATTGTGTACATTGATCGCGCTTACAGTGAACGCTCCGGAATGCAAGTTGTGCGTGCAATCGGTGGACGCGCTCCTTTGCATCTCACCTCGGTGGGTAAATTATTTCTAGCCAGTGATGATGCCAATCAAGTTCGTGCCTATGTGACTCGTACAGGACTCTCAGGACACACTCGTAACAGCATTACCGATTTAGCCAAGCTAGAGTCTGAGCTCAATCATGTTCGTAGAGTTGGTAACGCACGAGATGATGAAGAATTAGAGTTGGGTGTGAGCTGTATTGCTGCAGCTATTTTGGATGACACCGGAAAATTAGTTGCAGGCCTATCTTTAAGCGCCCCTACAGACCGTATTCAGGCGGATTGGCTACGTTCACTGCAGGACACTGCCCTGCAAATCTCCAAAGGCATGGGCTACAAACCCAAGTCGGCCGAGCCAGGCACTACAGCCTAGCCTCTTTACATTACATTAAGCGACGAATCGGCTGCGCACCAGCAGGCATGCGCTCATACCAATCACGCACCCGCACCGCATCAGCAAAACGCGATTGGGTTCCGACTGAATCTAGAAATACTAGCAATAGTGGTGTGTTATTCACTCGGGCTTGCATTACTAAGCATTTGCCTGCTGCATTAATAAAGCCAGTTTTTTGCAAGCCAATATCCATATCACCCGAGCGCACTAAACGATTTGTGTTCAAGAATTTTTGTGGGCGTTTAGCAATGACCATTGTTAAGTCTGGCCAAGTAGAAAACTCTCGTATCAATTTATATTGATAGGCAGCATTGAGCATGCGGGTTAAATCTTCAGCGCTCGCCACATTCTCACTAAGCAAACCGGTAGGGTCAGCAAAGTGCGAGTGATCCATATTCAACTCTTTTGCTTTGCGATTCATGGCATCGACAAAAGCTGGAACACCGCCTGGGTAATTTCTTCCCAAGGTATATGCAGCGCGGTTCTCAGAGGACATTAAAGCAAGATGCAATGCGTCTTCTCTACTTAAAGCGGTACCACCTGCCAAGCGAGAATGCTTGTAAATATGCACGTCTTCTTCATTGATGACGATGGTTTCATTTAAAGGCAATTTGGAATCAAGCACCACCATCGCGGTCATCAACTTTGTAATAGATGCGATAGGCAAACTTACTGTGGGATTTTTTTCAAAGTAGACTTCTTTGGTGTCTTGGTTGACTACCATTGCAACACTAGACTTCAAACTCAGATCATCGTGTTGACCACGCAAACCTAATGCAGTAGCCAGTGATGGAGGCGCAGCAACTGCTGGTGCAGCAGAACGGGTAACAGTAACGCGAACAGTCTTTGGTTTCTTAGGAGACTTAACGACAACTTTTGTAGCTTTGGTTTGCTTGTCTTTATCTTTGCTGGCGGCAATTGCCGGCGCAATATTGAGTGCACCACAGGCAAAAACCAAGGTTACGGCAAAGAGCCAAAAACGATTCAAACGCATCCCAAAATACCTTCCAAAACTTTCAACATACGGAATGATAATTAATTTCCCAAGACAAACCCGATTTCTGAGCCCCATCTTGGTTAAACCACTTCACTCACTCCACCCCTGCCTCACCCCTACTCCGCAATAGTGGCAACGGTAATGGCCTGACGGGCATTGACCAGCACTACGCCAGTCATAGTCAAACACAGGCCCAAAGCCATCAAGAGTGTAAAGGGCTCATCAAATAAGAACCAAGCCATCACCGCTGTTGTTGGCGGAGTTAAGTACAGCAAACTCGTTACTTTGGTAGCAGCCCCTTTACGGATCATCATGAATAACAAGCTGATGGATCCAATCGACAAAGGGAAGATAGCCCACAACAAGGCGGTAATCACGGGGGCATTCCAAACCATGACACCGGTTTCAAAGAAATACATACAGAAGAAACACAGTATTGCTGAAATACCAAACTGAATAGAAGAGCCTGCCCGCAGATCAAATACTGGGCAATATTTCTTTTGATACAGCGTGCCAAAGGTAATGGAAAGCAAAGCGATAAATGCAAGGATGTAACTTACCAAGGGGATATGATTGAAGCCAATCTTCTCTGCAACTACTAAGGCAACGCCGGCAAAGCCAAAGCACAATCCAATCCACTGACGCGGACTTACCTTCTCAGAGATCCAGGCAGCAAACCAGGCGGTCAAGATAGGCTGCAAGCCAACAATGATCGCCACCAAACCTGCAGTCATACCCAATCTGACCGCAAACCAGACTCCAAGCAAGTAACCAAACTGCAAGAGCATCCCAGCCACAGCAATATGCTTGATTTGGGACCAACTAGGCCAAGTAATACGCCAAACCAGACTCAGGGCTGCCATTGCTGCAATAACGCCTGCAAAGCGCCAGAACAGAAAGGTAGCCGGCTCCACATAAGGCATAGCTAAACGCGCAATCACAAACCCAGTGCTCCAAATCAATACAAAGATGGGTGCAATTACGTTGTCTAAACTAAGCTTCATAGGTAACTAGCTGAAATTATTGGGATTTTTAATGTAATCCATGATTTTAGGCTCTTTTTACAGATGCCCCTCCAGCCATGAAATTAGCCCAATAGCCAATATTTATGGTGCATTGCAATATTGAAGCCATATAATGGTGCATAAATCATTGATTGACCCAAAGGGTCAGCGAGATCATAGTGAACACAGCGAACCCACAGAAAGGGATTGAGATGAACTTAACGCCAGAACAAATTGCAGCAGCACAAAAAGCAAATCTAGAAACTTTGAGTGGTCTTACTAGCCAAGCACTGCAAAGCATTGAAAAATTAGTCGAGTTGAACTTAGCAATTGCTAAGCAAAGCTTAAGCGACAGCGTCAACAACGCTAAGAAAGCTTTGGAAGTAAAGGATATTCAACAGCTCCTCGCCCATCAAGCCGAGACTGTTCAGCCAATCGCTGAAAAAATTATTTCTTATAGCCGTCATTTATACGAGTTAGCCCATGAAACTCAAGACAGTTTTACTAAGTCTGCAGAAAAAGAGTTTGCTGCTGGCCAAAAGAAAATGAATGCTTTAGTGGAAGAGTGGACTAAGAGTGCTCCAGCTGGATCTGATGCTGCTGTACAAGCGCTCAAACAGGCGATTGCTTCTGCAAACAACGTTTTTGAAACTAGCCAAAAAGCAGTTAAGCATGCAGTTGAAGTTGCGCAGACTAATATCAACACTGCAGCTGATGCTGTATCAAAGACAGCTAGCGCTGCAAGCAAAGCATCTAAGAAAAAATAATGGCAAGGTTTTCTTGGAATGCAAAAGCCCCGAGAGATCGGGGCTTTTTATTTGACTTACCGCTAAACAGAAATTCTGTTGTTGATTCTGGAGAAGACTTTACGAGCATTGCCCTCAAAGATCATTTCCTTTTCTTGCTTGCTTAATCCATCAACAGCATTGAGATAACGACGGGTATCGTCAAAGTAAAAGCCAGTATCAGGGTCGATATCTTTGACTGCCCCAAAAGTTTCTGATGCAAATAGAATATTTTTTGCTGGAATGACTTCTGTTAAGAGATTGATTCCAGGCTGGTGATACACGCAGGTATCAAAATAAATATTGTTTAAGAGCTTGTGATTGATATCTGGGATGTCCATATCCTTGGCGAGCCCCCTAAACCGACCCCAATGGTAAGGCACTGCTCCACCCCCATGCGGGATTAAGAAATGCAGCGCTGGAAACCGAGCAAACAGATCAGAAGTGAGGCATTGCATAAACGCAGTGGTATCAGCATTTAAATAATGAGCCCCCGTTGTATGAAAGCAATCATTACAACTCGTACTCACATGAATCATGGCTGGCACATCTAAGGCAATCATCTCTTCATAGATTGGGTGCCAATAGGCATGACTCAGTGGGGGGTCTCGCCAATGACCCCCAGAAGGATCTGGATTGAGGTTAATGCCAACAAATCCATATTCATTAATGCATTTACGCATTTCAGGCAAACAAGTACTGGTATCGACACCGGGTGACTGTGGAAGCATTGCAGCCCCAACAAAGCTCTTGGGGAATAACTGCGTTACTCGATAGCAAAGTTCATTGCAGATGGCTGCCCAAGTCGCCGAGGTATTAAAGTCACCGATATGGTGAGTCATGAAACTCGCCTGAGGGGAGAAAATGGTGACATCAATACCGCGCTCTCTCATCCTAGCAAGTTGATTTAATTCAATCGACTCTCGAATTTCATCATCAGTGATTTTTAAGTCAGATACCTTAGGCCCTAATTCAGGTGTGTTGAGATTTGCTACCTGAGCATCACGCCAAGCCTTGAGGGCCTTAGGGGCTGTTGTGTAGTGGCCATGACAATCAATAATCATCTATTACTTTCTTGGATAGGTTAATTCGGGGCCAAGCCTTGAATGCCTGAACGCTGTATAAATATCTTGAGTTTTCCGCTTGCAATCATTTGGTCTACGAACTCATTGAGGTAGGTAGTTGAGCCTTGGAGAGCAATCGGCGTCCCTAAAGCCAGATTTTCATATCCAATGACATCGGGCAATACTCTCGAACCCGGAACGGAGGAAGCCATCTCAAACAGAATGGCTTTATTGGTAGAAAATCCATCGATCTCCCCTGTTTTCAACATCGTAATAGCTTGTTTGGTTGAGCTGGTCTGAACCAAAGTAGCGTTTGGAATCAAAATTGGTAACTCGGCCTGAGAATTGCTGCCTACGCTATAACCAATTTTGATTTTCGGACGATTAATTTCTGCTTGTGACTTTAGTGAACTCTTAGGGCTGATTAAAAATCCCTTTTCAATTCGGATAACCGTCTTTGAAAACGTAATGTATTTCGCACGATCAGCGCTGGCATTAGTAAAAACTAGATCAACCTCATTATTTTTTACGGCAGATAGAACATCAGCGTTTTTTTCAAATACTACTGGCGTGTACTGCTTGCCAATTTGGGCGGCAAGAATCTCACCAAGATCGTATCCAATACCTCGGGTCGGTTTTGAGCCCTCTGCAGGAAGAATAGATGTAGGCGTAACCTTATATAAGCCCATTCACAAGCCACCCTGAGGTGCTAGTACATTGTTTGGCGTGTTTGCACAAGCAAATAACGCCAAACAAAATAGCGTTGAGAGAACTCGCTTAGCGCTTAGCCACAATTTCATTCAATGCCCTTTGCTAATCCGGCTGAATATTGGCTTCGCGCACCAATTTTTCATAACGCTTACGCTCTGAATTCAAGTAAGCAGTAAATTGCGCCGTTGTTCCAGGGCTAACCTCTCCGCCAACAGAACCCAATCGCTCCATCATCTCTTTAGATTGCAATGCTTTCTCTACCTGAGTATGAAGTGTCTTGACAATTGAAGCTGGAGTCTTAGCAGGCGCAATCAAGCTATACCAAACGGAAGCTTCAAAGCCTGGGAAACCAGACTCTGCCACTGTCGGTACATCCGGAAATAACGGTGAACGCTTTGCACTCATGACGGCAATAATCTTGAGCTTGCCACTTTTTACATGGGGAGCCACTTCCAACATATTCACTGCGACCAAATCCAGTTGGCCACCAATCAAATCCGTAATCGCAGGAGACCCACCCTTATATGGAACATGCTTTAAAGAAATTCCGGCGGCTTGCTCAAAAAATTTCATGGCCATATGGGGCGTTGCTCCATTACCGGGAGTGCCATAGGTGATGAAATCAGGATTTGCCTTCGCAGCCTTAATCAGATCAGATAACTTTTGGTATTTACTATCAGCTGATGTAGCAATGACCACTGGCACACGTCCAATCAACGCGATTGGGGTAATGTCTTTATCAATATCAAAGGGTTGTGGCTTGTACAAAGACATATTAGCCGCTAATGCATTGGCAGCAACCATCAAGGTGTAGCCATCTGGTGGACTATCAATCAATTGCTTAACGGCGATATTAGTACCAGCACCTGGTTTATTTTCAATGACGACTGGCTGCCCCATTGAAGCGGACAGGCTTTGCCCCAATGTTCTGGCAACTAGGTCAACAGCTCCACCCGGGGCATAACCAACTAAAACTTTGATGGGCTTATTAGGATAGTCTTGGGCTAATAGGTTGCCTGCAAATAGCAAGTTGATAGCAATACAGATGCCGAAGATGATTTTTTTCATTTGGTTTACTCCCTAGGAGCGCCAGACATTTTGACAATGCCTTCATAACGCTTAATTTCTGATTGTGAGAATTTAGTAAATTCCGCAACAGAGCCGCCATCCACTTGCGCACCAATAGATTGAAGATTTTTTCTCACTTCTGGATCTTTAAGCACCTTATTAAATGCAGCATTAAGCTTTTCAGTCACATCTTTTGGAGCACCAGCTGGTAGCATCACGCCATACCAGGCGTTTGCCACCATGGGTACACCCGCTTCTTTCATGGTCGGAACATTAGGCAGCTCAGGGATGCGCTTGTCAGATGCAACGCCTAGAGCCTTTAGCTTGCCACCTTTAATATTTGCCATGGAGCCAGTATCGAGCATCATATCGATGTGGCCTGCCATTAAATCTACTGCTGCAGGACCGCTACCTTTATAGGGAACATGGCGAATATCTAGACCCGTCACTGTTTTAAATTGGGCTCCCGCTAGATGTTGTGACGCGCCAATGCCAGCAGAGCCATACGTGAATTTTCCAGGATTTTGCTTCGCATCATTCATTAAATCCTTGAGGCTATTCCATGGTGACGATGCTGGAACAACCATGATGTTTGGAATCGTGCACACCAACACCACCGGCGTGAAATCCTTTGCAGCATCAAAACCTTGATTGGCAAATAGATGAGGTCCGGCAGCATTGGTTGAGCTAGTTGCCATCAAAATCGAATAGCCATCAGGCTTATCCTGAAGAAAGGCTTGGGTACCGATATTGCCACCAGCACCCCCTTTATTCTCAACAAATACCGAAACGCCCAACTCTTTAGTCAGCGGCTGCACCAAGATACGAGCAACCTGATCAGTTGCCCCACCCGGTGGCCATGGAACTAAAAATTTAATCGATTTATCTGGATATGCAGCCTGAGCATGAAAAGCAACGATACTCAATACACTGGCAATGAGTAAACGCAGTGTCATATGACGCCTTTTTGCTTGAGGGTGATATCAATCCAAGCATCATCATATTGACCATCCAAAATCGATTGAATGGTTTTGCGCTCAACAGCTTCTTTTTCTTTACCTAAGCGTGCACCCTCTAATGCTATTGCAGGAGATAAGGCGATGATGCCATCACAGTCACCTAGAATGATATCGCCTGGATTGACCACCATGCCACCAATAGATACTGGGACATTGATACTGCCTGGGCCATCTTTATAAGGGCCGCGCATATTGACGCCACGTGCCCAGCAAGGGAAGCGATGCTTTTCAAAAGCCTCCACATCACGAATTGCTGCATCAAATACAGCGCCAATCGCCCCTCTGGATTTGGCAACCGTCATCATGATTTCTCCAAACAAGGCACGAGATATATCGCCACCACCATCCACCACCAAGACGTCACCTGGTTTGAGAATCTGCAGCGCCTTATGAAGCATGAGGTTATCGCCTGATCGAACACTGACCGTCACTGCGTTACCACAAACGGATACTGGTGACTTATTAACTGGCAAGATATCTACTGCCCCAATAGTTCTTCCAAGAACATCGCTCACCACCGAAGTAGCCAACTCTGTTAAAGCGGTTATACCCTCTTTGAAGGCTTCTTTTCTTGGATTGATTTCGTAACCATTATTCATATTGCATTCCTCTTTAAATATTTAATCGACTGTTGTGCAAGGATAAGCACCTTGAGCATTTGCATTGGTCATGACTAGGAATACGCAAAGCCCTACTCCAAGCAATAGCTGTCTCTTCATTATTAATATTCTCTCTTTCTTCGCCTATCCGCATAAGGCATAAGCTAAGATTTATTCTTTAGTAAAAATATACCTTACTCAGCGCACTTTTATACAAAAACAGTTGAAATGACCAAAAGCCTGAATAGAGACGAATTACTATCGATCGCCAAGTCTTTTGACTCTAAAGATAAGTGTCCGGACTGCCAGTCGCTCAGCTGCGCTGGCTGGGAAAGTATCCCGGGCGGCTTTACAACGAATTCTCTGGAATGCATTGCTACCCTAAGAGTAGAGGACGCCCCTGATTGCTGGGACGAAGATCATCCCAATGGTACTGATATGTGGTCCAAGGACGCCCCTATCTCTATCCCCTTTCACCCCTATAACAAGTCTGACGTTTATAAATGCAAGCATTGCGAGTGCAAGTACCTTCGTTATACGGAATGTGGTGGCTATTACGTAGATGAACGCATTCGCGAGCTTAAAGCTGAACTCATTTCATAATCTATATTTTCATCTGCGCAAAAAGCTCAAAAGCCCCGATCTCTCGGGGCTTTTGTATTTGAAGCGCTTCAATAGCAATGGTATTGCTTAAGACTTCTTCTTCACTGGTGGCAAGTCTGTGCAATGACCATGAGCTGCTTCAGCAGCTAAGCCGACGGACTCACCTAAAGTTGGGTGTGGATGAATGGTTTTACCAATATCTACTGCATCAGCACCCATCTCAATAGCAAGACAAACCTCACCAATCAGATCGCCAGCATGAGTGCCCACGATGCCGCCACCGATGATGCGATGCGTTTTTGCATCAAAAATGAGCTTGGTGAAACCTTCATCACGACCATTGGCAATCGCGCGACCACTTGCTGCCCACGGGAACAAACCTTTTTCATATGCAATGCCTTGGGCTTTGCACTGCTCTTCAGTAAGGCCGGCCCAAGCCACCTCAGGATCTGTATAGGCAACTGATGGAATCTGCTTGGCATCAAAGTATGACTTCTCGCCTGCTGCCGCTTCAGCCGCCACATGACCCTCATGCACTGCTTTATGCGCCAACATCGGCTGCCCTACTAAGTCACCAATCGCAAAGATGTTCGGTACATTAGTACGCATTTGTTTATCTACAGGAATAAAGCCACGCTCATCAACTTGAACGCCTGCTTTATCGGCAGCAATCTTCTTACCATTTGGCGTGCGACCAACTGCTACCAGCACCAAGTCATAAGTCTGTGGTTCTGCAGGTGCATTTTCACCCTCAAAGCTCACTTGAATGCCATCAGGCTTCACTTCTGCTTTGGCAGCACGAGTCTTGAGCATGATCTTTTCGAAGCGTCCGGCATTGAACTTCTCCCAGACTTTTTCTAAATCACGATCGGCACCAGCCATGAGGCCATCCATCATCTCAGCAATATCAATGCGTGAGCCTAGAGTGCTGTAGACAGTCGCCATCTCTAAACCGATGATGCCGCCACCAATCACGAGCATTCTTTTTGGAATACTTTTGAGCAATAAAGCGCCCGTACTATCTACAATGCGCGGATCTTCTGGCAAGAAAGGCAATTTCACTGGCTGACTACCAGCTGCAATGATGGCTTTCTGAAAACGCACTACTTCTTTTTGACCGGTTAAGTCTTGGCCATCGCCACTGGTGAGCTCAACCTCGACATGGTTTGCATCTAAGAAACGCCCCAAGCCACGAACAACTTTGACTTTACGAGCTTTGGCCATACCAGCTAAACCACCTGTAAGCTTGGCAATGACAGATTCCTTGTAACCACGCAATTGATCAATCTCAATCTTCGGCGCACCAAAGGTGATGCCATGCTTAGCCATCGTCTTGACTTCATCCATGACTGCAGTGGTGTGCAGCAATGCTTTAGATGGAATGCAACCCACGTTTAAGCAAACGCCACCTAAAGTTGCATAGCGCTCCACCAAAACGGTGTTCATACCTAAGTCAGCACTACGGAATGCCGCGCTATAACCACCAGGACCAGCACCTAGAACCAATACTTCGCACTCGTGATCAACCTTGCCGCTGTACTGCCCTGCCTTTGGAGCAGGAGCCATGGCAGCTGGTGCTGGGGTAGCGACTGGAGCTGGAGTGGCCGCAGGTGCAGGTGTTGCAGCGGGCGCTGCTGCGCTTGCCTCAATCTCAGCAATGACCGTTCCTTTGCTAACTTTATCTCCCAACTTCACCGAGATAGCTGTGATAGTTCCAGCAGCGTCCGCAGGAACTTCCATCGTCGCTTTATCAGATTCGAGAACGAGTAATGGCTGCTCTTTCTCAATCGTATCGCCGACTTTTACCAATACTTCAATGACGGGTACATTTGAATAATCGCCAATATCAGGAACGAGGATCGTTTGCTTAGCCATAGATCCTCCTTACAGAGAAGCGCGACGGAAGTCGGCTAAGAGTTGAGCGATGTATACATTAAAGCGTGTCGCTAAAGCACCATCAATCACGCGGTGGTCTGCAGAAAGAGACAATGGGCAAATCAGGCGTGGCACAAATTGCTTGCCATCCCACACGGGCTTCATTGCAGCTTTGCTAACACCCAGAATGGCAACTTCAGGAGCATTGACGATTGGTGAGAAATAAGTGCCACCAATACCACCCAATGAAGAAATCGTGAAACTGGCACCCTGCATTTGATCTGGCTTCAATTTGCCATCACGAGCAAGTGCAGCCAATTCAGAGGTTTCTTTAGCGAGCTCGAAGATACCTTTCTTATCAGCATCTTTAATGACTGGCACAACCAAACCGGTTGGAGTATCAGCAGCAAAGCCGATATTGAAATACTTCTTGAGAATCAAATCATCGCCATCAAGCGAACTATTGAACTCCGGATATTTCTTCAGCGCAGCCACTGCAGCCTTCATTAAGAACGCGAGCATGGTGATCTTCACACCCTTCTTCTCATTCTCTTTATTAGTGAGGACGCGGAATGCCTCTAAGTCAGTGATGTCTGCATCTTCGTGATAAGTCACGGCAGGAATCATTACCCAGTTGCGTCCCAGATTAGCAGCTGTGAGCTTCTTAATACGATTAAGAGGTTGACGCTCAATCTCACCAAACTTCGTGAAATCCACTTTAGGCCATGGAATCAAATTGAGACCGCCTAAGCTGCCGCCACTTGAGGCTGCAGCAGGACTGCCTGCGCCACCACTCATGGCTGCTTTGACAAATGCTTGAACGTCTTCTTGAGTAATGCGACCCTTAGGGCCAGAGCCTTTAACTTGCGTAATCGTCACGCCAAGTTCACGCGCAAATTTACGCACTGATGGGCTAGCATGACTTAATGTTGCATCAACGGCTGGCGCAGGAGTGCTGCTAATCGGAGGAGGAGCCGGTGCTCGAGCGATTGGAGGCTCAACTGGCTTAGTTACTGAGGTTGCTGGGGTTGCTGGTGCTGATGTAACTGCTGGAGCAGGCGCTGATGCTAAACCAGATCCGCCTTCTAAAATCACGACAACTGATCCCTCAGAAAGATTGTCGCCAACTTTTACTTTCACTTCCTTTACAACACCCGAGTGTGATGAAGGTACATCCATGGTTGCTTTATCGGACTCAAGCACAACGATTGATTGCTCTTTTTCAACCTTATCGCCCGCTTTAACCAAGACTTCGATAACTGGCACATCTTTATAGTCACCAATATCAGGCACTTTGATTTCGATTGGTGCACCACCAACACTTGCCGGGGCTGGCGCAGGTGCAGAAGCTGAAGCTGCTGGAGCTGGAGCCGCTGCAGATGCTGCGCCCCCCTCTAAGGTGATGACAACTGAGCCCTCAGAAAGGTTGTCACCAACCTTTACCTTAACCTCTTTCACTACACCAGAGTGCGATGAAGGAACATCCATCGTGGCTTTATCAGATTCCAGAACAACAATTGACTGTTCTTTTTCGACCTTGTCACCCGCTTTAACAAGAACTTCAATGACTGGCACATCTTTATAGTCGCCAATGTCCGGTACTTTGATTTCAATAGTTTGACTCATGAATTAATCTCGCTTTAAACCGTCATTGGGTTTGGTTTAGTAGTGTCGATGCCATACTTCTTAATAGCATCAGCCAATTTCTGACGATCAAGCTGACCTGCGTCAACCAAAGATCTCAAAGCAGTAATCACTACCCAGCGGCGATCTACCTCAAAGAAGTCACGGAGTTTTTCACGAGTATCGGAACGACCAAAACCGTCTGTACCCAAAACTTCATAACGACGACCCATGTGCTGAATCGCTGGACGAATCTGCTCAGCAAACATACGAACATAGTCAGTGGCCGCAACGATTGGACCAGTAGTGTCTTTCAAGCACTTCTCTACATGAGAAAGTGTTGGTGCTGCAGTTGGGTTGAGCAGGTTAGCGCGATGTACCGCATTCCAATCGCGCCCTAACTCAGTAAAGCTTGGGCAACCCCATAGGTCAGAGGCAATGCCCCAATCTTTTTGTAGCATCTCAGCCGCTTCAATGACCTCACGGAAGATCGTTCCAGAACCTAAGAGTTGGACGCGTAACTTCGCATTGCTGTCACCTACAGACTTGAGTTTGTACATCCCTTTAATGATGTCTTTTTCAGCGCCTTTTGGCATTGCTGGATGAGCGTAGTTCTCATTCATCAAAGTCACGTAGTAATAAACATCTTCTTGAACTTCAAGCATACGACGCATACCATCTTGAATTACTACTGCCAATTCAAATGCAAAAGTTGGGTCATAGCTAATGCAGTTTGGTACCGCAGCGCTCCACAGATGGCTATGACCATCTTCGTGTTGTAAGCCTTCGCCATTCAGAGTAGTCCTACCAGCGGTTCCTCCAAGCAAGAAGCCACGGCTACGCATATCACCTGCCGCCCAAGCTAAGTCGCCAATCCGCTGGAAACCAAACATAGAGTAGAAGATGTAGAACGGCAACATGGGTACCCCATGAGTAGAGTATGAAGTTGCAGCCGCGATCCAGTCACACATACCGCCCGCTTCATTAATACCCTCTTGCAAAATCTGACCAGTTTTGTCTTCTTTGTAGAACATCAATTGATCATGGTCTTCTGGGGTGTAAAGCTGGCCCAACTGATTCCAAATACCCAGTTGACGGAACATGCCCTCCATACCGAAAGTACGTGACTCATCTGGCACGATTGGAACTACGCGCTTACCGATAGTCTTGTCACGGACAACAGTATTGAGCATGCGCACAAAGGCCATCGTTGTAGAAATCTCACGACCTTCGCTGGTGGCTTCTAGCAATGGTGCAAATGCATCCAATGCTGGTACGGGCAAGCTTTCTGCTTTAGCGCGACGTTGTGGCAAGTAACCGCCTAACTCTTGGCGACGCGCTTTCATGTACTCTAGTTCTGGACTACCTTCCGCAAACTTCACCAAAGGCATGTCATCGAGTTGCTCGTCTTTTACTGGAATCTCGAAGCGATCACGGAAACGACGAACATCATCATCATTCATCTTCTTAGCTTGGTGAGCAATGTTCATTGCCTCACCAGAACCACCCATACCGTATCCCTTGATGGTGTGCGCCAGAATCACGGTTGGTTGATCTTTATGATTCACTGCCGCGTGAAAAGCTGCATACACTTTGTGCGGATCATGGCCGCCACGGTTCAGTTGCCAAATCTCTTCATCACTCCAGTCACTTACTAGGGCTTTGAGTTCTGGGGTGTTAAATACGATCTCGCGAACGTAAGCACCATTCTTGGCCTTCATGGTCTGGTATTGACCATCCACGATCTCTCCAAGACGCTGCATCAAGATGCCCTTCTTATCGCGGGCAAACAAAGCATCCCACTGACCGCCCCATACCACCTTAATGACGTTCCAGCCTGCGCCGCGGAATTCGCTCTCGAGCTCTTGAATAATTTTTCCATTACCGCGTACTGGTCCATCTAAACGCTGCAAGTTACAGTTGATCACGAAGATCAAGTTGTCTAACTTCTCGCGACCAGCCATACCGATAGCACCCAAAGATTCTGGCTCATCAGTTTCACCATCACCCAAGAAAGCCCAAACCTTACGACCTTGCTCTTGAATAAAGCCACGGTCTCTTAAGTACTTCATAAAACGAGCTTGGTAAATCGCCATGATTGGACCAAGACCCATCGATACCGTTGGGAACTGCCAAAAGTCTGGCATCAACCAAGGATGTGGGTAGCTAGAAATACCTTTACCACCAACCTCTTGGCGGAAGTTATTTAATTGGTCATCGGTTAGGCGCCCCAGCATATAGGCACGGGCGTAGACACCTGGAGCTGAGTGACCTTGAACAAATATCAAGTCGCCGCCATGTTCTGGAGATGGTGCATGCCAGAAGTGGTTGTAACCAACGTCATACAAAGTTGCGGCAGACTGGAATGAGGAAATATGTCCACCCACATTGGTATCTTTGTTTGCACGCAGCACCATGGCCATGGCATTCCAACGAGTGTATGAACGAATGCGGTGTTCCACGTTTTGATCACCAGGCAAGCGTGCTTGGTTCTCTACTGGAATCGTATTGATATAAGGGGTCTCTGCATGGAAGGGTTGATCTACCCCATTCACACGTGCATGAGAAATCTGCTGATCAATTAAGTAAGCAGCACGCTGCGGACCTTCATTGTGAATAACGCCATCAAGGGCCTGTAACCATTCTTGTGTTTCACCAGGATCCGCATCCTGTAGATTTTGCTTGCCTAATACTTGGTCTGGAACCGCAGCCATAACTTGTCTCCAATAGATATTTCAGTTATTTCATTAATTCAACATTTGTCGTTCACTCTATAGGCAACATTCTAGAAAGGTATATGGGTGTAAACAAGCAATTTTCCACATAATGATAATATTTCTCATAATGTGGTATTTTATTGCGATGCAAATAGAATTTAGGGATCAGGTCAAAAATGCGATTTATAGGCTCCGATAAGGCAAAATGACCTTATTCCTATGAAATCAACAGCTTTATTCGGCTTAGTCATTAAGCCCTTTAACTGGCTCCGCAAAATTCGCGGATTTAGGCTCGTTTACACCCCGCTTCTTGCGATTGTGTTGTTTACCGTAGTCATGGGCATTATTTTGGGCACCCTGCACTTGCAGGAAAAGGGGCAACAAGAGGCGGCTCTATTTAGAGAACTGTCATTTGCTAAGCAACGCATTCAATTACGCTTTGCCAATAATGCCGATTCATTAAATACGATTAATCGCGAAATCGCGGCAAGTAGTGAAGATACAAAACTCAGGCAACTTGTTCGCGAGCAAGCAGATGACTTGGTTTTAAATAACCATGAAATTGTCAAAATCATTTGGCTCAATGCAGAAAATACAAAACAATGGACAGTTCCTGTCAATAATGCCAAAACCGATTGGATTAGCAAAACCCAGAATGATCAAGCGGTCAATGAGGGTCTTAACAAAGCTATTGAGCTAAGTCGCGCTACAAGTAGAGCAGCTTTTAGTCAATTCATTTCACTCAATCTATCGGATGAAGAACCTCTAGTAAAGGATAGAAGAACAGTCTTCTGGCAAGTCGCTCCCAATATTGTAGGCGGCCAAGTTATTGGTTTTTTAGCGGCTCTGTACACAACGCAAGGCATCTTAGACATCATTCCGGGAGAGCTCAAAGCCCATTACCGCTTCACCCTCCTCACTGACAAGGAGAGAGTTCTCTCCATCTCCTCCGATCGCGATACACCCAAGCGGGCTTTTAGCAATCAAACCAGTTTGGATATTGGCGTATTAAGTCCAAATTTAGTATTACGCATCGACACCTATCCACCCCCAACCAATTTGACTTTCCGCATGTTGATTGGTGTGGTGATTGGACTCTCCGCTTTTGTAATTTGGAGTCTATGGTCAGTACTAAAGCAGATGCAAGTGCGACAAGAGGCCGAAGCTAACTTAAGCACAGAAACCAGTTTTCGTAATGCGATGGAAAACTCTACTCCGGTGGGTATTCGTGCACACGATATGCAAAAGCGCATTACTTATGTAAATCGCGCTTTTTGTGAAATGACTGGGTGGTCGGCAAAAGAGCTGGTAGGTCTTTTGCCCCCCTTCCCCTTCTGGCCTGATGCCAGGCGTGATGAGCTTGTCGACAAAATGAACCGCGCTCTTTTATCAGACACGGGATCGAAGACTGGTATTGAGGGGGCTATTTTGCGACGCGATGGCTCCTTGATTCAGACCCGTACTTTTATTGCTCCCTTAATTAATGAGCGGGGCAAGCAAACTGGCTGGGTCACTTCTTTAATTGATATCTCTGAGCCTAAAAAAATTCGAGAAGAGCTGGCAGCATCACAAGAGCGCTTTATTACCGTGCTCGAAGGTTTAGACGCTGCAGTGTCTGTAGTGGATTTGGAAAGCGATCAGCTTTTATTTGCCAATCGCTTCTATCGAGAAAATTTTGGAGACGATTCGAAAGGTCACTTCCAACTGGCTGGCAATGCCAATAACTTAGAAACCCTGCATGATGTTGCGGAAGATCTGCAAGACTCTCCTCCCGGTATCCCTACCTCCTTTTTATATCAAGAGTCCGAGTCTGAAGAAATTCAACTGAGTGATGGCAGCAATAAGTGGTATGAGGTTAGGCGCCGTTTCATTCCTTGGGTCGATGGCCACTTAGCTCAACTATTAATTGCTACTGATATTACGGCTCGTAAGGAGGCGGATGAATCAGCGCGGCTACAAGAGGAGCGCATGCAATTTACTAGTCGTTTAACCACTATGGGTGAGATGGCCTCATCTCTTGCACATGAATTAAATCAACCGCTCTCAGCGATCTCTAACTACTGCATGGGTGTGGCTAAACGTTTAGAGGGCAATTTAGATCCTGCGCTTACAAAAGATATCTTGCCTGCTCTTGAAAAAGCATCTGAACAGGCTCACCGTGCCGGTACGATCATTCAGCGTATTCGTGGATTTGTTAAACGCAGCGAGCCGCAACGAAAATCTACAGCCATTAGCGAGATCATCAATGATGCAGTGGGATTGGTCGAGATTGAGGCGCACCGACATCGCCTCACCATGACATCGAACATAACCGAGAATCTCCCCGAGGTAGATATTGATCCAGTATTGATATTGCAAGTATTGGTTAATCTCCTCAAAAATGGCCTAGACAGCACGCGCGAGGCCTACCCGCTTTCTTCTCGCTGGTCGGCCCCTGCGGTCAATATCTCCGCTGACCTCGATACCAGCATCTTCCCAGCCATGCTTCGCATTCAGGTGAGTGATGGTGGGTCTGGAATCCCAGAATTGGTCTCCCAGCGCATGTTTGAGCCTTTTTTCAGCACTAAATCTGATGGAATGGGCATGGGGCTCAATATTTGTCGCTCCATTATTGAATCCCACCAAGGCCGTCTATGGGCGGTCAATCGTATGGATGCCGAACATACTAAGCTGGCTGGCTGCACCTTTACAATACTCTTACCCCTAGTTTCCCCGGAAGCAGCGGGTAATGTTTAATAGCAATACCGACTGAATCACCTTGTGAGATCCGATATGAACTTGAACGCGAGTACCAAACCCAACCAGGCCGAAGTTGTTTATGTCGTTGACGATGACGAAGCAGTTCGCGACTCCCTCACTTGGCTTTTAGAAAGCAATGGTTATGTCGTGCGTTGCCATGCAAGCGCTGAAAGATTCTTACAGTCCCTCCAAAGCACAGATAAGTCCACTATCTCTTGCGCCATTCTGGATGTTCGTATGCCGGGTATGTCTGGCCTCGAATTACAAGAACGTTTGATTAGTGAAAATTTACCAATGCCAGTGGCCTTCATTACAGGTCACGGTGATGTATCGATGGCAGTCTCCACCATGAAGCGTGGTGCTGTTGATTTTATTGAAAAGCCTTTTAAAGAAAATGATCTCTGTGGTTTAGTTGATCGTATGCTAGCTAAAGCTCGTGTGGATTACTCACAAGCGAGCCAACGCAAAATTACTCAGAGCTTACTGAGCAAATTGACTGGTCGTGAGCGTCAAGTACTCGAGCGCATTGTTGCTGGACGTTTAAACAAGCAAATTGCGGATGACCTTGGCATCTCTATCAAAACTGTTGAAGCTCACCGTGCCAACATTATGGAAAAGCTCAACGTCAATACTGTCGCAGACCTGCTACGCCTCGCCTTATCTGACCCACAGCCCAATTAATTCTCATCCAGATTGACCTGTAATGCCCGCTCAACTACTCGACGGAAACGCCCTCTCTAAAAAACTGCGCGCAGAAATTGCTGCCCGTGGTGCAATTGTTACTGCAAAAGGGGTTCGACCAGGTTTAGCAGTTATCGTTGTTGGTGAAAATCCTGCCAGCCAAGTGTATGTGCGCAACAAAGTGAAAGCCTGTGAAGATGTTGGCTTTCATTCAGTACTAGAACGTTACTCTGCGGAGCTTGGCGAAGAAGAATTGCTCGCTCGGATTGCTACTCTCAATGCCGATCCCTCGATTCATGGGATTTTGGTGCAACTCCCTTTGCCGGAGCATATTGCCTCTGAGCGCGTACTCGAAGCTATTGCCCCAGAAAAAGATGTGGATGGTTTCCACGTCGCCAATGCTGGCGCCTTAATGGTAGGCCAGCCTGAATTTAAGCCCTGCACACCTTATGGCTGTATGAAGATTCTCGAAAGCATTGACTACCCTATTCGCGGCGCTCGTGCTGTGATTGTTGGCGCCTCCAATATTGTGGGCAAGCCAATGGCAATGTTGTTACTGCAAGCTGGTGCAACAGTAACGATCTGCAATAGTAAAACCCGTGATCTGGCTCACCACACTAAAGATGCTGATATTTTGGTGGTAGCAACTGGAAAGCCAAAAATGATCTCCGGTGACATGGTAAAGAATGGCGCTGTTGTTATCGACGTGGGCATCAACCGCCTGCCGGATGGCAAGCTTTGTGGCGATGTCGATTTTGATGCCGCTAAGTATGTGGCCGGCTGGATTACCCCTGTTCCAGGTGGGGTTGGACCAATGACCATCACCATGCTCTTGATGAATACTTTGGAAGCCGCTGAAAAAGCAGCCAAACCATAGATCCATTAAGCTAGAGGGATGAATACATCTCTCTCACCCGCTTTAAATAACTTACCCCCTGCATTACAAAACAATCCTCTGTTGACCTTTGGTCGAGGATTGGCTGCTTACTCAGCAGTTAAGCCTGAGCACATCACTCCCGCTATTCAGTTTTTACTTAAGCATGCGCAAGAAGCGGTGGATGTTGCGACTGACGCTAAGACGCCACCAAGCTGGGATGCTCTGGCCGAACCTTTAGAGGATGCAACAGAAGCTTTAGGCAGATCTTGGGGTGTCATCTCCCATCTCAATAGTGTTGCCGATACCCCTGAGTTGCGGGCTGCTTATGGCGCAATGCTTCCGGAAGTCACTGTATTCTTTTCTAGTCTTGGACAAAACCTAGCTCTGTACAAAAAGTTCAAAGAGCTCAGTAAGAGTCCTGAGTTTGCCAGACTCAATCGTGCACAGAAAAAGGTGATTGAGAACTCTTTAAGAGACTTCCGTCTTGGTGGCGCTGAATTAAGCGATGCTGACAAACCCCGCTTTTCAGCAATTCAGGATGAACAAGCCGTTTTAGGAAAAGCATTCTCTGATCATGTGCTCGATGCAACCGATAGCTTTGTTCATCTCGTTGGCAATGAAGCTGATCTGATTGGGTTACCAGAGGATGTCAAAGCCGCTGCTGCCGATACCGCGCAGCAAAAAGGCTTGCAAGGTTGGGCTTTTACTTTGCATTTCCCCTCTTACTACCCAGTGATGCAGTACTGTGAGAATCGAGCGCTACGTCGCCTCATGTATGAGGCCTATGTAACCCGCTCGTCTGAGCTTGGACCTCAATTTGCCAATGGTAAGCTTGATTGGGATAACAGCCAGAACATGCTTGATCAATTACGCCTGCGTGATGAAGAAGCGCGCATGCTTGGCTTTGCAAATTTTGCTGCGCTGAGCCTAGCTCCAAAGATGGCTAATACCGTTGACGAAGTCGATCTCTTCTTAACGAACTTTGCCAACAAGGCAAAACTTTTTGCCCAAAGAGATTGGGATGAATTGTGTCAATTTGCTAAAACAGAGCTTGGACTAACCGATGGCGTTCAGCCTTGGGATACGGCTTTTGCTGCTGAACGCTTGAAACAGGAGCGCTATTCTTTTTCAGAGAATGAACTGAAGCAATACTTCCCGCTACCCAAAGTATTGGATGGATTGTTTGGCGTGATCCAAACCCTGTTTGGCGTCAAGATTGAGTCTGCAGACTTGCCAACCTGGCACGCTGATGTGCAGTCTTTTGCTGTTAAAGATCAAGCTGGAAAAATC
Source organism: Polynucleobacter wuianus (assembly GCF_001659725.1). Lineage (NCBI taxonomy): Bacteria > Pseudomonadati > Pseudomonadota > Betaproteobacteria > Burkholderiales > Burkholderiaceae > Polynucleobacter > Polynucleobacter wuianus. Next base: position 777,733 of record NZ_CP015922.1, on the reverse strand, counting down.
CGAGCGTATTTTTACTTAGACCCCTATGCCCGTCCAGGCAAGCGTGGTGGAGCATGGATGGATGATGCCCGTGGTCGTAGAGAGCTGCCTAATGGTGAGATTCAGATCCCGGTTGCATATCTCGTATGTAATTTTGCTCCACCAGTCAAAGTCGATGGGGTCTTACGTCAACCAACAATTACCCACGATGATGTGATTACCCTCTTCCATGAGAGTGGTCATGGTTTGCATCACCTGTTAACACAAGTGAGTGCCCTGGGTGTTTCAGGCATTAACGGTGTGGAATGGGATGCAGTCGAGTTACCAAGCCAATTTATGGAAAACTTCTGCTGGGAATGGGAGGTACTGGAAAAGATGACTGCCCATGTTGATACTGGCAAGCCATTACCCCGTGAATTATTCGACAAAATTTTGGCAGCCAAAAATTTTCAGAACGGTCTTATGACTTTGCGTCAGATTGTAATGTCACTCACCGACTGGAGATTACACTCGCACTTTGATCCAAAGAATGCACAAGGTCAGGCAGTGCTCGATCTCTCCAGAAAAATGGCCGCTGAGTTTAATGTCATTCCACAGCCAGAGATCTCACGTTGGATTAATACCTTTAGCCATATTTTTGCAGGTGGTTATGCGGCTGGCTACTACAGCTATAAATGGGCTGAAGTTTTGTCTGCAGATGCCTACTCCGCTTTCGAGGAGGCTGCTAAATTAACTGGTTCAGTACTTGACCCTAAGACGGGGTCTCGCTATCGAGAAGAGATTCTGGAAGTGGGTGGCAGTCGCCCTGCTGCCGAGTCCTTTAAAGCTTTTCGCGGTAGAGAGCCGAGCATTGATGCGCTATTAAGGCATGGTGGCTTGGCATAAGTAACAAATCACACCCCGCTTACTCTAACCAAGTGGGGTGTTTTTCCATTACCGACTTAAATAATTCAGATTCAAGATGATTGGCTAGCCATTTTTTGGTTGCTGGTAATGGCAACTCTGTAAATTGATCAGGATTGACCATAGAGAATTGCCTGATGAATGGAAAAATGGCGATATCAACCCAAGTGATGTGATTTCCTAATAGGTATTGAGTTGCATTCAGTGATTGCTCCATAAGTTTGAGCATGAAATCCATTGCGGTATTGAGCACCTCTTCTGGATTGAGCTCTGGATGTCGATTGGGATATTTGTATTGATCTAATATCTTCTTAAATATCCCATCGTTTTTCTCAATCCAGTCTTGCGCATTGCTAGGGTCAGCATTACTCCATCCATTTGGATCAGACTGAGTCAATGCCCATTGCATGATATCTAAGCTTTGGTCTAGAACTTGATCGCCCAAGCAGAGAAGGGGCACAGTCCCCTTGGGCGATACCAAGAGCATAGACTTGGGCTTGTCTCTTAAAGCAATCTCTCGGTGCTCTACTTGGATGCCTGCGTACTTTAATGCCATGCGGGCTCTCATGGCATAAGGACATCTCCGATACGAATACAAAATAGGCATCATGAATGCGCGATTGGATTAAGTTAGCCTAAGATTTTTTGATAGTAGCGATCACTGGGGCATGATCAGAGGGCTGCTCCCAAGTTCTCGGCTCTTTGTCAATGATGCTGGCACTACATTTTTCTTTGAGCGCTTCACTCAAGAGGATATGGTCGATACGCATGCCAGAATTTCTTCTAAAGCCCATCATGCGATAGTCCCACCAACTAAAAGTCTTTGGTGATTGTTCAAACATTCTGAAAGAGTCAGTCATTCCAAGTTGTAATATTTCTTGAAAGGCATTGCGCTCTGGTGGTGACACAAGATTTTGACCCTCCCAAGCCTTTGGGTCATGCACGTCTTGATCTTCTGGTGCGATATTAAAGTCACCAAGGAGCGCAAGACGTTGGCTTTGTACTAGCTCCTCTGCTAACCAGCGCTGAAGTGATTTAAGCCAATTAAGCTTATAGGCAAACTTATCACTATCAGGAGACTGCCCATTGGGGAAATACGCAGAGACCAATCGAATGGGCTGCATGCCAGCAAATGGAACAGTCGCAGCCAAGATGCGTTGCTGCTCATCTTCGTAATTAGGAATGTTTCTAATTGGTTTCAGAAAAGTGGTGGCAGCATCTGATGCAATGGATGCTAAAGCGACTTTACGAACGATGATGGCAACACCGTTATAGGTCTTTTGCCCTGCTGCTAGGCTGAGATAGCCAGCGGCCTCTAGTTCTGAATGGGGATACTTATCATCCGTGAGCTTGAGTTCTTGTAAACATAAGGCATCAATTGGCTCTTTCTTTTTTTCCTGATCCTGTAACCAACGAAGTACGTGTGGAAGGCGAACTTTTAAGGAATTCACATTCCACGCCGCAATTCGAATTGAATCAGTCATCTATCCCCAGTTCCTGCAATTTTCTAGTAATCGTGTTGCGACCAATACCAAGACGTTGCGCTGCCTCGACACGACGACCACGCGTTACTTCTAGCGCAGCCTGCAATACAGCTTTCTCAAAACGTGCGCATAGTGCATCGTAAACCTCTTTGTCACCATCCTGCAGCATTTTGACAGCTAGGCGACCAAGTCCACTCTCCCAATCGCTAGCATTACCTTTGAAAGCAATTGGATTGATGGGCGCTGATTCGCCTTGCAGAATGACTGTCTGCTCGCCTGCCTCAGCAACAATATCAGCTGGAAGATCGCCAACGCCAATGATGTTTGCCGGCGTCATCACCGTCAACCAATGGCACAAGTTCTCAAGTTGACGTACGTTACCCGGGAACGGCATAGCACTCATCTCTTTAAGCACTTCATCAGAGAGTTTTTTGGGCTCCACTCCCAAAGATTTTGCACAAGTGAGCATGAAGTGTCTTGCTAGGATCGGAATATCTTCGCTACGCTCACGCAAGGCAGGCATGCGCAAACGAATCACATTCAAGCGATGCATTAAATCTTCACGGAAGAATCCAGCTACAACACGTTGCTCTAGATTCTGGTGAGTTGAAGCAATAATGCGCACATTCGCTTTGATCGGATCTTGTCCACCAATACGGTAGAAATGCCCGTCACTTAAAACACGCAGCAAACGGGTTTGCAGATCAAATGGTAGATCACCAACCTCACCCAAGAAGAGTGTCCCGCCATCCGCTTGTTCAAAGCGACCACGACGCAGAGTCTGTGCACCTGGGAAAGCGCCACGCTCATGACCAAAGAGCTCCGACTCTAGTAAATCCTTTGGCACGGCAGAGGTACTCAGCGATACAAAGGGGCCTTTTGCTCTAGGGCTGTGCTTATGCAAAGCATGCGCCACCAACTCTTTACCAGCACCAGACTCACCAGTGATGAGAACCGTGGAATGGGATTGCGCTAAACGACCAATGGCACGAAAGATTTCTTGCATTGCTGGAGCTTGACCAATGATCTCGGTCGACTCCTGTCTGAGGCCTACCAACTCTTTTGCACCCGACTCGCTACGAATGCCCTGCTCTACCGCACGATGAATCAACTCGACTGCTTTTTCTACATCGAATGGTTTAGTAAGGTACTCAAATGCGCCACCCTGAAATGAGGAAACTGCAGAATCCAAATCAGAATAGGCAGTCATAATGATGACTGGTAGATTGGGATGGCTGGCTTTAACGTGCTGCAATAAATCCAAGCCATTGCCGCGCGGCATCCGAATATCAGAGATCAATACCTGCGGAGTCTCTTTCTCTAAAGCATTGAGTACATCATTTGGATTAGAGAAGCTTTTGTGCGGAATTTTTTCGCGCGCCAAGGCCTTCTCTAAAACCCAACGAATAGATTGGTCATCGTCGACGATCCAAATTGGTTTCATGATGTTTTCTCCTGCCTACGGTATGGAATTTGAATATGGAAATCGGTACGTCCAGGGCGGCTATCACAAGCAATAAAGCCCTGGTGTTGTTGAACAAAGGTTTGGGCCAAGGTAAGACCTAAGCCACTACCCCCTTCTCGCCCAGAAACCAATGGAAAGAAGATGCGCTCAATAATCTCTTCTGGAATACCGGGGCCGTTATCAATCACATGCAAATCCATGGCTAACTTATAGCGATGCTTTGCAATCGTGACCGATCTTGCCACGCGGGTTTTTAATTCGATTTGAGCAACACCCCGGCTAATTTCTTCTGAAAGAGCTTGTGCAGCGTTGTGCACAATATTAAGGGTTGCCTGAATGAGTTGCTCACGATCACCCATGATATCGGGCAAGCTGGTGTCGTAGTTACGAATGATACGCAGGCCTTTAGGGAACTCGGCTAACACTAAGCTGCGGACACGCTCTAATGCCTCATGTACATTAAACGACTCAATCACATGGGCCTTACGATGCGGTGCAAGCAGACGATCTACTAGCGTTTGCAATCGATCAGACTCTTTGATAATGACTTGCGTGTATTCACGTAAACCTTTTTCGGGTAACTCAAACTCCAATAGCTGAGCTGCCCCACGAATACCGCCCAATGGGTTCTTAATCTCATGCGCTAAATTACGCATTAACTGCTTATTTGCCTCAACTTGCTGCGTCACGCGCTCATCGCGTTCACTCCGCAGTTGCTGATCAATTGGAAACCATTCCATCATGATCAATGCGGGATCTTCAAGCGCAGCGATCACTACGTGTGCAGGAATTGAATCCTGATGAATGCTTCCCGGCAAGGAGTGCAGGACCATCTCTTGGCGTTGCGCCAATACATGACCCTGTTTGACCTCGCTAATCATGCTGTTTAATGCATTGTTATCACCAAATAAATCAAACACAGATTGACCCTCAAGTGATTTACGTGAAAGATCCAGGGCTGACTCAGCAGCTGGGTTCACATAAACCAATTGTTGGTTCTCCGCCTCAAAAACCACGATGGCATTGGGCATCTGATCGAGCAATGTCGGAAAAAAAGGAGCAGCCGAAGCTGCTCCCTTGAACGAATTGCGCAACAAACCTGCGCTCAAGTTCTCTCCTTCGCTTACAGGGAGTAGTACATATCAAATTCGATTGGATGAGTTGTCATACGGAAACGTGTGACATCTTCCATCTTCAAATTGATATATGCATCAATCATGGACTCAGTAAATACTCCACCGCGAGTCAAGAACTCGTGATCTTTCTTCAATGCATCTAATGCTTCTTCCAAGCTTGCGCAAACAGTTGGGATCTTTGCATCCTCTTCTGGTGGCAAGTCATACAAGTTCTTGTCAGCAGCATCGCCAGGATGAATCTTGTTCTGTACGCCATCCAAACCAGCCATCAACAAGGCAGAGAATGCCAAGTATGGGTTAGCCAATGGATCTGGGAAACGAGTTTCGATACGACGACCCTTGGGACTTGGAACGTGTGGAATACGAATAGAAGCAGAACGGTTACGTGCAGAGTAGGCCAACTTCACTGGAGCCTCAAAGCCTGGAACTAAACGCTTGTATGAGTTTGTACCTGGGTTAGTAATCGCGTTCAATGCCTTAGCGTGCTTAATGATGCCGCCGATGTAGAAGAGAGCGAACTCTGATAAACCTGCATAACCATTACCAGCAAACAAGTTCTCGCCATTCTTCCAAACAGATTGGTGAACGTGCATACCAGAACCGTTATCGCCAACAACTGGCTTAGGCATGAAGGTTGCGGTCTTGCCATAAGCATGTGCGACGTTTTGAATTACATACTTCTGCCAGATAGTCCAGTCAGCGCGCTGTACCAATGTGCTGAACTTTGTACCCAATTCGTTTTGGCCTTGACCAGCAACTTCATGGTGATGAACTTCAACTGGAATGCCGAGTGATTCGAGAATCAAGCACATTTCAGAACGCATATCTTGGAATGTATCGACTGGAGCAACTGGGAAGTAACCGCCCTTCTTGCCTGGACGGTGACCTGTGTTGCCGCCCTCGATCTCTGCACCAGATGACCATGGAGCTTCTTCAGAATCAATCTTCACGAAGCAACCTTGCATGTCGGCACCCCAACGAACGCCGTCAAAAATAAAGAATTCTGGCTCTGGGCCAAAGTAAGCAGCATCGCCCAAGCCTGTGCTCTTCAAATACGCTTCAGCGCGCTTAGCGATAGAGCGTGGATCACGGTCGTAACCTTTGCCATCTGCTGGCTCGATAACGTCACATGTGAGAACCAAAGTTGGCTCTTCATAGAATGGATCAATGTAAGCAGCTGTTGGATCTGGTTTGAGCAACATGTCTGATGCTTCAATACCTTTCCAACCAGCAATAGATGAACCGTCAAATGCATGACCGCTCTCAAATTTATCTTCGTCAAAAGCAGAAATAGGAACTGTCGTGTGCTGCTCTTTACCCTTTGTATCTACAAAGCGGAAATCAACGAAAGTACATTCTTTCTCTTTAACTAACTTCATCACATCAGCGACGGTCTTCGTCATGCAAATCTCCTCTATTAACAAAACTCGGAATTCAAACTCAAGGCATACACCCTTGTTCATTCCAGGCATTCAACATGCCTAATGGATGCATCTAATTTACTGAAGCAAACAACGGGGAATAGCCATTATTGCACTAATTAAGTGCTCAATTACCTCTTTTACACCCTAAAAAATGGTGAATTGCACTACTTTAGTGCAATATTGATCTAGGTAATGTCGTGGATTTCATAGCCGAGCTCTTGAGTGCCCGTTCTTAGGGCAATCCAAGCGCTTTCTAGTAGATTGGCATTTCCTTTAATACCTAATTCGATATGCCGCTGGGCATAGACACCGCCCTTAGTGGCATCACCTACAGAAGGCAGGCTAAAGACCTTCACTCCAGGGAAATTCGCTTCTATGCGCTCCATTAAGGGAGTCAAAGTAGATTCAATCCCCATGGGCACGATGAAACTTTGCTCCGCCCAGTTTTCTTGATGAAAGAGATCTTTGTAATGGGTATCCAAACACCATGCCATCATCGGCGCCGCCATGACGGGAAAGCCTGGAACGAAATGGTGCTCTCTAATCCGAAATCCGGGGATTTGGTTATAGGGATTGGGAATAATCTCGCTACCAATCGGGAACTCGCCCATCTTGAAGCGGTGTTGATTCTCTGGAGTATTGAGATCCGCTTTAATCGGATCGCCCTCCGCCATCGACTGAATTCGTCCTGCAATCAGTTCTTGTGCAGTGGGATGTAATTCAGTTTTAGTTCCGAGTGCTAAGGCAGCACATTGGCGTGTGTGATCATCCGGTGTTGCACCAATACCACCAGTACTAAACACCACATCACCACTTGCAAAGCTTGCAGATAAGGTTGCCGTGATTTGCTTAGGATCATCTGCGACATACTTCGCCCACGATAGACTCAATCCCCGTTCATTCAGAAGCTCAATCAGCTTGCTCATATGCTTATCTTGACGACGGCCCGATAGGATTTCATCGCCAATCACAATTAATCCAAATCGCCTTGTAGCACCTGCTTTTGATGGTGCATCCACTTCAACTTTTTTCACTGCATCAACCATCTCATTGGCCATGATAGGGAAGCTCCGGATCTACTATGCGCGTTTCAACTGTTAAGGACTTTTCTAACTCGTCTTGCCTGAGTGTCTGCAAAGCATCTAATAAGAAATGACTAAACCAAAGCGCTGCGAACACAAAGATTAAAGAATAAATCCAAAGTGCTACAAAGCTCACTACAGGAAACAAAACCAATGCTAAGGCAGAAGTTGCCCAGAAGAATGTAGGGACTGCGCCGAGCATGCCAGACACAATGCCCATGGTCAGCAATGGCCAGCGATATTTCTCAATGAGCAGATCACGCTCTTCGGTGCTGGCGTGTTTTGCTAAGACGTCATAGGACATGAGACGCATTGTTAACCAACCCCATAGTAGTGGCGGTAACACTGCAACCAAGGGTGGAACCCACCACACCGGCAATGTCAGCATCACCAATACCAAACAAATCAACGCAGACCATAAGGTGTAGACCAAGCTGCCAAAAAAGCCACCGCCCTGCTTACGCTCTAAACCTTGATATGCAGGTTGACGAGCCACGATATTCACAATGGCGGGCACAGTTGAGAAGGCAATAAACACTAAAAGACTAATCGTGATCAAAGGAATGATGAGCATCACAAAGAAGAGTGGCGCAATCCAAGCTCGCGCATTTTCAAAGCCAGCCCAAATAAGGCCCTCTTGAATCCAACTTGTAAACATCGAAGTGGTGAGAAAAATACTCAAGGCCTCAATAGCTGGAGTCCAGGTCAACCAAATTAAGCAACCCCATAAAACGGAGACAATCAAAAATGGTCGCAAGCTGAGCCACAACATGCGGGGATGCATCGCACCGACTAAGGCAAGTCCAAACGATTTAAATACTTGCTGTAATACGACCATAAGACTCCTATGAGATGCCAAGTGAGATGTCTACTTGGGCAATAACTCCCTAAATGCATGCACCAAGCCCTGCCACTGCTGAGTGATAATGTTTTGAGAAACACTTAAGTTTCGCACGCCCGTGGGATAGACTGCCTGCGGGAAGATGGCTGTCTTTAAAGCCATATCCCACCATGGAAATAAGATTCCAAAGTTACATCCACCCAATACTCCAGGCTTCCCAATGGCTTCATGACCGTAACCCACTGCATGGTGCATGCGGTGATACATCGGGGAAATCAAAAGATAACGAACTGGTCCTAAATGCACCTTGATATTGGCGTGCTGCCAACTTTGAATAAATTGACTTAATGCAACCAGTGCAATGAACTGCCCCGGTGAAACACCAAACAAAAGTGCAAAAAATGCCATCACTACCGCACGCATGATGTCATCTAAAAAATGATTGCGATTATCTGACCATGCAGTCATAACGGTTTGACTGTGATGCAAGGCATGTAACTGCCACCACCAATTAATGGCGTGCGATGCGCGATGGTATAGATAGTCTACAAAGTCGAGTAAGACGAGATAAAACAAAAAGCTTACCCATGGAATGGTTGTGACGCCTGGCCACCAATTTTCCACATTGAGGCGATCAAAACGAAAATCATGCAGCACAGAATCAATCTCAAAAAAGAATCCCGATAGCACAATAAAAATCAGACCATGAAAAATACCTAAGCGATGAAACAAAGTATAGAAAATATCTGCTTTGGTAGCGGGCGCAAGGCGCTCCTGCTTCTCCGCTGGATTGAAGCGCTCCCAAGTACGTAGCACCACGATGATTAAGAAAATCTGAATGCAACCAAACAAAAACCAATCTATGCCATCAAAAGCATCTTCGGCCCATGACATTAAATCCAATTGATATAGCAAGGGTCCAACGACGTTTGAGAAGATCCACTCTTGTGCACTGCCATAGGCATTAGATGTTGCAGTGGTGATTAAGCTGAAGTCCATGATTTATTTTGACTGATCTGCAGAATTTTTGTGCGCATTAACTTGTATTGGCAAAAGACCGAAACAAAAGCCTCGCTGCTTCAAATTAAGGATCAATTGTTCTAATACCGCTGGTGCCCAAGGATCTCTCCTGGACCAAATACCGAGATGCGCCATTGTGATATCGCCATTTTTAATGTCTCGGCTGGCTTTTTCTAAAAGGAGCTTATTGGGATGCTTGTCCGAATTGAGCTCATCGCCCAAGAAACCAGTAGTCGGCCATCCAATATGTTGATACCCACACATATCCCCCATCCGAATTAAGGTTGGAGAAGTTTTTCCTCCAGGAGCACGCCAAATTTTCTGCAAGGTTTGATTGGTCATCTCCTGAAAACGTTGATCAACCCGGTACATTTCTTTACACATGGCTACTTCGTTATACAGAATCGTTTCTCCAGCTTTTGATCCAAATTGCGGTTTTTCAAAAACCTGCCCTTTGGGGCCGTCTTTCACGAAGTAGGTATGGTCGTAAGTGTGACTACCAAAGTGATGACCCTCTTTAGCCAACTCTTGCCAAAAAGGTTTCCACGTTTCATCTAATGCAAAATCACCACGGTAGGTCTTTTCATTCGCGAGAAAGAAAGTGGCTTTGATATCTTGTCGTTTTAAGATCTCCGCAACGGTATTAGCAACCGACATATTGCCGGTATCAAAAGTTAAGTAAACGGTCTTATTGCAACTTGCTGTCTGCGCATTACCGTTTAATGAAAAACAGCCGAGCAAGAGCACGGCTGCTAAATGAATGATCGTATTGTGCTTCATCACTTGATTGCTCTATGCCCGCTCACTCCCATGGCGCTCTTGGATAGAAGAACACGCCATGTGGTGACTTGCCGACCGGTATCACAGTGACTAATTTCATGGTCGGGATATCAATCACGCCGACCTTTTTAGCAAAACGGAAAGTCACCCACATCGTTTTGCCATCAGGTGTAATTTCCATATCATCGGGGCCTGAAGGCAAGCCAGCAATATCACTGACCTTTTCCAGGGTTTGCATATTGATAAGGCTGATCGTTGAAGCAATGCGATTACTTACAAAGACATGCTTCTTATCACCCAGTGGGCGGAAGTTGTGAGCGCCTTTACCCGTAAAGATACGTTTAACTTCTTTGCGATTCTTCCAATCAATTACTTGAACGTTATCTTCGCCAGTAATACCAAGCAATAAATACTGATCGCCAGGTGTCATCCATAAGCCCGCTGGCACTTTACCTGTGGGCATGACCCACAATACGTTTTGGGTTTCCAAATCAATTGCTGCGAGCTCACTAGAGTCTTGCAAAGTAATAAAAGCAATTTTGCTATCGGAGGTAAATGCAATATGACTTGGAGTCTTTGCTAACTTCACCGTCTTTGCTAATTTCAGATCAGCGCCATTCGCTGAATAAATATCTACGCGATCTAAGCGATTACCATTTGCCACAAACCATTTGTGGTCTGGCGAGTAGCCAATTTGATAAGGATCAATGATGTTGGGGACGCGACCAGTGATCTCACCGCTAACTGGGTTCATCAACACAACATCGTTACCTGCAGCATTGGCAATCAGTAAAGTTTTTTGATCTGGAGTCATCATCAAGTGATGCGGCTCTTTACCAACCGGAATAGTTTTCACCACTTGGCGAGTTTGCATATCAATCAAGCTGACAGATGCTTGACCTGAATTGAGAATCACAGCTAATTTGGGCTGGGCCGGAGCTGCCGGAGCCTGAGCAAGCGCTTGATGCGTTATTGAAGCAAATGTGACTGAGAAGGCAATAGTGCAAAAAGCTCTAATCTTGGTAAATGTGTACATATCTACATTGTAAGCAATGCGGAGGGCTTAGCTGAGCCCCGAATGACCCTCTAAATACCGATGGATTTGACCTAGCGCAAGCTGGCCAAAACTTTTTCCAAGCGCTTTAAAGACATTGGGGTCGGGGTTTTCAACTCTTGGGCATACAGAGCCACCCTCAACTCTTCCAGTTGCCAACGAAAATCCAACAAAGCCTGGTCCTCTGTCATGGCATAGGAAGAACCTTTGTTGCCTTGCATGAGCTTTTGCCAAGGTCTTGCAACAGACTCCCAATCTTTTTGGCATTGCGCGTCACGTGAAGGGTTGGATCGCATCTTATCGATCCGCATTGCAATTGCTTTGAGGTAACGCGGTAAATGCACTAACTGGGCATAGGGAATATCCGCTACAAATTTGGGGAAGATTAATCCCTGAACTTGCGACTGAATATCTGCATAGGCACTGGGCGATGCCGCTTTTGCTTGAGTCATCTTCTTTTGGAGATCAGCATAAGCCTCTAATGCAGCCAAGGCATGGCGTGAGATTTCTTGAGCAATCAACGCCAATCTCGGCTTACCTGCCTGCATACGCTGTGCAAATTGCTCAGCATTATTTGGTAATGGTTCATTTAAGAAAGCACGCTCAATCGATAGGTTGAGTATCTGATCAATCAAACCTTCAACTGAGCCCACATTAATGAAGAGCAATCCCAGTTCACGAATACCGGGTAATTGTTTTTGTAAGGCCTTAAGCGTGTCTTTATTACCTAAGGCAAATAGACGACGTAAACCTAAAGCATGTTGTTTGCGGGCCTCTAACAAATCATCAAAGACTTCTAGGTCGCAATAGTCAACCCGATCAATCAGTGCTGGGTAACCAAATAAAGTCTTGCTACCCTTTTGAATCTCCAGGGTTTCAGGTAATTCACCAAACTCCCAAGAGCGGTAGCCACCCTGCTCGACTTTTCTGACCTGATCTGGCCTTTGAGATTGCGTGTTGACCTGGGTGCTGGGTTCAATTCCCAGCTCCGCTTGAGCAAGCTCTTGAGCAACGGCTTGAAAGGCATCACGCGCTGTCTGACCATACTCCGATCGCAAGCGTGCTAAGTTGCGCTCGACTTCTAATTGACGACCATGTTCATCGATGAGCCTGAAGTTCATTGATGAATGTAAAGGCAATGCTTCTGGCCGGAAATCTGTACGCTTAATTTCTAAGCCGCGCTCTTTACGAATGTCAACAATCAAACTATCAAGAAAATCACCAATGCCAAATTGATTGGAGTCGAGTTTTCGCTCTAAATAGGATTTAGCGTAATCAGGTAGTGGCACACAATGACGGCGTAATTTCTGCGGCAAAGTTTTGAGCAGCAACAGAGTCTTCTCTTCACACATCCCTGGCACTAACCATTCACAGCGACGGCCATCGACTTGATTGAGCTGTGCCAGAGGCACGACCAGGGTGACACCGTCCTTAGGGCTCCCTGGCTCAAAGTGATAAGTCAGGTTAAGCTCTGCTCCACCAACCCTCATCACCTTAGGGTATCGGTCTACCGTAATGCCTGCGGCCTCATGGCGCATGAGGTCAGCCTTCTCTAGACGCAGCTGTGGATCTAGATCTGGTGATTTCTTAAGATGGGCTTTGAGATCTTCTCGATTGCAGACCCCCTTCGGAATGCGAGATTCATAAAAAGCAAAGAGTAATTCATCGTCGACCAATACATCGGGACGGCGTGAGCGATGCTCAAGCGCTTCGATTTCTTTAATCAGGCGGCGGTTGTGCCAAAAGAATCCAAAACTGCCAGGATATTTTTTCTTGGCATCAGCTTCAGTCTCACGTTGAAGTGCTGGTGTATCCATACGACCAAACATTTCTTCTTGGACCAATGCTTGTCGAATGAATAGCTCACGAGCCTCTTCTGGATTGTGCGGCTCATAACGTACCCGGCGTCCGTGATAAATCGGCAGGCCGTATAAGGTGCCCCGCTCAAAAGCCAAGACCTCGCCCTGGCGGTTATCCCAGAACGGGTCGCTCAAGGACTTGATCAGACGATGAGCAGCAACCTTCTCCACCCATTGTGGCTCGATCTTAGCAATCGTCCGGGCATACATACGACTGGTCTCTTGCAATTCACCCGCTAAGATCCATGCGCCTGCTTTCTTACCAATCGTCGATCCTGGCCAGATGAAGGGGCGAATACCCCTAGCACCCACATACCCACCTGTCTTGCTATTACGGTCTTGAGATTTTTCGTCTTCCTCTTTTTTGGCAACGTAACCTAGTAGACCAGTAAGCAATGAGAGATGGACTTGCTCATACGTAGCTGGGCTAGCATTTTCTTTCCAGCCCTTTTCACCGAGCATGGTGTGCAACTGGCCATGCACATCACGCCACTCGCGCAACCTTCTTGGTGATAAAAATTTGCTGCGACACAGATTTTCTAACTGACGATTGCTGTGTTTGTGTTGCAAGGCATCTTGATACCAATTCCATAGCTTTACGAAACTGAGGAACTCGGAACGTTCGTCTGCAAATTGCAAGTGTGCTTGGTCTGCAGCAGCCCCCTGATCCATGGGCCGCTCCCGCGGATCTTGTGTCGCTAATGCTGAGGCGATGATGGTGACCTCTTTTAATGCGTTCTGCTCTTTTGCAGCGAGCAGCATTCTACCGATACGAGGATCTAAGGGTAAGTCAGCTAGTTGCTTACCAATCTGCGTTAACTTAAAACTATTATTAATATCTTTACCATTGCCGGCTTGCGCTTCATCAAACTCAATCGCGCCCAACTCATCAAGTAGCTGCACACCATCAGCAATTGCTCTACCTAATGGCTTATCAATAAATGGGAAATGCTGAATCTTAGATAAGCGCAATGAGCTCATTCGCAACAACACTGCCGCCAGTGAACTGCGCAGAATTTCTGGATCAGTAAATTTGGGACGACTTTGGTAATCCTGCTCGCTATAAAGGCGCACACAGATGCCATCAGAAACGCGGCCGCAGCGACCCGCTCTTTGATTGGCCGCAGCTTGAGAGATTGGCTCAATCTGTAACTGCTCAACCTTATTACGATAAGAGTAGCGTTTCACTCTTGCTAAACCACTATCTATTACATAGCGAATATTGGGAACGGTAAGAGAGGTCTCTGCAACGTTGGTCGTCAAAATAATACGGCGGCCATTTCCAGGACTAAAGACTCGCTCTTGCTCGGCTACCGATTGGCGCGCAAACAAGCTCAGTACTTCTGGATGAAAGCGTTGCTGCAATACATGGTCTTTGCGCAACGCTTCTGCGCAATCCCGTATTTCACGCTCACCAGGCAAAAAGACGAGAACATCGCCAGCACCTGTAGCACCCTCTCGCCACACCTTAGCAATTTCTTCTGCGACTGCATCGGGGATTTCTTTTGCAGTCTTAGATTCTTTCTTTCCATCAGGCTTAGCATCGGGCTCAAGTGGTGAGTAGCGCTGCTCCACCGGAAATAATCGACCACTGACCTCAATGACGGGTGCTACTTTGCCATTGATAGCAAAGTGTTCGGCAAAGCGCTGGGCATCAATCGTTGCTGAAGTGATGATCAGCTTGAGATCAGGTCTCTTGGGTAGTAACTGCCTCAAGTAACCCAATAAGAAATCGATATTCAGGCTACGTTCGTGCGCCTCGTCAATGATCAGTGTGTCGTAGGCTTTGAGTTGCGGCTCTCGCTGCGTCTCAGCCAGCAAAATACCATCTGTCATTAATTTGACTGAGGCTGTATTGCTAGTCCTATCAGCAAAGCGCACTTGATAACCCACATCTTGACCAATTGGTGAGCCTAGCTCTTGAGCAATGCGCTTAGCAGTAGCGGTGGCAGCAATTCGTCGTGGTTGGGTGTGGCCAATTAACTTGCCGCCATTGATCGTGCCTCGCCCTAGATCTAAACAGATCTTTGGCAACTGGGTAGTCTTACCTGAACCTGTCTCGCCACACACAATGACCACCTGATGGCTCTGCAAGGCATCTTTGATTAGCTGGCGCTGACTAGAGACCGGCAATTCTTCCGGAAAGCGGATCTTAAGACTGCGTCCGGTGTTGGAAGCAGGCACAGACGGAGTAGATGCTTTGGGTTTTTGTTGGTTTATAGGCTCTTGCACCCTATAATTTTCTCACTATGCCGACAAATGCACCGAACCTGGCCTCAAGCGCCGAAGAAACTACCTCCAACTTCCCCTTTGTAGGGTGGTTACGCGATGTTGCGCCCTATATTCATAGCTTCCGCGAAAAGACCTTTGTTATCGCCTTTGCTGGTGAGCTCGTACAAGAAATCGGTCTTGAGAATCTGATCGAAGACATTGCAATGTTGCATGCCATGGGTATGCGGATTGTTTTGGTTCATGGCATTCGTCCACAAATTGAAGAGCAGCTCATGCTGCGCAAGATTAAGAGCAAGTTTGGCAAGAGCGCATTGCACAGCTATCGGATCACCGATGCTGCAGCACTTGAGTGCGTAAAAGAAGCCGCTGGTGAATTACGTCTGGATATCGAAGCGGCGTTTAGCCGTGGTCTTCCAAATACCCCAATGGCTGGATCACGCATCTCTGTGATTTCAGGTAACTTCATCACCGCGATGCCAGTTGGTGTAGTAGAAGGTGTTGATTACATCCATACTGGCTTAGTCCGTAAGGTGGACTCCACTTCGATTAAGTTATCGCTCGATAGCAACAAGATTGTGTTGCTCTCTCCATTGGGCTTCTCGCCTACTGGTCAAGCATTTAACTTAGCCTATGAAGACGTGGCCGCCTCTACTGCTGCCGCTCTTAAAGCAGATAAGTTAATTTTCTTGAGTCCTTATGCTGGCCTCAGGGATGCTGAAGGTGACTTCATCACTGAACTCTCGATGCCTCAACTACAAGAGTATGTTGCGCAGAATAAAGATATCGACTTGGGCATGAAGGGTCTTCTAAACATTGCTGGCAGAGCAATTCGGGCTGGTGTAAGCCGAGTTCACTTCTTGCCTTGCAATCAAGATGGCGCTCTCTTAGAGGAACTCTTTACCCATGACGGCATTGGTATGATGCTCGCCTCTTCGGATATAGAGAACTTACGCGAAGCCAATCAGGATGATGTGGGCGGTATCTTGCAACTCACGATGCCACTCGAAGAAGAAGGCATCTTGGCAGCCCGTGGACAAGATGTGATTGAGCGGGATATTCATCGCTTCTCGGTAATTGAGCATGACCGCGTTCTCTTCGGTTGTGCTGCCCTCTTCCCGTTCCCTAATGGTGTTGGTGAACTAGCCTGCCTTGCAGTTGATCCTGATGTCCAAGGTTCTGGTGACGGTGAGCGTTTGCTCAAACGCGTTGAGATGAGAGCTAAACAAGAAGGAATCAAAAAATTATTTGTTCTCACTACAAGAACTGAGCATTGGTTCCTCAAGCGTGGCTTTAAACGGGCTACGGTAGATGACCTGCCAGAAGAAAGAAAACAAATTTATAACTGGGACCGTAAGTCCATGGTTTTAACCAAAGATCTTTAAGTAAAAAGAAATACATTAGAAAGGTATTACAGATGGCACGGATGGTTCAATGCATCAAACTCAATAAAGAAGCAGAAGGTATGGATTTCGCTCCACTTCCTGGTGAATTGGGCAAAAAGATTTGGAATCAAGTTTCCAAAGAAGCGTGGGCCGCTTGGCTAAAGCAACAAACCATGTTGATTAATGAAAATCGCCTCAATATGGCTGATCCCCGAGCTCGCCAGTACCTTTTAAAGCAAGTTGAAAAATACTTCTTTGAAGGTGGCGCTGACATGGCTCAGGGCTATGTGCCGCCTGCGGAGTAATTACTGCTCATTCTCTCAATAAGTATTGCAACACAGCAAAAATATATTTTTATAAACCAAGTTTCTGCTGTTGACACGATAAAAGCACAAGCATAGGATGTAATCGTAGTGAGGCAGATATGGTGCCCCGCTACATTGGCGAAAGCCAATATCAATAAGTGCATCTATGCGCTTATAGGCTAAGGAACTAAATACCTTCCGAGCGCCTGCGCCATGCAAACCATGGCAAACAACCCGATGGGCATACCCCGTCGGGTTTTTTATTACTACTGTTGCCTATATTTTTGTTTCGGCTTTTGTTTGTTTTGATGATTAGAGAGCGATACGGCTCACGCCAGAGGCATTGCTCACCAGCAATACGTTGGCTTTTTCTTTAGCAAACAATCCAACGGTAATCACACCGGCGATTTGATTGATCTGAGATTCCATTTTGACAGGGTTGGCAATTTGTAAGCCTGCTACATCTAATATCCAAGCACCGTTATCCGTAACAAAGGGTTCGCTTGGGGTTTGATTAAGGTCTGTGCGAGTGCTCTTCGCTAGGCGCAAAGTCACTTTGCCACCCAACTTTTCAAGTTCTCTACTCACTACACCTTTAGCTAGTGGAATGATCTCCACTGGAAGCGCGAAGTTGCCAAGTACAGGAACCTGCTTAGAAGAATCACAAATACAGATAAATTGCTTGGCCATCGACGCAATGATTTTCTCGCGAGTCAGCGCACCACCCCCACCCTTAATCATATGACCAGCCGGATCAATTTCATCGGCACCATCCACATAAGCTGGAAGATTAACAACATCATTTGGGTCGAGCACCTTAAAGCCATGTTTGAGTAATCGCTCAGTTGTAGCATTGGAACTCGAAACTGTTCCGCCAAAATGATCTTTGTGAGCTGCTAAAGCATCAATGAAGCAGTTGGCAGTAGAGCCAGTACCCACACCCAGGATTTGCCCAGCAGGTAACTTAAGTACCTCGTCTCGAGCCGCTTCGCCTACCATTTGCTTGAGTTGATCCTGATTCATATATCTGCCAAATGCCTTTACTGGAACTGAGTAATCAATGCATCTATCATATGATATTCACAAGAAATTCCTCAATCAGAGCCTTTTTTAGAAATTTTCAGCCATGAATAGCGCCCCCTCAGCCTCTAGCCAACTGGAGCAACTCAAGAAACTGACCACGGTCGTTGCCGACACCGGTGACTTTGAGCGTATGCAGGCGTTTCAGCCTCAAGATGCCACAACCAACCCCTCCCTTATTCTTAAGGCGGCCCAGCAAAGCAATTACCAGTCTTTAGTGAACTCGGTTAAAGCAGCTCACCCAGGCATCAGCCCTACTGATTTGGTCGATTACATCTTGGTGGCTTTTGGTCTTGAGATTTTGAAGATCATTCCTGGCCGCGTCTCTACTGAAGTTGATGCTCACCTGTCTTTTGATACCAAAGCAACGGTTGCTAAAGCCAAGCACTTAATTGCACTCTATGAATCTCATGGGATTGATCGCAAGCGTATCTTGATTAAGTTAGCTGGAACCTGGGAGGGTATTGCTGCTGCAAAAGAATTAGAAGCGCAAGGTATTCATTGCAATATGACATTACTCTTCTCGCTCGTTCAAGCAGCAGCCTGTGGCGCTGCCAATGCGAAGTTGATTTCACCATTTGTAGGTCGTATTACTGATTGGTACAAAGCCAAACTAGGCGCCAATTGGAGTGATGTCGATAACGGCGGCGCCAATGACCCCGGCGTGACTTCAGTCAAACGAATCTTTCACTATTACAAACACTTTGGAATTGCTACAGAGATCATGGGCGCAAGCTTTCGCAATACCAGCCAGATCCTGGAGTTAGCGGGTTGCGATCTCTTAACGATTAGTCCAGAACTATTGGCCGAACTGAGTGCAGGCACTGCAGCGGTTAGCAAGAAGTTAGATGCAGCGAATGCTCAAGGCGCTTTGAGCGCTGAGAATATAAGGCCGCTCAAGCTAGATGAGTCTAGCTTTAGATTGCAACTGAATAATGATGCAATGGCCACTGAGAAGTTGGCTGAAGGTATTCGGAATTTCTGTATTGATACAGAGAAGCTAGAAGGACTACTAGCCAAGTAATCGACTAGTAGTTTTTTCATTTACTTCTTAGCGGTGCTAATGCCTAATAAACTATAAGCTCCGCAATATCCCATCATCCCTGTTAGCAATGGAGCAATGCCGATCCAGGCCCACGGGCCAGTGATGCCAAAGGCTGCTAATCCCATCAGGGTGATACCAACAGTCATTCGAAGTACGCGATCAGTATGACCAATATTGCATTTCATATAAACCCCTTTGGTTGTTTTACTGATCCCAGCTTAGGCTTATTTAGAGGTTTTAGCAAGGCGCTGTCTTAATGCCTCATACAGGCATACGCCGCTCGCTACTGAGACATTCAAGCTTGATACCACACCCTGCATAGGGATGCGCATGAGCTCATCACAGGTTTCTTTTGTCAGGCGACGCATGCCCTTACCCTCTGCACCCATGACGATTGCGATAGACCCCGTGAGATCGATGTCATAAATCGATTTTGTAGCCTCATCGTCAGTACCAATCAGCCAAACACCCGCTTCTTGCATCTCTTTCATACTGCGCACAAGGTTGGTAACGGTAATGACTGGCATAACTTCAGAGGCACCGCTAGAAACTTTGCTGACAGTAGCATTGATTGAGGCTGAGCGATCCTTCGGAATCACGACGGCACCTACTCCTGCTCCATCGGCTACACGAAGGCAGGCTCCAAAATTATGGGGATCAGTGACTCCATCGAGCACTAAGAACAATGGCTTCTCTTTTGCGCCCTCGACATCTTCAATGACTTCAGTGATCGTGCGGGCTATGGTCATCTTTTCAGCCAAGGCAACAACACCTTGGTGACGATCATGGCCAGTTAGTTTTTGTAGGCGCTCTGCGTCAGCAGCATGCAAGCGCTCACCCAAAATTTCTTCTGCATGCTTTAAAAAATCACCCATCCGTCGATCACGACGACTTGGATCAAAGTAAACCGATTTCAGGCTATCAGGATCAACACGTAAACGCGCTTGAACTGCATGAAATCCAACTAATATTTGCTTCATCTTTCGTATTTACTCTTTTTGCTCTTTATTTACTTTTTATTTTCTTCTAGCTTTGGTATTTCGTACTGGCGGTTTTGTGCCAGTAGGCTTACCAACAGATCGGCCAGGCTTATTCGCTTTACCATTTTTACGACTCGCCTTGCTCTTCGATTGGGTAGCACCCAGAGTGCCAGCAGACTTCGCAGCATTCACATTGATACCACTTGGCTTTTGAGGCGCTTTGTGAGTAGGCCTACTCTTATTAGGAGCGGCCTTCTTATTTGGTCGACCAGTGTCTGCAGCCAATATCAATTGACGGCGGCTAGATGATCCTACACCTTCAGCGCCCGAACTCTTCACAAGACTAAATTCAATCTTGCGAGCATCTAAGTCAACTCGACTCACTAAGACATGCAAGCGATCGCCTAAGCGATAACGAATGCCAGTACGCTCACCACGCAACTCTTGGCGAGCTTCATCGTATTGGAAGTAGTCACCACCCAATTCAGTGACGTGAACCATGCCTTCAACGAAGAGATTCTCTAGCTGGATAAATAGTCCAAAGTTGGCAACACCAGTGATGGTGCCTGCATATTCCTGACCGAGGTGGTCGCGCATGTAATAGCACTTGAGCCATGCCTCTACGTCACGAGATGCCTCATCAGCACGACGCTCATTAGAGGAGCAGTGAACACCTAATTGACCCCAGATAGGTAATGCCGCATTAGCACCCTTTGGCAACTTAGCGCCCTTCGCTGGAGCCCTTGCATCGTTTTGTGATTTCTTGGCATTGACGGCATTCTCCCTGCCCTTACCTTTGCGTGGCAAAGTCAGATTGAGGGGAACTTTTGGTGGCAGAACAGGTGTGTAGGGCTTCTTCTGCAAGATCGATTTGATGACTCGATGAGTCAATAAATCTGGATAGCGACGGATCGGACTAGTGAAGTGTGAATACGCTGGATACGCTAAGCCAAAGTGACCTTCATTATCTGGCTGATACATAGCCTGCTGCATTGAACGCAGAACCACAGACTGCAACATATTGGCATCTGGTCGATCTTTAATCTCGCGCATCAACTTTGCAAAATCACGAGGCTTTGGTTTCTCGCCACCACCCAGAGATAAACCAGAGGTTCTTAATACTTGGCGCAGCGTAACGAGTTTCTCTTCAGAAGGCTCACCGTGGACACGGTATAGACTCAGATGCTTGTTCTTATCAATAAAGTCAGCTGCGCAGACGTTGGCTGTCAACATGCACTCTTCGATCAAGCGATGAGCATCATTACGTAGGCGCGGCTCGATCCGCAGAATCTTACCAAGCTCATTGCTAATAATTTGGGTTTCTGTTGTTTCAAATTCAATGGCACCTCGCTTCTCACGAGCAGACAAGAGAATCTTGAACAAAGAATACAGATTGGTGAGTAGTGGGCGGAACTGAGCAAAGCGTGCCGCTTCAGGACCCTTGCTATTTGAGAGAATCTCCCAAACCGTATCGTAGGTGAAGCGTTGTGCAGAATGCATCACTGCTGGATAGAACTGATACGCCAATACAATACCATTGTTATCGACTACGGAATCGCACACCATACAGAGGCGATCAACATAGGGGTTAAGCGAGCAAAGACCATTCGAGATCTTCTCTGGCAACATTGGGATTACCCGTCTTGGAAAATACACCGAGGTTGCGCGTAACAAGCCTTCATCATCTAAAGGATGACCTGGTTTAACGTAGTGCGAAACGTCCGCAATCGCCACAATCAGACGCCATGCCTTAGTTTTGCCGTACATCACTGGCTCGCAATAGACCGCATCATCGAAGTCTCTGGCATCGGCACCGTCAATCGTGACTAGCGGCACATCGCGTAAATCTACTCGACCCTCTAAATCTTCTTGCTGAACGGTATCAGGTAATGCTGCAGCTTCTTTCATTGCAGCAACAGAGAATTCATGGGGCACACCGTACTTGCGTACCGCGATTTCAATTTCCATACCAGGATCATCGATCTCACCCAAGACTTCAACAACACGTCCTACTGCTTGACGATAGCTATCTGGGTAATCAATAATTTCAACACTAACTACTTGGCCTAGCTTTGCTTGTCCTTGGCCTTTAGGTGGAATAAGAATGTCATGACCAATACGCTTATCTTCAGGCGCAACAATCAAAACACCGTTTTCATTTAGGAGGCGGCCGATGACGACCTTATTGGCGTGGAGAACTACTTCAACAATCTGCCCTTCTGGGCGACCACGTCGATCAGTTCCTAATACTCTAACATTGACTCTATCGCCATGCATGACGCGGGACATTTCTCGTTCAGAGAGAAAAATATCTTCACCACCATCATCGGGAATAACAAACCCAAATCCATCTCGATGCCCTTGAATCGTACCCAAACGATCAGCCTCACGGGGCATCAAGTCTTTTGCTTTACGCATTTAATTCCTTCGGCAATACATGCCCTATCTATATATCTACTGATATCTATTTTTGTTATGAATAAGGCTACTGTATCAAACCACCACGTCTGAAGGGAAAAAGCCAGAATGGGGGTTAAAAAACCTAAAAACGCCCATCCCCCTATAATAGAGGCATGCCCAGGTGGCGGAATTGGTAGACGCACCAGCTTCAGGTGCTGGCGATCGTAAGGTTGTGGGGGTTCGAGTCCCTTCCTGGGCACCAAACTCTCTAAATAGACCTTATATGGGGTCAAAAAGCCGATTTACAAGTCTGAATCAGGTCTATCCAAGCCAGAATCTGGCAATCGTAAAAACGGTCATCCCAACAAGCAAGGTAATGAGCATTTTTCTGGTGAGATAAAAAGTCCCTAAGGCTGCTAACCCACCCCAAATATTGGGCAATCTCAAATCAAATTGGGCCACGCTTGTTGCATTTGTAGATAAGAAAATTTCAGGAGCCAAAATAGCAACCATGGCTGCCAATGGCGCAAAGCGAATTGCATCAAGAATCCAGTCAGAAACTTTCACGCGCTCGCCCAAGATCAGAAAAAAGCTTCTCGACAAAGCAGTTACAAATGCCATCCCAATTAGGAGCAGAGAAATATTCCAATCAATCTGCATCAAGGCGTGCTCTCTCTAGAAGACTTATTAGTCATCATCCCCACAAACAAGGCTGCTACGATTGCAATCACAATATTGAGTCGAAATGGAATGCCATAAGTTACTACGGCCACTACTGCCGCCGTTACTGCTGCCCATCGTGCAGCTGCACGATCAAGCATGGGAACAATAATCACCAATAAAGCAATTGCTCCAGCAAACTCAAGACCCCAACTATTGGGAATTTGACTTGCAAGCAGAATTCCGGAGATAGAACCCAGTTGCCATAAGAGCCAGTTTGAGAATTGCATGCCCATCAACCAATACAACCTGAGCCGCTCTTTATCAGCATGACGTTCTGCAGTGGTTTCTGGCTTAGGATAACGCCTGACATAGAAAAGATAACTAAAGTCTGCCGTGAAATATCCCAACAGAACTCTGCGCCATGTAGATAAGTAAGAGAAATGGCTTTGCAGTCCGAGGCTAAAAATCACAAACCGCAAGTTCACCATGAATGATGTGACTAATATCATCCAAATTGGCAAGCCAGAAGCAATCAGCGGAAGCGCTGTCAGCTGTGATGATCCCGCATAAACCAAGAGACTCATCGCCAAAGCTTGTTGCACGGTTAATGTCGACTTGGCCATCGCTATGCCAGTGACAAATCCCCAAGTTAAGATTGTCACGCCAAATCGTGACATCTCTTTAAAGCCGTCAATAAAGTGCCTTTGCTGCTGAGGAGTCATACTCAGATATTAAAGCCCCATATTTCTATGCAGAATCTTGGGCTTCATTTCTTCCCAAAGGCTTTCAAAGTCTTCCGTTTTTTCTTCAGAGAGTTTTACGGGGTCATAAAGATGGCCAAAGACAATTGATTTCCGTTTGACTAGGGTTTTTTCAAACTCGGTCAGACCAACAGGCTTATCCTCCATATCACGGGTAAGTTCTGCTGAACATACAATCGCCTGCTCATCATCTTTATCGACGACGGCAAATTCAATAAATTGCTGAGACTGATCGACGACGACTAAAGTACCGCGTGCATAGGTCACCGCATCATGCTGCTCAACGATATAGGCCAAGAATTGATCTTCTTCTACCCTCTCCATCTGAAGGTCATCAATAAAAAAGAGGTATTGATCGCCATCAGCATTCACCAAAGTAAAAACCTTAGGTGTCACACCGTGCCCTAAGACCAGGTTACGGTAATAAGAAGAGACTTCTACAGCGAGGTTTTCTGAAAAGAGATGCATTACAAATTCACTAATCGATTTAATTAAGCCAAGTTCTTATTGAAGAACTCCATAGTTCTCTCCCAAGCCAGCTTCGCTGCTGTCTCGTTGTATGCCAATGGTGGCAGACCGCGAGCATCTGATTTGGGGTTGGCAAAGGCATGCTTGGCATCGTAACGATAGAAGTCATGATCTGCCCCTGCTTCAGTCAACTTTGCATCTAACTGATCTACGCCAGAGATCGCAAAGAAATCGTCATGCGTTGCCCAGTGCGCCATCATTGGCTTAGTAATCGCTTTGGCATCGACATATTCCAATGGAGGGTATCCATACCAAACTACAGTAGCGTCGAGCTCAGGAACATTACATGCAGATAGCACTGTTAATGCGCCGCCCATACAAAAACCAGTAACCGCCACTTTTTTGCTGCCAGTCGCTTTGAGGTACTGAACGGCGCCGCGAATATCTTGACCCGCTGCATCACCAAAGTTCAGATTACCCATCAGATGCTCTGCTTCTTTTGCTTCAAGCGCCAGCTTGCCACGATAGAGATCGGGCACTAGTGCGCGATAGCCTGCTTTAGCTAAACGATCCGCCACAGACTTCACTTCATCATCTAAGCCCCACCACTCTTGAATTACCACTACACCAGGGGCGTTTGATTTATCGGCAGGCTCAGCTAGGTAACCTTTAATTTCTTGCCCATCGGGTCTTTTATATTCAATCATTTCTACTCCTCTGTTTATTACTTTGGATTGTCTTTTTATGTGCCTTTTGTCTTGGCGTCTGAATGGATATATCCTACCAGCCAAAATGTAAGCAGGCTACAAGCTACTGCTCCGTAACCAACCAAGTTGTAATGCTCCATCTTACCGTCAGTACTAATAGTCACCACTAACCCAGCCAATACCGAAGCAATGCCTGAGGCAAGCATCTGAATCGAGCCAACCAAGCTCATAAAGGTTCCCCGAATTTTCGGTTCTACTAACTGGCTCACAATCGCCATTGCCGGAATCATTCGACCCGATATCAAAATAAAGAAAGATGTTGAGTTAATCAGTACCACCCATAAAGGTACGGGCACTAAATTGGTAGTCACAATCAGCGGAATCAAGCTCACAATAGCTAAGACTCTAAATACTTTGACCTTGCCATACTTATCTGCCATGTGACCTATCAGGCGTGAGCTCATTAAGGTCGCCACTCCGCCACATAAATAGATCAACGAAATGTATGAATCTGCCACACCCACATTGGAAGTTAAATACAAGGCGATATACGGAATAACAGAGAATCCTGTCAACATAATTAAGCCCATAAAGAGAAAGGCTCGTAAATGATGATGGGCAATCAAGATGTCATAGATCTGCTTAAGGCGACTACCCTCTTGCACATGATGCAAATGCCCCGAGATCTTAGGTATATTGCGATAGCCTATATAGAGGATCAGGGTTGAGATCAAACCAATAAAGATAAATGGTGCACGCCATCCAAGCAACTCAACATGGTTAGCCAAAAATAAACTCAATGGCACGCCAGCAACTGTTGAGACCGAGAATGCTGCCATTACTGTTCCTAAAGCCTTGCCTCTGCGTTCAAATGGAATGGAGTCAGCCACAATAGTTTGGACTAATGATCCAAGAATTCCGCCAAATGCTCCTGCACAAGCGCGAGCGATAAAGAGTGAGTGGTAATTAGGTGCAAAGCCGCAAGCTACTGTTGCCACAATGAAGCAAACATACAAACGCAATAGCAACTGCCGTCTCTCAAAGCGATCTACGTAGTAAGTTGCAAATACGCCTGCAATCGCAGCGGCAAAAGTATAGGAGGACAGCAACAAACCGAACTGATGGGTATTAATCGAGAGCGCTTTAATGAACTGAGGCCCTAAAGGCATCATGATCATGAAATCCAAAATATGGGTGAACTGAATTCCAGCCAAAGCAAATAGAAAGAAGCGCTCTTGCTTGGGGGATTCAAATAGATTGGATGGCTGGCTCAAGGTCTGCTTTACACGTACTGATCAATATGACATTATCACCCTTGAATCCTAATCCTGCTGACCCCCACTGACCTATAGATCATGACCAATATCGCCGAACCCGTTCTCCAAACAGCTGTGCTGGGCATACCTGTCATTCCGCTTATCACGGATGTTTTCTTTGGAATCTTGGGTCTCATTGTGATTCTTTTTTTTCATGGCACATTTATTAACCACATCATCATGCGCTTTGACAAAAAGACTGAGCAAAACCATAGTCTTGCCCAATACAACCGAGTTTTTTTTCATTTCTACACTGCATTTATTTTGATTGCCTGTGTACATATTTGCGAAATTGTAATTTGGTCTATTTACCTCATTACACTTGGTCTCATTTCTAACGGCATTGAAGCATTAATTTTTGCAGGTAGCTGCTACACCACTGTAGGCTTTGCAGCTGACTCTTTGCCCGCTGGCTGGAAAAGCTTAGCGTTCTTTATCGCGTTTACTGGATTATTCTCAATCGCCTGGACTACCTCTGTGATGATCGGTATGACCGATACCTACAAGAAGGCTTGGAGATTAAAATACAGCCGAGTTAATTAAACTCGCTTAAGGTAGTACCCGTATACGCAGCGAGTACCATCTCTTGAAGGGTTGTGAGTGTCGTGAATCACCCCATCAATCACTGTAGTCAGGTGTTTTGAGACCTTCACGATCAAGGTGCCCCCTGGCAATTCACTAGGTCTGAGGTGAACCTGACAGCCAGCCCCCACCTTCATGGTCGCTACCCATTCAAAACCAAGGGCCACAATGTAATCATGAAAGACATTGCGATGATTGCCATTGCGTGGTGATGAGCCTCTACGCGTGAGATGCCTTGATAGTTTGTTATCACGCTCGCTGGCGTATCGAGCATTGGCATCGCGCAAATCTTCATAGACCTGCATATAAGGCAGATTGGCTGCAATCGCAATCGACCTCACTACACAATCACCTGCCCCACCCTTAAAGCCAGCCGCCTCCCTACCGCCATCATTTAATTGAAATGGAAAGGTTTGATTCGATCGCTGTAAGCGGGCAAATGGATTAAGGAAGCTAAACATGTGTTTTATGGGAGTAGCAAATAAAAAATGGACTTACCTTTCGACAAATCCATTTCTTTTTGTAACTCAGATTGAATTACTTCGCTTGCGCTTTCTTTACCTCTAGGCGCCATGCATGCAGTAGCGGCTCTGTGTAGCCATTAGGCTGCTCGAGACCTTTGAAGATCAAATCACTAGCTGCTTTATAGGCATAAGAGTCTTTATAGTTCGGCATCATTGGCTTGTACAAAGGATCGCCAGCATTTTGACCGTCTACGACCTTGGCCATACGCTGTAATGTCTCATTTACTTGGTCAGCAGTCACAATACCGTGCAACAACCAGTTGGCAATATGCTGACTAGAAATACGCAATGTAGCGCGGTCTTCCATCAAACCTACGTTATGAATATCAGGAACCTTAGAGCAACCAACGCCTTGATCAATCCAACGTACAACGTAACCCAAGATACCTTGACAGTTGTTATCTAATTCTTGCTGAATCTCTTCTTTAGACCAGTTTGGTTTCTCAGCTACTGGGATTGTTAATAAATCATTGATTAAGGCTTCTGCTTCAGCTGCTGTATCGAGCTTTTCCATTTCTTTTTGGAGCTCTGCAACGTTCACTTGATGGTAGTGAAGTGCGTGCAATGTAGCTGCGGTTGGTGATGGCACCCAAGCAGTGTTCGCACCCGCTTTTGGATGAACGATCTTCTGCTCAACCATAGCTTTCATCATGTCTGGCATTGCCCACATACCTTTACCAATTTGAGCGCGACCACGCAAGCCGCAATCTAAGCCTGCAAATACGTTACGACGCTCATAGGCTGACAACCATTTGCTGGTTTTCATATCGCCCTTGCGGATCATTGGACCTGCGTACATAGAGGTGTGCATTTCATCGCCAGTGCGATCCAAGAAGCCAGTATTAATAAAGGCCACGCGTGCACCTGCGGAAGCAATTGCGGCTTTGATGTTGGCACTCATACGACGCTCTTCATCCATGATGCCTAATTTGACTGTGTCAGCTGGCAAGCCAAGTAATTTCTCAACACGGCCAAAGAGCTCAGCAGCAAATGCCACTTCTTCAGGGCTGTGCATTTTTGGTTTAACAATATAAACAGAGCCCTTACGAGTGTTGCCGATTGCTTGAGTCACAGGACGATTAATGTCATACAAAGCGATCAATACAGTCACTACGGCATCCAAGATACCTTCATAGATCTCTTTGCCTTCACCAGTCATGATGGCTGGGTTGGTCATTAAGTGGCCAACGTTACGAAGGAACAGGAGTGAACGACCATGCAAAGTCACTACACCATCTTTAGCATTGACCGCCCCAATACCGGCTTTGTATTTGCGATCTGGGTTTAAGGTGCGAGTAAAAGTTTTACCGCCCTTTTGGACCTCTTCAACCAAAGTACCTTTCAAGATGCCAAGCCAATTCTCATAAGCAAGGACCTTGTCATCGCCATCAACTGCAGCAATTGAATCTTCTAAATCCAAAATAGTAGACAGTGCTGCCTCAAGCACAACGTCATTGATACCTGCAGGGTCTCCAGAACCAATGGTCTTGCTCTTATCAATCTCGATATCAATATGGACGCCGTTGTTACGCAAGAGTACAGAGCTAGGACCTGCTGCATCGCCTTGGTAACCCACAAATTGCTGCTCATCAGCCAAGCCAGTAGTGCTGCCATCCTTAAGTTTTACTGACAGCTTATTGCCATCTACTGAATAAGTAACTGAATCTTTATGTGAACCCTTAGCCAATGGCGCAGCTTGATCCAAGAAATTACGGGCATAAGCAACTACTTTTGCGCCACGGATTGGATTGTATGCGCCAGCCTTAGTAGCGCCATCCTCTTCAGACAGTACATCGGTGCCATACAAGGCATCGTATAAGGAACCCCAGCGGGCATTAGCAGCATTCAAGGCATAGCGAGCATTGAGAACTGGAACGACCAACTGAGGACCAGCTTGTAATGCCAACTCATCGTCAACATTCTTGGTTGTTCCTACGACCTTACCTGGAACTTCATCCAAGTAAGCAATCTCTTTAAGGAACTTTCGATATGCAGGCATGTCTGTGATTGGGCCTGGATTGGCTTGATGCCATTTATCCAAATCAAGCTGAATGCGATCACGCTTTGCAAGCAATGCTTCATTTTTTGGAGTTAAGTCTTTAACAATCTCATCAAAGCCCTTCCAAAAATCAGCGCTCTTGATGCCAGTTCCTGGAAGCACTTTGTCTTCGATGAAACGGTATAGAGGGGTTGCCACTTGAAGGCTATTGCAGGTAGTACGCGCAGTCATGTTGTTGATTTCTTATGCAAAAGTTAAAAATAGGGGCGATTCAATACTGTGTCAAATATTTTCCATCAATCCTGAAAAGGATGCTGAAGCAGGATAGTCTCATCGCGCTCAGGGCCTGTAGAGACCATCGCAATCGGTTTACCAGCCACTTCTTCAATACGACGCAGGAAATTTTGCGCTTTTAGGGGTAACTTGTCCCACTCCCGAATCCCAAAAGTAGTGCCTTTCCAACCCGGGAAATCCTCATAAATAGGCTCACAGCGGGCTACTGACTCAGCGCCACGCGGCAATACGTCCAATTTCTTACCATCAAGCTTGTAGCCAACGCACAAGCGAATCGTTTCTAGACCATCAAGAACGTCTAATTTTGTAATACACAGGCCCGATAAACCATTAATTTGAATAGAGCGCTTTAATGCCGCCGCATCTAGCCAACCAGTGCGACGTGGACGGCCAGTAACAGAACCAAACTCCTTACCAACTTCAGCAAGACGCACACCAATGGGATCTTGTCTTGCTGGGTTGTCGTGGTCATATAGTTCGCTTGGGAATGGACCAGCACCAACACGAGTGCAATAAGCTTTAGTAATACCCAAGATGTATTGGAGTGAATCAGGGCCTACGCCAGAGCCAGCAGCAGCATTGCCCGCTACGCAGTTACTAGAAGTGACGTATGGGTAAGTGCCGTGATCGATATCGAGCAAAGTTCCTTGAGCACCTTCGAACAAGAGGTTCTGACCTGCTTGCTCAGCAGCATATAAGGCGCTGGAGACATCAACCACCATTGGCTTGAGACGCTCTGCATAAGACATCGCTTCAGCAAGTGTCTTCTCATAGTTCACGGGCTCTGCACCATAGTAGTTAGTGAGCATGAAGTTGTGATATTCCAAGTTCTCACGCAGTTGCGCTGCAAACTTCTCCGGGTAGAACAAATCCTGTACGCGCAATGCACGGCGTGCTACTTTATCTTCGTATGCTGGTCCGATACCACGGCCAGTTGTACCAATCTTTGCTTCGCCACGCTTCTTCTCGCGCGCATGATCGATTGCGACGTGATACGGCAGAATCAAAGTTGTTGCTTCGGAGATTTTCAAACGGGATTGAACATCTAAGCCAGCAGACTCAAGTTCGCCAATTTCTTTAAAGAGCGCCTCTGGTGATAACACTACGCCATTACCGATATAGCAGATCACATCTTTATGCATGATTCCTGATGGAATCAAACGCAAAATCGTTTTCTTATCGCCAATGATCAAAGTATGACCAGCATTATGACCACCCTGAAAGCGCACTACCGCTTGAGCATGATCCGTTAACCAATCAACTACCTTTCCTTTGCCTTCATCACCCCACTGGGTGCCAATGACGACTACATTACGACCTTGTGCTTGCTGCTTTGAAGACATAGTGAAATCCAAAAAGATAATTACAAAATAGGTTAAGTGTTTACTTCTTCTTTACTTCCCAAGAGTTGCCCTGCTTTACCAACTCTCGATCACATTCATATTCGGCTGCTTCTACATACTCGCCAGCGAGTACCTGAATCACCACTTCGCCACGAGTACGCAACTCAGTAATCACTTTTTCTAATGATGCATCCTGGACCCAAGGCGCCAAAATAGCGAGCTTACGAACATTTAAAGGTGACAGGCTAGCTAAAGTCAGCAAATCTAATGAGGAGCCAGTTGCTGGGCGTGAACGACCAAAAGCCTGACCTACTTGGTCATAGCGTCCACCTCTCGCAATCGGCTGTGGCAAGCCATCGACATAGGCAGCAAACATCACACCGCTGTGATATTGATAGCCACGTAGATCAGCCAAGTCAATGCTGAGTTCTAGTCCAGCATTCGCATTTACAGCAGTCACAATATGATCCAAGTCAGCTAAGGCTTGATCAATTGCAGCATGCTGAGGTAATACTTTCTTTGCCTTAACTAATACTTCAGCACAAGGGCCATTCAGTTCAGTTAAGGCCAGCAATGCATCAGCAACTTTGGCCGGAAAACAAGTAGACCACTGCTTTAAACGCGGGCGATCTTTGCTTTGCAATAGGCCATACAAAGATTCGATGGTTTCTTTATCTAGCCTTTGGTCAGCCAAAATACCCGTCAAGATGCCAGCGTGTGACAAATCCAGGTAAACCTTTTTGAGGCCTGCTAACTCCAAGGTCTTGAGCAATAAAGTAATGGCCTCAAAGTCAGCCTCCCAATTGGCACAGCCATAGATCTCTGCACCTAATTGCAATTGCTCACGTGATGAGCTACCAGCTGGTGTGCGCGCGTGTGCCACAGAGCCAGCATAGCAAAGACGAGTCACACCAGCACGATTCAGTAAGTGCGCATCAATACGAGCCACTTGAGGTGTAATGTCTGCACGCAAACCTAAGGTACGCCCTGATAACTGATCCACCAATTTGAAGGTTTGTAAATTGAGATCAGAACCCGTGCCGGTCAGTAATGAGTCTAAGAACTCTAAAATAGGAGGGGCAACAAGTTCATAGCCATAGGATTGATAGAGATCCAAAATGGCACGACGTAAAGTCTCCACCTTGCGAGCCTCAGCCGGCAATACGTCTGCAATATCTTCAGGAAGTAACCAACGATTCATGATTTGGATTATTTGCTTTCTTATTTTTTGTGCAGAAACTTGAAGAACTCACCATTAGGCTCAATCACCATCATGTCTTTCTTGTCCTTGAAAGAGCTACGGTAAGCCTCTAGGCTCTGGTAGAACTGAGCAAACTGGGGATCACGTCCAAATGCTTCAGCATAGAGCGCAGTAGCCTTCGCATCTCCTGCCCCCTTAATTTTTTGAGCATCACGATAGGCTTCTGCCAAAATCGTGTCGCGCTGACGTTCGGCATTGGCGCGAATCTTGTCAGACTCAGCAGCGCCAGTAGAACGTAATTCATTAGCTACACGCTTGCGCTCTGCTTCCATACGGCGATAAACGGAATCACTGATCTCTGCAAGTAAGTCAACGCGCTTTAGGCGTACGTCGACAATCTCCACGCCAATATCAGATGCGTCATCGGCCACTTTCTTGCGAATGCCTTGCATGACTTCTTCGCGCTGATCAGAAATTAACTCACGGACAGTGCGTTTGGTGAACTCTTCGTTTAACGCAGAGCGCACCAATTGCGTCAAGCGATCTTGCGCCAAGCGCTCATCACCTTTAAAGCTGATAAAGAATTTACGAGGATCTACAATACGCCACTTCACATAAGAATCCACCAAGAGATTCTTCTTCTCGGCAGTAATAAAGCGCTCTGCCTCTGGATTGTCGATTGTGAGAATGCGGCGATCAAAAAAACGTACGCTCTCAAATGGAGCTGGGTACTTAATCTGTAGGCCCGGCTTCTCAATCACGCGGACGATCTGCCCAAATGAGAAGACCACAGCAAACTTACGCTGATCCACCACAAAGATACTTGAAGAGAGCACATAAATGAGTGCAATAAATGCAATTGCTGCAACAATCAGGCGATTAGCGTTCATTAGCGTGAATCCCGATCGCGACTGCGCAAACCATCGCGCTTATCTATTGTTCTGTCATTAGCGCTACTTGGCCCTGCTGGTGTTGTAGGTGCAGGGCTAGTGCTTGGCGCAGGATTATTCACTCCAGTTGCGCCACCTACGGTAACTGAACCTGTTGGCGTCACAGTTAATGCTGCACTACCCGAATTGAGTTGAGCGCCAGCAGCTTGTGCACTCTCAGCACTCACTTGCGCAACGATCTTATCGAGAGGTAAATATAAGAGGCTATTGCTCTTGGTTGTATCCACCAAAATCTTGGTCACGTTGTTATACATTTCACGCATGGTGTCGATATACATCCGATCACGGGTGACTTGTGGTGCCTTGGCATATTCTGGCTGGATCTGCTTAAAGCGAGCGGCATCACCCTCTGCAGTAGCAACTACGCGGGCTTTGTAGCCCTCCGCTTCCTGAATTAAGCGAGCTGCAGTTCCCTTGGCGCGCGGAATGATGTCATTCGCATAGGCTTGACCTTCGCTCTTCAAGCGCTCTTGGTCCTGACCAGCTTTTACCGCATCATCAAACGCAGCTTGCACCTGTTCTGGTGGCTGTACGTTTTGCACTGTGACACTCGTGACATAGATGCCAGTCTTATAGCTATCTAAAATCTTCTGAATAGAATTTGCGAGATCAATACCAATCTTCTCGCGCCCCTCATACAGCACAGTATCCATCTTGCTACGAGCGACAATCTCGCGCACTGCTGTTTCAGCAGCCTGCACCACTGCCGCATCAGGATCACGATTATTAAATAAATAATCGGTTGGATCTTTTAAGCGGTACTGCACGGCAAAGCGCACATCAATAATGTTTTCATCTTCGGTCAACATCGAAGAGTCTTTTTGATTAGTCGCCTTAATCAATACAGGGCGACCTACTTCGACAGAGCGAACGCCAGATAGATTAACGGTCTCATCTGACTGAATCGGCCACGGCATACGCCAGTTAATACCAGGCTTAGCGGTGTAATCGTACTTACCAAAGGTCATTACAACTCCAGCTTGACCTTCTTGAATAATGAAAAAACCACTACACACCCAGATAAAGATAAAAATACCAACAGCAACTAATGGGCCACTCTTCGAACTAAATGGATTTGTGAAATTAAAGCTGGGTCCAGTAGGGCCACCACCGTTACCACCACCATTGCCACGCTGTGATGGTGGCGGAATATCGCTGCTGTTAGGTTTGTTTGCGGCAGGACCAGGATTGGCTCCTGGCTTTTTCTTGCCACCAAAGATACCGGCGATTCTGTCATTGAAATCACGCCACAGCTCATCCAAATCCGGTGGACCGTCTGGCTTATTGGTGGGTTGGTTTATTTGTGGGCTCTTAGGCTGACCCTGCTCCGGATCTACTTTTGGAGCTTGTTCATTCTCCTGCCCGTCTTTAGCATCTTTTGATCCATTATTGTGGCTATTGCCCCAACCTGGGTCATTGACCGAAAACAGGTCTAAAAATTTACGCATCATTCGCAAGGTAGCTTCGGTTAGGAATCGGATTAAATTCGGATGATTCTGGTCGTTCTGGTAAAGGGGCTAAAAACTCGTCCGGGGCCATTTGAGTCTTGGCACGGTTTTGTTCACTCCTCATTTTATCAGTCATTTGAGAGCATTCCGCCAAGGTTTGCCTCAGCAAATCAAGGCCTAAGCCCGTTTGGGCGGATAGGAAAACCTGGTTTGGGATGCCTTGCTGATCGCGCTCCAAAACAGCCCCACGGGTGAAGGTTTGGGGCATTAAATCGATCTTATTCATGACCTCAATCCGTGGGATGTCGTCAGCCCCGATTTCTACCAAAACGGCTTCGACTTCGGCCTTTTGCTCTCTAGCAACTGGGCTACAGGCATCGATCACATGCAAAATCAGGTCGGCATGGATGGTTTCATCCAAAGTGGCTCTGAAGGCCTCAACTAGCTGATGAGGTAACTCTCGAATAAATCCGACGGTATCAGAGACCACAATCGACCCCACCCCCTCTAAATGGACTCTTCTGGAGGTCGTATCCAAAGTTGCAAAGAGCTGGTCAGCAGCATAACTGCCAGCTTTGGTGAGCGCATTAAATAAAGTGGACTTACCTGCGTTGGTGTAACCCACCAAAGAAACGGAGAATACATCTTTGCGATTGCGAGCTCTTCTTTGCGTTCTTTGCTGACGCTGAAGTTTTTCTAATTCGTTTTCAAGGCGCTTGGCTTTGGTCGCCAACATCCGGCGATCCAACTCCATCTGGGTTTCACCAGGACCGCCACGCACACCAATACCACCGCGCTGACGTTCCAGGTGACTCCAAGCACGCACTAAGCGAGACATGCGATAGCGCACTTGCGCCAATTCCACTTGAGTTTTACCAATATGACTTTGCGCGCGCTGACTAAAGATGTCCAAGATCAAACCGGTTCGATCCATGACGTGGCGACCAATGTGACGTTCTAAGTTGCGTTGCTGTGTGGGCGATAAAGGGTGATTGAAGATAGCCAATTCAGCATCATGGTCTTCCATCACCCGCTTTAATTCATTTGCCTTTCCAGAACCAATGAATAGCGCTGGATCAGTTCTGCCTTTGCGAGCAATAACGCTAGCTGCGGGTATAGAACCAGCACTATCAGCCAAGAGACTAAGCTCGGCCATACTGTCTGCAAAATCTTCGCGCCCGGTATCAACCCCCACCAGGACAGCGCGTGCCGCATCTACTCCAGTTTTATACAGAGCTGCCTTCTTCTATGCGGAAATC
Source organism: Polynucleobacter wuianus (assembly GCF_001659725.1). Taxonomy (NCBI): domain Bacteria; kingdom Pseudomonadati; phylum Pseudomonadota; class Betaproteobacteria; order Burkholderiales; family Burkholderiaceae; genus Polynucleobacter; species Polynucleobacter wuianus. The sequence goes on along the minus strand of NZ_CP015922.1, from coordinate 741,767 downwards.
AATCGCACGAGCAGGAACGATCGTGGAGATTGCATGTTTGTAAACCATCTGCGTTACGGTATTGCGAAGAAGCACAACATATTGATCAAAGGATTCAATATTGCCTTGCAACTTAATACCATTGACGAGATAGATCGAAACAGGAATGTGCTCTTTGCGCAATGCATTGAGAAATGGATCCTGTAGCAATTGGATTTTGTTGGTGTTGGTACTCATACTGCTCCTTACTTATTTTTTCTTAAGTTACTTTTTTGGGAGTCTTGCTTTTTCTTTTTACTCAATCAAACCTTTAAAACACGTATTTCCGAACCCTCTATATTGGGCTTAATTTCGTAAAAATCAAGCCCTAGCTAAAAACTAGCGCTTTTTACCCTTCTTGCCCTTATCAGCATCTACATAAGGGTTTTTGGCGGTATTCATCTGAATTCGCAAAGGCGTACCGCGTAATTTGAAGACATCCCTAAAGCGGCCTTCCAAATAGCGTTTATAACTATCCGTCACACCACTCAATGATGTTCCATGTATGACGACGATGGGAGGATTCATGCCCCCTTGGTGTGCATAACGTAATTTTGGACGACCCATACCAACCCGTTTGGGCTGCTGGTGTTCAATCGCTTCTTGCAAAATGCGAGTCAAACGTGGAGTTGGCAACTTTGCCATTGCTGCTGCGTAAGCAGCATCCACATCTTTAAAGAGTTCTTTTAAGCCTGTGCCCTTTTTTGCGGAAATAGGATGCACGTTTGCAAAATCCAAGAAACGCAGCTTTTGTGCAATCTCTAAACGGGCACGCTCTTTTACGTAAGCATCGATACCATCCCACTTGTTTACTGCAACAACAAGTGCGCGTCCTGCTTCAACAATAAATCCTGCGATGTGCGCGTCCTGCTCAGAGATGTCTTGCTGTGCATCGAGCATCAAAATGACCACGTTGCAATCGGCAATCGCTTGTAAAGTTTTTACAACGGAGAACTTTTCAATAGCTTCAAATACTTTGCCACGGCGACGCAAACCTGCTGTATCAACCAAGATGTAAGGCTTACCGTTGCGCTCAAAGGGAACTTCAATCGCATCACGTGTAGTGCCTGGCATATCAAACGCAATCACACGCTCTTCACCAATTAACTTATTGATCAGAGTTGATTTACCTACGTTTGGACGGCCCACTACGGCAATCTTCATAGGGCGATTCGGATCGTTCGCTAAATCTTCTTCGTCTGGCTCAGCAATACCAAGTGAATCTAGCGCATCATCAATCAAGCCACGAACACCATCACCGTGAGCAGAGGAAATCGGAAATGGCTCACCCAATCCCAACTCATGAAAGTCTGCAGTCACAACGCCAGCTTGCATACCCTCAGTTTTATTGACCGCCAAAATGACAGGTCTACCCGTCTTACGCAAGAAATCTGCAATGACGCGATCTTGTGGCGCCATACCAAGGCGGCCATCAACCAAGAAAATCACAATATCCGATTCAGCAACCGCTTGTTTGGTTTGCTTGGCCATCTCGGCAACAATGCCGGTCTTAGCAACAGGCTCAAATCCACCGGTATCTACACAGATGAAAGCGCGCTCACCAATACGGCCTTTGCCGTAGTGACGATCTCTGGTTAAACCAGAGAAGTCTGCTACCAAGGCATCACGTGAACGCGTTAAGCGATTAAAGAGTGTCGACTTTCCCACATTGGGACGGCCGACGATAGTGATGACTGGGTTCATTTTGGACTGTACGCCGCGATTTTTCCACCCTGAGATTGAATCAAGATGAGGCCGCCTATTGCAATTGGAGCGGCTGAGATTGGACTGCTGTCATGACGAATCCGCGCAACCAGCTCGCCATTCGCCTGTGAAAATGCATGTACATAACCTTGTGCATCACCCATGAGCAACACGCGACCAACAGCTAAAGGCTCACCGACGTCACGGAATGTGAGTTGGGTATTCTCCCAAACTTGGCTGCCATCTTTGGTAGCAAATGCAGTCACATAAGATTTTTCATTGGCTGAGAAAACTAAATCACGACTTTGCGCGGTACCGGTATAACTTGAGTAATCTTTAAACCACAACAAGGCGCCAGTGCGCGCTTGGCCACAGCCAATACGGCCTTGATAAGAAACCGCGCAGAGAATATCACCTTCCATACTTGGTTTGGCTGTTACGTCATTCAAACGCTCGATCTCAGAGAAGCCTTTTGGAAAGGAAACTGGCGTCTCCCAAACTAAGCCACCATTAGCAATCGCAATCATCCCAAAGCGACCACCCGCAAATCCAGTCACGATGACTTCGTTATTGATTGGCAACATGCCATAACCAACCCGCAATGACAAAGCAGATTGTTGGCGCTGATAAATCCACTTACGCGCGCCAGTTCGTGCATCTAAACCAATGAAGCGGTTATCGAGTGCACGAATAACCACAATACCGCCAGCCACTACTGGCTCACTTAATACTTCAGAGCCAACATTAACATTCCAAAGGGGCTTACCAGCATCATCATAAGCATAGACATTGCCTTTAATGCTGATAGCAACCGTCACACGACCATCAGATCCAGGGCCGATTGCTAAGCGCTCAGGAACAGATACTTCCCAAACTTTATTGCCTGATACCAAATCAATTTTAGCTAAGTTCCCACGATGGGATGCCGCATAGACTGCATCACCAGCCACTACCGGATGAAAGTTAAAGGTCTCGGATGAGCCAACACTGGTTGACCAAACAGGCTGCAAATCAAATTGATTGGTGACGGTGACAAGCTCTGCTGGCTTACGTACGCGTGAGTTGCCTGAGCAAGCCACCAAAGCAAAAGCGGCTACACCAAGAATCAGGGTTCTACTGGCAAGCTTTACTATGCGTTTTGTTGAGATCATCACTGAGCAATACCTCCAACTGCATCTAATTTGACCTTCAGGAGGCGACGTGCCTCTTCCGGAAATTCTTTCGCTTGATCTAATTTCTTCCAAGCATCTTGATAACTGACTTTTGCTTCCGCATTTTTCTTCTGCGCCAAATACCAATCGCCACGGCGCTCAAGCCACAAAGCTTCAAAACCAGCAACCGGCTTATCTTTCAGAATTTGATCCGCTTCTGCAAAATCTTTTTCACTGCCTTGCTCGATTAATTGAGATACCAAGCGCATCTTGGCTAAAGCAAGGTAACCATCATTAGAAGCATTCTTAGTAGCCCAACGTAAATAATCCAAGGCTTTCGCACTATCGCCTGCATCTGCAGCAATACGAGCAGCAATCAAACTGGACATTGGCGCATATGGTGTACGAGCAAAGTCTTTTTGCAAATCATCAGCAGCACGGAAGGTCTGATCCTTATCCCCCTTAGCGATGGCGCTCACCATTGTTTCGTAGAGCTTAGAAGCATCCAAAGCTTGGCTATTGCGCCACCATTGATAACCGCTATAGGCAGCGTATGCAAACAAGGCAACTGTCACAACGCCAGTGATAAGGTTGCGATACTTTTGCCAAAACGCTTTGAGTTGGTCTAACTGTTCTTGTTCTTCTAGATCTAAAGGCATGTCAATCCAAGCTAATTAATTAATGTTTATGCGTACCGATATTCGGCACCGGCAACTCTATAACTCTTATTCTATTCGGAGGCGCCTACTAGAGCGTCAATTACAGCTTCCAGCACACCCTCTAAGGGAATAGACTGCTGCTCACCCGTGCCCCGAAGATCTTTGAGCCCTGCCTCATTTTTAGCCAATTCATCTGGTCCGATGATGACTGCAAAGGCTGCGCCACTGGCATCCGCTTTCTTCATTTGAGACTTAAAGCTGGCTGATTGGCCATCTGGAGGGCAAAAAAGAATGGTATCGATACCGGCGTTACGCAAGCGCTCAGCAATAATCATGGCCGTAGTTAATGTTTCGCCACCTTGATGTAATACATAGATATCACATTGGGCTTGCGCTTCTGGCAAGGACCCAGAAACCTTCATCAACTCTAGAACACGTTCCATACCCATTGCCCAACCACAAGCAGGCGCCGCTTTACCACCCATATGCTCAATCAATGGATCGTAACGACCACCACCAGCGATTGTGCCCTGCGCACCAAGTTCATCAGTGATCCATTCGAACACCGTAAGGTTGTAGTAATCCAAGCCACGCACTAAACGCGGATTGATTTTGCAAGGGATATTGTTCGCTTTAAGAATTGCTTGCACGGCATTGAAGTGCTTCAGTGATTCTTCGCCCAAGAAATCAAATAGCTTTGGCGCGCCTTCAATCAGAGCCTGCATCTCTGGATTTTTAGAATCCAAAATACGCAATGGATTAGTTAACAAGCGGCGCTGTGAATCTTCATCTAACTGCGATTGATTTTTCTCAAAGTAAGTCACTAAAGCGGCACGGTGCTGTGCACGCTCATTGGCTTGACCTAAAGAATTAATCTCCAGACGCACACCCTTTAAGCCAAGCTCATCCCAAAGGCGTTGACCCATGAGAATAATTTCAGCATCAATATCTGGGCCTGCAAAGCCTAAAGCTTCAATACCAAATTGGTGGAACTGACGATAGCGACCCCGTTGTGGGCGCTCATGGCGGAACATTGGGCCGGTGTACCAAAGACGCTTGGGTCCTTCGTACAACAAATTGTTTTCAATGACTGAGCGCACGAGCGCTGCAGTACCTTCAGGACGCAAAGTAAGTTGCTCACCGTTCAAGCGATCCTCGAAGGAATACATTTCTTTTTCAACGATGTCGGTTACTTCGCCAATCCCCCGCTGAAATACGGCTGTCGCTTCAACGATGGGAGTTCTTAAAAACTCGTAACCATATGCACGAGTTAAATCGCGCAAGACATGCTCAAGATGCGCCCACTGCGCAGCATCGGCTGGCAACAAATCATTCATGCCGCGCACGCCGTTAATTTTCTGCGTCTTTTGCATTTTTTGGACTTTGTCTTTGCTCTGGTCAGTCATTTTTTATTGTTCTTTTACTTATTTGCTTAATTAAATCTTGGCGGCGTAGTTTTGTTTGACATAGTCATCTACGATCACCTGAAACTCTTGGGCAATATTTTCGCCGCGCAATGTCTTTACTTTAACGCCATCGACAAACACGGGAGCAGCTGGAGTTTCGCCAGTGCCTGGCAAAGAAATGCCGATATTGGCATGCTTGCTCTCGCCCGGGCCATTAACGATACAACCCATCACTGCCACATTCATATTCTCTACACCTGGGTGGGTTTTCTTCCAAATAGGCATTTGCTGGCGTAAATAGGACTGAATATTGGCAGCGAGCTCTTGGAAAGTCGTACTAGTCGTTCTGCCACAACCAGGACATGCAATCACCATCGGTGTGAAGTTACGCAATCCCATGGTTTGCAAAATCTCTTGGGCAACAATGACTTCGTTTTCACGAGGCGCACCTGGATCAGGCGTCAATGAAACGCGAATGGTGTCGCCAATACCCTCTTGCAACAAAATACCCATTGCCGCAGTAGAAGACACAATGCCTTTGCTTCCCATACCTGCTTCGGTTAAACCCAAATGCAAAGGATAATCAGAGCGACGGGAAAGATCACGATAGACTGCAACTAAGTCTTGAACATTGCTCACTTTGCAAGAGAGCAAAATTTGATTCGGGTTCATGCCCAGCTCAACCGCTTTTTCTGCAGACTGCAAGGCAGACTGAATGAGCGCTTCAATCATCACTTCTTGCGCAGTCTTCGGATTTTCAAGTGCAGCATTGCTATCCATAATCGATGCTAAGAGCTCTTGATCTAAGCTGCCCCAGTTCACACCAATACGAATCGGCTTGTCGTATTTGCAGGCCGCTTCAATCATTTGCGCAAACTGTGGGTCACGCTTGGCGCCCTTACCCACATTACCTGGATTGATGCGGTACTTCGAGAGTGCTTTAGCGCACTCTGGGTAATCGTTTAATAAGGTATGGCCGTTGTAATGAAAGTCACCAATCAATGGCACCAAGACATCCATCTTGTCTAACTGCTCACGAATATAAGGTACAGCTGCTGCAGCTTCTGGAGTGTTCACCGTAATGCGCACCATCTCTGATCCAGCGCGCGCTAATTCTTTTACTTGAATCGCAGTACCAACAGCATCTGCAGTATCAGTATTGGTCATGGACTGCACGCGCACAGGCGCATCACCACCCACAGTAATGATGTTGGTTTTCCAGGCAACGGTTGCTTGACGTGTTGCACGCTTAGGAGATGGTCCTAAGGGTAATGGCGGTAGTGAATTATTAGAGCTCATGGGGTTCTAATTAATTTAACTTTTTGAGCCACTCAATGGGGCGCTCATTTGACTGAGTATCAGACTCAACTTCTTCAATCTCAATCTCTGCTTTATGCACAGCACGCTCGCGCACTCGAGTACGGTCCACCACATCACCCGCTAGCTGACCGCAGGCTGCAGCGATATCGTCACCACGAGTCTTACGCACTGTAGCGACCATGCCGGCATCCAAGAGAATGCTAGCAAAGGCGTTCACACGCTGGGCTGATGAGCGCTTGAGACCAGATTCTGGGAATGGATTGAAAGGAATCAAATTAATTTTGCATTTGATGTTCTTGAGTAAACGTACTAATTCTTTTGCTTGAATATCGGAATCATTAACACCATCGAGCATGCAATATTCAAAGGTCAAAAAGTCTCTTGGCGCAAATGGCAAATAACGCTCACATGCATCGAGTAATTCACGTAAAGGATATTTTTGATTCAGTGGCACCAATTGATCACGCAAGGTATCGTTTGGTGCATGCAATGACACTGCCAATGCTACTGGGCAATCTTGCGCAAGACGATCAATCATCGGCACAACACCAGAGGTTGATACAGTCACGCGACGACGGGATAAGCCATAGGCTCTGTCATCAAGCATTAAACGCAATGCAGAAACCACGTTGTCATAGTTGAGCAAAGGTTCGCCCATGCCCATCATCACCACATTTGAAATCACACGACCAGTGTACTCCCAGCCTGGGGTTGGAAATTTTTCAATTCTGCGGACCGCATCTGGGTCGTTACGCAAAAGATGTTCTGCAAACCAGAGTTGTCCGATGATTTCACCGGAAGTCAGATTGCGAGAGAAGCCTTGATGCCCTGTTGAGCAAAAACGGCAATTGACTGCACAACCCGCTTGAGAAGAGATGCATAAAGTACCTCTGTCATCCTCAGGAATAAAGACAGACTCAACTGCATTGCCAGCCCCCACGTCCAATAGCCACTTGCGTGTGCCGTCATGGGCGTGTTCATCTTTAATAACAGGAAGAGAGAGTACTTCTGCTTTATCAAGCAATGTGGCTCGAAAGCTTTTTGCCAAATCACTCATGTCATTAATGTCAGACACGCCGCGTTGGTGTATCCACTGCATGAGTTGCTTTGCCCTAAAGGGCTTTTCATTCAACCCCGCGACATACGCCGCCATTTGGTCAGCGTCAAAATCTAAGAGATTTACGCGCGGGGAGGTCAATGCGCCTACTTATCAATAAATAGGTTGTTGATTAACGATTGAAAACATTCATGCCAGGGAAGAAGAATGCAACTTCCACAGCAGCTGTTTCAGGAGCATCAGAACCGTGCACAGCGTTCGCATCAATGCTGTCTGCAAAATCAGCACGGATTGTGCCTTTTTCTGCTTTCTTCGGATCGGTAGCGCCCATCAAATCGCGATTCTTAGCAATAGCGCCTTCGCCTTGCAATACTTGAATCATGACTGGACCAGAAATCATGAAGTTCACCAAGTCTTTGAAGAAAGGACGGTCTTTGTGAACGCCATAGAATTGCTCCGCTTCGTTTTGTGACAAATGCGCCATTCTGGAAGCAACAATCTTCAAACCAGCAGATTCAAAACGGTCATAGATTTTGCCGATGACGTTTTTAGCGACAGCATCAGGTTTGATAATAGAAAGGGTGCGTTCAATTGCCATTCAAGACTCCAATAGTGATTTCAAAGGTATTTGTTGGTTAAGGCCAATAAACCGCCCTAGCTCAACGACCCCCGAATTATACATTGCTTGACCGTATTTACCCCTATGTCTGTAGGGCTAAGCCCTTGAATTTACAAGACATAAGCCCTTAATTTGTAGGTCTTTTATAGGGGGGCTTGAAATTGGGGTGTTTTGTCTATACTTAGAGTCAACAGCTCTTTATGGGCTCTTGTAACAACTATGAAAAAGAAGGAGTCAATATGAGTGATCTGAACTCTTACGGCTTTGGCCAATCCGGCTCAATTAGTACCGTCCAGGTACGCAATCGCGTACTGCGCAATACCTATGCCCTGTTGGCGCTATCTATGGTGCCAACCGTTATCGGCGCATGGCTCGGCGTAGCAATGGGTCTTGACCTTTTCTCTGGCAGCCCTTTCTTAGGCTTTATCGTTTTCATGGCAATTGCCTTTGGATTCTTCTGGGCAATTGAAAAGAATAAAGACACTGGCGTAGGGGTACTCCTATTGCTGGGCTTCACCTTCTTCATGGGCATCATGCTCTCTCGCCTAGTAGGCTTCACGCTCAATAGCTATAGCAACGGCGCCGCCCTAATCATGCTGTCCTTCGGCGGAACAGCAGCCATCTTTGCAACCATGGCAACCATTGCTACTGTGAGCAAGAGTGACTTTGCTGGCCTTGGCAAATGGTTAATGGTAGGCGTACTGCTCTTGATCGTGGCCTCTCTAGCAAACATCTGGTTGCAGTTGCCTGCTTTGATGTTGACTGTGATGGTGTTGGCTATAGCGATCTTCTCTGCCTTCATCTTGGTTGACGTGCAACGCGTCATTAATGGTGGCGAAACCAACTACATCATGGCTACATTAGCGATCTATTTAGATGTTTACAACGTCTTCACCAATTTACTTGCCCTCTTGGGTATCGTTGGTGGTAATCGCGATTAAGGGAGATAAAGACGCACTAGAAACTTTAGTGTGTTGTTCTCAGAAGGCACCTGCGGGTGCCTTTTTTATTTACAACCTGCCTGCTAGTTTGTGACGAAAAATTAGTTCGCTACAAACATGCTCACCGCATAAGACAGTGCAATCAAAATCAACAAGATTGCAAAACTATCTGAGGCTTTCATGATGCTCTCCTAGAGGTAAATGAATCTGTAGGCCCAAACATATGCCTACAAGTTCAATCTACTCTTCTATAAGACAGTCATCAAAATCCTATGCACCTAGAAGTGGGTAAAACAACAAAAGCGCACTAAATTAGCGCCAAATTGGTGCAAATATTCCTACTTTTGGAAGCTTTAATTGGGAGACTAGAAACGCCAACCTAAAGAAATGCCGTAAGAATTGATATTCACCTTGTCAGTGGATCCATCATTCCATTGAACGGTTTTGTAGTTTTGCTGTGATACCTCTACCCTTGTGAAGAGGTTTTTGGTGAGCAAGTATTCAGCGCCGATGCCATAACTCGGACCATTCATCCACTGATAGTAACCAGGTGATGAGAACTTAGACCAGGACCAACCAAGCTTGATATAACCCAATATATTTTCAGTAAACGCATAGGCCACCTTTCCACCGGCTTCAATTGGATGATGTGCGTCGGGATCGGTGCCTGTAGTATCTGTTGTCCCTAAATCATAGGTTCCATATACGCCAACTAACCAATCTTTATTAATAGCTTTGTAAGCATCAGCAGTAATACTTGGGATACCACTTCGACTAGTAGCTGATCCACCCGGTGTCGATACATCGGTAATAGAGTTCAAAGAATAATCAACAGCTAATCCAAAGCCCTCAAAGTTTTGTGACTGTGCATAAGCAATCGGCGCAGAAAGAGCCCATAAAAAAATTGCTATTTTTTTCATCTCATTACCCCTTAATGCTTATTTATATTTATTTCCAAGCACTATATCAAACAGTTAGGTTTTATCAAAAACCGCCATGGATTCCACATGGGAGGTGTGCGGGAACATATTCACAATGCCCGCCCCTTTGAGCGTGTAGCCTGCTTGGTGGCACAAGATATCGGCATCTCTAGCCAGAGTTTTGGGGTTGCATGAGACATAGACAATGCGCTCTGGCAACAAATCACTCTTCTGCAGATGTAGATCTGCCAGTGACTTACAAATTTCCATGGCGCCTTCACGTGGTGGATCCATTAACCAGCGCTCCGCTTTGCCCCACGATGTAATCGTTTCGGTGGTGACCTCAAACAAATCGCTCTGCATAAAACTGACTTTATCTTGTAGGCCGTTATGTTCAGCATTTGCTTTTGCTCTAGTCGTTAGCGTTGCTAAGCCTTCGATCCCTAAAACCTGTTTTGCTTTTCTGGCAAGCGGTAAGGTGAAATTACCAATGCCACAAAATAAATCGAGCACACGATCTGTTGTCTTGACTTCCAATAAGCGAATCGCTTTGCTTACGAGAGCGCGATTCATCATGTGATTGACCTGCGTAAAGTCGGCAGGTTTAAATGGCATCTCAATTTCAAATTCAGGCAAGCGGTAGCAAAGCTTGCCAGTCTCTGGGTAAAAAGGCGCTACCGTCTCAATACCTTTGGGCTGCAGCCAAATCCACACCTGATGCTCATCAGCAAAGGCTCGCATCAACGCTTCATCAGCTGGCGTTAAAGGCTGAAGATTACGAAATACTAGCGCTGTGACAGGCTTGTTTTTCTTGGGGTCATCAGAATTCGGGTCTTCTGGCTCACCAACAGCAATCTCAATTTGGGGCATGCGATCGACAATCGATAAACCCATCACTAGTCTGCGCATTTCAGGCAACAGATCAGATACATGCTTAGGCAATATCTCACAAGCCAGCATGTCGGCAACATACCCGCTCTTGCCTTCATGAAAACCAATCAGAACTGTGCCTTTTTTAATCGAACGATTGACGGCGCTCAGGCGTGCACGATGACGATATTCCCAAGTGGGTCCACCCATGAGACGCAAAATTTCTTCAGGCTGCACTTTGGCAATGTGATGCAAATCATCCTCAAGAACACGCTGCTTCATGGCAACTTGCGCCCGAATATCTAAGTGCTGCATGGTGCAACCACCACAGACGCCAAAGGCTGCGCATTTGGGCTCCGCCCTGAACACTGCGGGCTTGAGGATTTCTCTGACTTTGGCTTTACTAAAGCGGGCTTTATCGCTAGTGATGGTGTAAGTAACGAGCTCTGTAGGTAACGCACCTTTGATGAAAATGACTTTACCGCCCTGCCCTTCGGCTAGCTCTTCTTCATTCGGAGTTAGGCGGGCAATGCCTTGGGCATCTAAATCAAGTGCTTCTACTCTTACTGGCTCAGTCACTTCTATATTGACTGGCTTATCGCCTCTACGCATCCGGTGTAAAACCTTGGAGATATTCTTGCCATTGACCACCGTTTGGCTCTTTGGCTTCTTTTTCTAGATAGGCTTTAACAAAATCAATTTCTTCTTGGTATTCCTCTAATGAGAAACCGCCGCGCAGTAATTGAAAACGGCAATACATGAGGTAGGTATTGACAACATCGGTCTCGCAATAGCGCCGGATGTCATTGATCTTGCCTTCTTGATACGCTGGCCAAACTTGACTGCCATCCATACCCATCTTGCCCGGGAAGCCACAGAGTTTTGCCAAACCATCTAATGGCGCATTGGCCCTGCCATTAAATTTAGCTAGAAGATCCATCATGTCCAAATGGCGCATGTGATAGCGACTGATGTAGTTATTCCATTTAAAGTCACGGCTATCGGCTTCTTGACTCTCGCCCATCTCCCAATACCGTGGCGCTTGAATGTGATTGGCAAGTGCGCGGTAGTGCAATACAGGAAGATCAAAGCCGCTGCCATTCCAAGAAACCAACTGTGGCGTGTACTTCTCAATCAAATCAAAGAAGGCTTGCACCAATACTTTCTCATCATCTTCTGGCGTACCTAAAGTGCCAACCTTAATCTGTGGCAGACCTTCTTTTGTTGTTCTGCGAATCACACAAGAGATAGCAACAATCTTTTGTAAGAACAATGGTAAAAATTCACTACCGGTTTTTGTTGCGCGCTCAGCCATTGCCTTGGCAGCAACTTCAGCATCTGTCATGGAATCAGGATAGTCTTCGAGACGACGCAGACCCGCTACGTCAGGAATGGTTTCAATATCAAAGACGAGAACGGTGGCCATAGGCACTTTAGTTAGGGCGCAGCTTTACTGCAAGTACGGCGTCGGATTGACTGGCTTGCCGTTGACGCGCAATTCAAAATGGAGTTTTGCTGAGTTGGTATCGGTATCACCCATCTCGGCAATTTTCTGACCCTTGCGCACGCTATCACCCTCTTTAACTAAGAGCTTGCTGTTGTGAGCGTAGGCAGTGAGATAGGTATTGTCATGTTTAACAATGACTAAATTGCCATAACCACGCAAGCTATTGCCGGCATAAACGACTTTGCCATCGGCAGCGGCCAATACAGGCTCGCCCACTTTGCCAGCGATATCGATACCTTTATTGGTTTCGTTAAATTCACCAGTAACCTTGCCTTTAGCAGGCCAAGATAAACGAATACCTGGCTCTGCTACTACTTCAGGTTTACTTGTTTCTGCTGGCGCTGGTGCATCAACTTTCTGCGCACTTGCAGTTGGTTTGCTATCAACTGGTTTTGCCGCTTTTGCACTTGCTGGTGGCTTGATCAAAATCAGGTCACCTACCTCAATCACATTCGGATTGAAGTTAGGATTTTCTGCCTTATTCCACTGCGCTACATCGCGCGGTCCTTGACCATGATCCAAGGCAATACGCGCTAAGGTGTCACCCTTCTTCACGCGATAGTATCCAGGAGGCGCTGGTTCATTGCTAGTAGATCCGCCAGAGCGATCAATTACACCCGCTGGCTTAGCACGAGGCGTTGTAGAGCATCCCGTAATCAACACCAAAGATGCAGATAGGATTGCAACTAGAAGGCTTTTGGATAAATTGGTCATGGAATGTGAAATAGATTTCATACTACCCCTGATTGTAAGGGGACAAAAAAGACCTCGTCCAGCACAGTCCTTTGATAGCGCTGGGAACTCATTCTTTCGACGACAACGAGCTGCTGCTCTTTTGCATTTTTAGCAACTGGGGCAACCAAACGCCCACCAATCGCCAATTGATCTAGCAAAGCATCTGGGATTCCCAGACCAGCGGCAGCTAAAATAATTCCGTCAAATGGAGCCGCTTGGGGTAAACCCAAAATACCATCGCCATAAATCAGGCGCAGATTATTAATCCGAAATGGGCGTAACTTTGCTCTGGCCATATCGTGTAGCGACCGAATGCGCTCGATCGAATAGACCTCATCAGCCAATAGACTCAGTACTGCCGCTTGGTATCCACAACCAGTACCGATTTCTAATACTTTTTCGAGTTTCTGTTTTGGTTTATGAAGTAGCTCAATCATGCGCGCGACTACCGATGGCTTAGAGATTGTTTGCTCATGACCAATCGGTAGCGCAGTATCTTCATATGCCTGCGCATGTAAACCAGCATCCATGAAAGCGTGGCGCGGAACGGTAGCAATCGCTTCTAAAGTTTTACCGTGTTTAACGCCACCAGCATGAACTTTTGCTGCTAATGCTTGCCGATAAGCTGCGAAACGCTCAGTGGGCGCCTTCAACCGCGAGTCCATCCGTTAGCACGCATCGCTGCTAAGCGGGCATGATGCGTTAAATCCAATTGCATTGGCGTAATGGAGATGCAACCCTCATCAATTGCATGAAAGTCAGTTCCTTCGGAACCCTCTTTGACATCCCCTGCTGCACCAATCCAGTAAATCTTCTCGCCGCGCGGGCTATCTTGCACCACTACTGGCTGTGAATGATGGCGATTACCCAAGCGGGTCACGCGCCAGCGATACAAATCTGCGTACGGACGATTGGGAATATTGACGTTCAAGAGCGTGGCATTGCCATCGGTATGATTTTGATTCAGGCTCGATATCAGCATCTGTGCCACAACATCATGAGCAGCTTTAGCCGCATCTTCGATACGATTCCAGCCACGATCAATTTGTGAGAAAGCAATACCAGGCACACCAAACATGACGCCCTCTACTGCTGCAGCGACAGTGCCTGAATAGAGAACGTCTTCACCCATGTTCTCGCCTTGATTGATACCTGAAATGACGAGGTCTGGTTTCTCATCCAAGAAACCGGTCATCGCAACGTGCACACAATCAGTTGGCGTGCCATTAATAAAGAAGAAGCCATCGCGCTCACCACCAGCCACCCGATGAATCGACAGTGGCCTAGATAGTGTAAGTGAATTTGAGGCACCGCTATGGTTTTGCTCTGGAGCAATTACGGTAATGCGGCCTAATGGACGCACAGCATTGACTAGCGCCAAAAGACCAGGCGCTAAATAGCCGTCATCATTGGATACCAGGATGTGAGGTTGCTTTGCCATACTTAAACGAGTCCTGGTTTATGTTTGCCGCGCGCTCTCATAGCTGCATAGATCACTGGCAATACAAGTAAAGTCAAAATAGTGGTGGTGACCATACCACCTACGATTACGAGCGCCAATGGGCGCTGCGCTTCAGAACCAATTGAGTGCGATAAAGCAGCAGGCAAGAGTCCTAGGCCAGCCAACATCGCTGTCATTAATACTGGACGTACACGCAATGCTGCACCATCGACCATGGCATCTTTCATAGCAGCATGCTCTTCTGCCACGGTCTTATTAATATATGAAATCAAAATCACACCGTCTTGAATCGCAATACCAAACAAGGATAAGAATCCAAATAGAGCGGAGATACTCAAAGTCTCGCCACCGAGATGCAAAGCAATGATGCCGCCAATAGCAGCAAATGGTACGTTGATGAGCACAATCACAGCATCGCGGAAATTACCCAAGGCAGTTACGAGCAATAAGAAGATAGCTACCAGCGTCAATGGGATGATGACCATCAACTTCTGTTGTGCAGCTTTCATCTGATTAAACTGTCCATCCCAAGAAATGGTGTAGTTTGTTGGTAAGGCGACGTTCTTTTCAACCAAGTATTTGGCATCCTCAACCGCACTACCCAAGTCACGACCACGCACGCTAAAGATGACCGCGATATAGCGCTTACCTGCTTCGCGATAGATAAAGAATGGTCCATCAGTCAAACGCACATTAGCAACCATACCGAGCGGCACCTTCTGACCATTTGGGGTATCGATCAGTAAGTTTGTTACATCGGGAATATCGTTACGGCTAGCTTCATTTAAACGCACAGCAACGCCGAAGGTTTTTTCATCTTCTAAAAAGTTAGTCACTGGTGCACCACCAATCGAGTTGGCCACAACTGTTTGGATATCACTGACGTTCACGCCATAACGCGCGGCTTTATCACGATCAATCTGAATATTTAAGGTAGGCTGACCTAACTCTTTGAGCGTATTTTCATCTTCAATACCACGCACTTTTTTAAGTTGTGTCACCACTTCATGCGCTTTTTGAGCTAAAACTTCCAAATCTGATCCAAAAATCTTGACCGAGTTTTCACCTTTAACCCCCGAGAGCGCCTCATTGACGTTATCTTGAATGTACTGAGAGAAGCTATAGTTCACACCAGGAATCTTGTCTAGCTCTGCCTGCAAGTGCTTAATTAAGAGATGCTTGTTGGTACCTTTTGGCATATCTTCTGGCGACTTCAAGTACAAACCGTACTCTTGGTTAAATACACCCGTTGAATCCGTGCCATCATCTGGACGACCAATCTGCACTGCTACCCTATCCAACTCAGGCTGCTTTAAGAAATTCTCGCGCAATTGATTAGCAACTTTAATTGAGTAGTCTAAATCGACCGTATTAGGTAAAGTCACACGCAACCAAATATTATTTTCTTCTAGGGTTGGCAAGAAGGCGGTTCCTAAGCGGGTTGCGCTCAATAAAGTCAGACCAAGAATGAAAATTGAAATGGCAATCACATGACGTGGATGATCCATCCATTTCCGCAGCAAAGGACGATAGCGTTCTAGCATCCATGTGATGAACTTAGGCGGCGCGTGATGGAAATTTTCCCCAAAGACATAGGACATCGATGCGGGTAGGAAGGTCAAGCTCAAAATAATCGAAGCGACCAAAGCAAAACCCATGGTAAATGCCATGGGTTTGAAGATGATGCCCTCAACTCCACCCATCAGGAACAACGGGGAATAAGCCACGATGATGATGCTGGTGGAATAGACCATGGCCCGCTGCACTTCGCTCGTTGCCAAAATAATGCTTTGATTAACGCGCTTGCCGCCCTCTTCCATGTGGCGCATTACGTTCTCGGTAATAATGACCGCCGCATCCACAATCACACCGAAGTCAATCGCGCCCAACGAAATCAAATTGGCTGGCACGTTAAAGATGTACATCATGATGAATGAGAAACAGAGTGCTAGCGGAATCACTGCAGCTACCACTGCTGCAGCGCGGAAGTTACCCAAGAATACATAGAGTAAAGCCAAGACCATGGTGATACCAAAGAACATGGTGTGCTTCACGGTGCCCACTGTGATATCTAATAAAACCTGGCGATCGTAGAAAGGCTTTACCTGAATTCCAGGGGGCAAAATGTGACTGTTGATATTGGTGACTTTTTCTCGAACGCGGGCCAAGACCTCTGAAGCGTTCTCACCACGACGCAAATACACAATGCCTTCTATAGAATCGGGATTGTCATCAAACTGAAAGAGGCCCAAACGAGGTGCATTACCAATTTGCACTGTGGCTACATCACCAATCCGAACCGGCACACCTTTGTTTACTGCAATAACAACTTGCTTTATGTCATCAATATTCTTTAAGAGACCTACACCACGCACTACAAATTGCTGCTCACCACTCGGCAAAACGCCACCGCCAGTGTTGTCGTTGGCTTTCGATAAAGCATCAATTAATTGGGGAACAGTAATGCCCTTAGATTGCAAACTCTCAGGGCTCACGATGACTTGATATTGGCGCACCTTACCACCAAAAGAAGAGACGTCCGCAACCCCTGGGGTTTGCTTGAGCTCTTTATAAATTTCGTAGTTTTGTAAGGTCTTTAGTCGGGTTGGTGATGCATAGTCTGAAGTGACCTGATAACGCAAGATCTCCCCGGTTGCATCAGAGTCTGGACTAACGCTAGAGCTCACGCCTGGCGGAAACGCCACATTACCTAAATTAGTAATAAAGATTTGGCGAACCTTAAATGGGTCAGCGTTGTCATTGAACTTGAGTGTGACAACTGATAAACCAAAGAGTGAAACTGAGCGAAAGGCCTTAACGCCCGGAATACCCGCTAAGGCATTTTCAACCGGAATGGTGACTTGCTGCTCTACCTCAGTCGTACTTCTTCCTGGCCATTGGGAGATTGCCTGAATGGTCAGTGGTGCAACCCCAGGGTATGGCTGAATCGGTAATTGTTTTAAGCTAAATGCACCGAGCACCAACAGCACTGCTGCGGCAAACAGAATAATGATGCGCTTATCTAAAACTCCCCGAATGAAGGAGGTTACAAAACTCAATTATTCCTCCTGCTTGGCAAAACGGTCATTTAATAAGACTGCGCCATCAGTCAACACCATCATGCCGGGCTCAAGACCTTCTGTTACTGCAAAGCGCTTGCCATCCATATCATAGCCTTTGACAGCAAAGCGACGGTAACTATCCTTACCAGTTTTAATAATGGCGTAACGCATCTCACGCACACGCACAATCGCTGACTGTGGAACGACTACGGCTTCTGCATCACCTGTTTTAAGGCGGGCGTTAACGTACATATCTGGGCGCAAGAGTCCATCTGGATTTTCAACATCACAACGAATCAACAATGCGTGGGTCTCTGGATCAATGGTTGGGGCAATGTAATTAGCGGTGGCCACAAACTCTTTATCAGGATAAGACTCAGAGCGCAGAATCATGGTCTGACCCTTCTGAATTCTCCGTATATCTTGCTCGTAGATGTTACCCAGGAACCAAAGTTCTTTTGGATTAGCTAAAGTTGCCAGCACATCACCCGCATTGACAATCGAACCAGGATCTACTGAGCGCTTTACCACTACTCCTTGCAATGGGGAGCGCATCACCAAGTTGTATTGGGTTTTACCACTCTTATCTAAGGTTTTGATATCACCATCACTCGCACCCAAATTGCGCATTCTGTTGGCGGCAGCTTGTTGTGTAATTTGTGCATCACCCAAGAGGTCACTCATGGTCTTATTGCCTTCAAGCACCTTGGCGGTTTTAGAAGAAAGCAAATACTCTTGTTGGGCAGAGAGAAACTCTGGGCTGTACAACTCAATAATTGGTGAGCCAACTTCCACTTGCGCGCCATCAAATGCATAAATACGCTCTACCCTGCCAGGTGCTCTAGCAGAGAGCACTTTGGATCTTTCAGCGTTAAAGGCCAAGCGTCCAGGAACCTTTAGTTCAACAGGTACCTGCACTTTTTGTGCTTCTTGAAATATATAGATGTTTGGATTGAGTTCAACGCCAGGTAGCTTGAGCTCCATCGCGCCAGTACTTTCAATCGAAAGTATTTTTGCATTCTTCTCTAGCTTGACTGGACGATTCACATTCACAAACAAACCAATCACAATGCCTAACATCAAAATCGAAACACAAATAATGATTAAGCGCAGACGTGCACGTGTCTCTCGCGGCAATGCCCAATAGGAGCGATGAATCTCATTCGTATTAGCTGCAATACGGGCAGATAATTTCGCCTTCGTCTTTTTAGCCTCTTCAGAAGCTCGCTTTAGGAGCTTATGTAACTTATCCTTCAAAACGACTCCTTAAAAAGGTTCTTTACCAGCAGAAACCAGCAACACTGCTTGGGCCTGCATCAGGTTTGCTTCCGCCAAAGCCAACTGCACCTCTAAATTACGCAACTGTGTCTGGGCAGTCAACAAATCATTGAAACCTTGGCCATTATTGGAATACTGAATCAAACCGACTTTATATGCTGCATCGGCCTGTGGAACTTGTCTATCTTTTAGAAACTGGGTCTGTACTTTAGCCTGCTCATAGGCAGCATAAGCGGTATTGACTGCTAAAACAACTTGCTGGCGATTGGAGATATTGCCAGCTTCAGCCGACGCTTGATTACGTTGCGCCTGCTCTACTCCGTACTTCTCTTTAGTAAAGAAATACAGAGGAATGATGAGGTCCAATTCAAACTGGTAATACAAGGCGCCGTTGTTCGCAGAAAATGGACCACGTGGTGTGTAAGAAGAGCCTATCACTTGAAAATCTGGCAAGTAAGCTTTCTTGGCAAGGTCAACGCCTTTGCGTGCAGCATCGAGTTGCAATGCTGAACTCTTTAATGAAGGGTGGCTACTTTCAGCATAGTCTTCCAGCTCCACTAAGGTTGGCACACCCGTTAATGCTTTGCGTACATCACCTCGCAAAATCAATTTTTCACGGGAGTGACGGCCCACTAATGTATTGATGTTATTGAGCGCTACTTGCAGTTGACGGTCGACATTAAATTGATCCGCCTCTGCTGCGCTTTGTGCTACTTGTGCATTGAGGTATTCAACATAAGCGGCAGCGTTATTCGCGTAACGTGCTTTAGCGACGTTCTTAATCATTTCTAGGCGAACCACAGACTCTTTGAGGACCTGCAATTGCTTTTGTGCTGCGAGCGCGTTGTAGTAAAGACTAGAGAGCTGAGCGCCCAACTGTAAGTAAGTTGCTTCAGATTGCGCTAGCAATGCTTCTGCATTGGTATCGGCAATGTTGGCCGCCAAACTTCTCTTGCCCGGAAACTGAAACGGCTGCGCAATCGAGATGGCATTGTTATTGCTCACATTGGGATTACTACCCGCCGTACCAAGCGCTAGTGGTGAACCGACTGGCATACCTGACCACACCAAACCAACTTGTGGGTTAGCAGGCGCCGCAATCTGTGGCACAGTTGCTTTGGCAGATAAGTAGGATTCGCGCAATGATGAGAGTTGCGGATTATTAATCTTGAGTTCATTCCAAAGTTGACGCAGGTCCATTTCAGTTGGTCCACTTGCGACAGGCTTGGTATAAATCTTGGGTGTGTTTGCTTTCGTCACTGGAGCAAATAACTCTGCTGCTCTGGATGGTTTTTCTTGGCTACTGAGCTGAGCACCAATTGAGGGCAGAGCACTTAATGAAGCATCGCTGGTTTGAACGGTGACACTTGCTGGAGGGGTTTGATCTGCCTGAGCAAAGGTAGCGGCAGAAAAAGCAGAAGCAAAGAGCGCAAAAGCGGTTCTTTTGACTGGAAATACTGCGCTAATTTTGCGTGTGCCGAAAATGAACAAAAGCGGCTGCCTCTAAATCAATAATGCTGTTTTTATAGCCCCTGATGCAGATTTTGATCACGCATCCACCTGTTACAGGGGGTTTAAAGGATTATAGGGTAGAAAACGCAAATGTCGAATTATTGACGATTGCTATCCTATTGATTCTAAAGATAATAATTGTGGCCCTAGCCCGCCAAAGCCTTAAAACTCAGCATGAATCCTAAATGAAGCGATATTTACCGGTCCACGAGCCGAGTTATAGGCTGGATTTTGGATGTGCTGAAAGTTCACTCCTAGCAGTACATTCTTAATCAACATGGCGTTGTAATAGACCTCACCAATGCGCTCCGGGCGATAGTTAATTGTCTGATTTGGGCCGGCGTATGGATAAGCAGTATCGCCAATGAAGTAAGACACACCACCATTTTGTAAATAGTTTTTCCGATAGCTCGAGAGTCCGTTTTGCATCATCGAGATTCCAATGGTGTCATGTGGACGAGTCCAGCTTGTGCCATTCATTCCCAAGCCAACTGACATGGAATTATCTGCCTCAGTAAAGGACATGGTTTCAGTATGACCATCAGATGTGAATGCGCGACCATAGATACCCAAGTCTTTTGTTAAAGCTTGTTCACCATTAATACCAATACCGGTTTTGTATTGATAATTATTGCGCACATTATTAATTGCTTGTGTGCCTTGCGCATTATTAGCAATCACGTAATTAGTCGCGTCCTGAAAACGCGCCAATATCATACGATTGCGATACGCCAAGACACTGACCTTACCTGGCATGTCACCAATACTGTGCTGACGCTCGACTTCCACTTGATCGCCATAAGTATTAAAGATTTGCCAGTTCAGGTCTCTGCCGTTTGGCGTCTTTGGGGCAAGCATCCGAGAGGCGCGCAGCACCCAATTGCTCAGATACCACTCACCCGCTAAGCCAGTGCTGTAGCCACGGGCATCCGCTGCGTAGTCATAAGCTAGATAGGTCATATTGCCCCAGTTCATAAACTGAATACGGGGGTCTTTTGCATAGCGACTATCGTCAAAAATATCTAATGTAGAAAATTGACCAGCAGTCACCACTACACGATTACTACTGACTGTTTGCGTAATTTGATTAGCTTCATTCTCAAGCAGAACTTTTTCACCCTCTTGATTAATAATTTGACGCACAAATGCTCGCGCAGAATAAAACTTCGCTTGTGCCCCACTCGCCTTAGTTGCTTCGCCGTTGGTAAAGCCACCTAAACCTGTCAACCCAGAAAATGCTACGCCTGACACCACTTCAGGATTGAAATAAATATCGGTGTTTGGAGCAACGCGTGCACCAAAAAATAATGTACCAGACCAGGTATAGCTCATCGACTTCTGAGCGCTCAAACTGTTTACACCAGAATAGCTTGAGGTGAAATTGTTGTAACGCTGATTGATGTACGTCGTTTGACCGTGAACGTTCACCGGCAAGCCAAACACAGTACCTTCAGTAGGAAGATCTTCAATTGGCGATGCAAAACCCGCAATTTGGTCAGCGCCAGACCCTGCCCTCTGCGCATAGGCAGAAGCAGTCATAAAACCGAGCAGGAGAATGAGCAAAAGTTTGCGGGTCATTCACGATTTCTGATTGGGTTGCCAAATGCACAAGACGTACAGGTCGCACAGGTACTAGCAACAGATTGATGGGAATTTCGAGCAACTCACAGCCTGGAATTGAAGTCCAGGGGTGGCGCAGCCCAAATTATCCCCAAAAAGGAGTAATTTACCTAGTATTTATGTCGCTAGAGTGACATATGGACGACAAATGCTGAATAAAAAGATTGATCTAAAGCCCTAGCGCTTTAAATCTCGATAAAAATTCTCATGAACTCCATAGCCAACAAGAACCATTTTTGTGCCGTCCAGGCTTATAGAGTAGGCCAGCAGCATTTGCTGTTTTTGGTGCCTAAACTTATAAACTTGGGTGCCCAACAAATCTCCCTTTTTCATCTCTCCAAGCGAGGGATTGGCAATAAGAGCCTTGACAGCCGTATCTAAGGATTTCTTTTCAGCTGGTAATATTTTTTTAGTAGCCCGATCAAATCGAGGCGTTGTTAATACAATCATCCGAATTTATAAGGATTTAGATTGCCGACCTTAACCTCCTCAATGCTCACCAGCATATCTTGAAGCATTTGAACAGTTAAATCTGGATTCTCCTCCGCGACCTTTCCCAAGCGAGCCCAATACTCTATCTGCTTGGGAACAGACCTGTGCATTGCTTGTGCATAAGGTTTTGCATCTTCAATCAGAAGATCAGATAACTTGATAGCTATAGGCATCACATCACCTTTCATCGTTTCATTAATAGGTATTAATTTATCACA
The DNA here is from genome assembly GCF_001659725.1 of Polynucleobacter wuianus. Lineage (NCBI taxonomy): Bacteria > Pseudomonadati > Pseudomonadota > Betaproteobacteria > Burkholderiales > Burkholderiaceae > Polynucleobacter > Polynucleobacter wuianus. The sequence continues at coordinate 719,216 of NZ_CP015922.1, read as the reverse complement.
AAAGGTTGTAAAATGCAACCTTTTGTAATTCATTCGAGACAAATATAGATTTACCAAATGGATAACTTAAAACACCTTGTTAACTCTAGAAGTTGATGGAAATGCTACCGGCGATCCATCAAGGCTCTCGCGAGCGTGCCGGCATCGACATACTCGAGCTCGCCACCCACCGGAATACCTCTAGCGATCCGCGTAACTTTGATGCCTTTGGCCTTCAGTACTTCACCAATGTAATGCGCAGTTGCCTCACCTTCACTCGTGAAGTTGGTGGCTAGCACTACTTCTCGAATCGGTACACCGGTATCAGGGCTCTCAATGCGAGTCAGTAAACGATCAAAATGAATTTCATTAGGACCCATGCCATCAAGTGGTGAAATGCGACCCATGAGTACAAAGTAATTTCCTTTGAAACTCAAAGTCTGCTCGACCATCACTTGGTCAGCTGGTGTTTCTACAATACACAGCAGTGATGGATCGCGACGACCATCAGAGCAGGTATTGCAGATTTGGGTTTCTGAGAATGTATTGCATCGGGCGCAGTGGCCAACCGTCTCTACTGCTTCGCCTAATGATTGAGCGAGCACTGCTGCACCATTGCGGTCATGCTGCAACAAATAGAATGCCATGCGCTGAGCAGACTTCGGGCCTACTCCCGGCAATACCCGCAATGCCTCGATCAATCGACCGAGTGCATCTTGAGGTGCTTCTACACGTGCCATGAAATGAACGAATGAAAAATTAGAACGGCAACTTAAAGCCAGGAGGCATTGGCATGCCAGCCGTTGCACCAGACATTAATTGCGCGCTTGCTGCTTCTACTTGTTTGAAGGCTTCTGTATAGGCAGTCACGATCAAGTCTTCTAACATCTCGCGATCATCCATTGCACCTGGATCAATCTGTACCCGTTTGAGTTCGTATTTGCCAGAGATAGTCACTTTAACCAAGCCACCAGCCGCTTGGCCAGTCACTTCTAGCGCAGCCAGCTCAGCTTGCGCCGTTTTCATCTTCTCTTGCATCTGCTGCGCCTGTTTCATGAGGCCAGCAAGTCCACCTTTCATCATCGCTTCTTTTCCTTAATGATTATCTATATGGAGTGAAATTGATTCAATTTCTTAAATATCTGATTTCTATTGAATACCAAAAGTGCCTTACAGCGGCTTTACAGAGCCACCAACCACTTTGGCTCCAAACTCTTTTTCTAATTGCTGAATAAAAGGATCAGCTGCAATCATTTGCTCAGCATTCATTCTCTTTTCTTGATGAATCTGCGCATCAACCTTAGCAACGGTCTTACCTTCTACTTCACCCTTCTCAATCACAATCTTGACTGGCTTACCAAAGTGCGCTGTAAGCGCTTCTGCCAAGCGACCAACAGAAGCCTCAGAAGCTAACTGCGGCATCGGCGTCACGATTGTTGCTTTAACACCTACTGCTGAATCATTCCAATCTTGTAACTCGGTCTGATGTGCCAACTGTTGCACGAGACCACGCACTGGCAACTGACGCATCAAGGCATGCCAATCTGGATGCTCTGCAGGATTACCAGCAGCAGGAACAGCGGCGGAAGGAGTAGGAAAAGCTGCGGCTGGTGCAGGAGCAGCAGCCCTAACTGGAGCAGATGCTGGTGCTGACTTTGCTGTAGGTGTGGCAGCTCTTGCGGCTGGTGCAGATGAAGGTCGAGCGGTATTTACTGGTGGCGCTGATGGCGCTGCTGGTGAAGGTGCTGTGCTGCCGCCCCCACCATTACCTGGACGAAACGCCAACATACGCAATAGCGTCATTGCAAAGCCAGTCTGCTCATCTGGTGCAAGTGATAAGTCAGGACGGCTGGTAATCGTGATTTGGTAGAAGAGTTGTGCTTCTTCTTTAGTCAGTTGTCCAGCTAAGCGACGAATCTCACCTGCTTCTGGCCAATCTTCTAATACAGATTCTGGAACGACTTGCGCTGCTGCAATCTTTTGCAGCAAGCTAGATAAATCTTGCAATGCTAATGAGAAAGACATACTGCGCTCACCCATCTCATTTGCAACAGCAAGCAGGCTTGCGCCATCTTTAGCAATTAAGCAATCGAGAATGCGAATGAGATACGCATCATCTAGTGTACCGAGCATGCCACGCACCGATTCTTCGGTCACTTTGCCAGCAGCATAAGCAATGGCTTGATCCGTCAGAGATAAAGCATCGCGCATTGAGCCTTGAGCAGCTTTGGCTAGAACACGCAGTGCATTGACTTCATATTCCACTTTTTCTGCAGCGAGTACTTTTTCTAAGTGCTCTACGATGAGTGGTACTGGCATTTGCTTGAGATTGAACTGCAAACAACGAGACAAAATGGTGACAGGGATCTTTTGCGGATCAGTTGTCGCCAGAATAAATTTGACGTGCTCTGGTGGCTCTTCCAATGTTTTGAGCATGGCATTAAAGGCATGATTGGTGAGCATGTGCACCTCGTCAATCATGTAGACCTTATAGCGACCATTGCTTGGTGCGTATGCTGCTTTTTCTAGGAGGGCGGCAATATCGTCAACACCACGATTACTTGCAGCATCCATCTCAATATAGTCAACAAAACGACCTGCATCGATTTCCATACAAGCTGGACATTTTCCGCAAGGCTCTGAAGTCATCTTGCCTGATCCATCAGATCCAGTGCAATTGAGTGCTTTCGCCATAATGCGGGCAATCGTAGTCTTGCCTACCCCACGAGTACCAGTAAAGAGCCATGCATGATGGAGGCGACCCTGATCCAAAGCATGGGTTAAGGCCTTAACCACATGGTCTTGTCCTACTAGCTCAGAGAATGTTTTAGGGCGCCACGAACGGGCTAATGCCAATGCTGTCATGTCTTACATTCTAACAAGCTAAAATGGAATTGGATGGGCCTCCCCGCATGGTGGGTTGGATAACCTGGTCAGGTCGGGAACGAAGCAGCCAAACCCAATTTCTGCCAGTGCCGGGGGTTTGGCTCATCCACCCATCCCCTCCCCTTAAGATACCTCAAGAGAAACTTTCCTCTTTCTTGGGCCTTTTGCCACCTTGTCCCCCTATAGGCCAAAAAGTACGGCTTCAATATTCAGCAGTTAATTCTGGAGCTAGGTCGGGATCAAACAAGTTCGAACAAGCTTTAATAATGAATCAGCTCGCTCAATCACTTCGACAGTCAAAGCATCAGAAACAATATCTCCTGAATAGTCAATCGCATTTCTTTGTTTGCGTAGTTGATCGAGCAAGATAAGATGGATTTATCTAGACCAACGGTAAGAGGCAAAGCTTGCAGCATGAGCTGATGATGTCCTGGCTTACTGGTCAGCACGCGATAGCCCTTGGCTTGTAATGCTGCATTAGCTAATTGCATGATGGCTTTATAAGCTAGGTCAAAACGGCTTTCATTACTAATAGAGTTTAATTTGGCATCTTGCAAACTGGATTGTGCGGCTTCAATGAGCCTACGAATATTAAAGTGATCGACCTCTATTGAATCAAGACTGATTCCGATTAGGTTTTGTAGTGTGATGGGGGGCCTCAGTGGAGTTGAGCTGTTGATCATTCCCGATGATGAAGAGTTTTGGCTTACTCAATACATCATGGACGAAAGCTCCATTATCTTTCATCAACCTCTTCCACTCTTTAGCAGCAAAGATCTTAGGGCTAATTTCTCTGCCTAATTTTTCTTGCAATGGATGCATTAGGAGAACCACTTCTGCATAACTCACTTCGCCAATCAATAGTAGATCAATGTCACTTTTAGAATTTACTTTTCCACTGGCTACAGATCCAAATACAAATGCACTTTGTAATTTTTCACTTAGCGGCAATAAGGCGTCTATCAAAACATCACTTAAGCCACTCGTCTTTCGCAGCACATTTGATAATTCTTCGTAAATTGGACACCCTTGATTTGCTTGGTAATGATTTTGATTGCCGACTTTTTTGACAGTCAACAAACCGACTTCTGATAATTTATCCAATTCACGCTTAAGCGTTCCAGGAACGGTTGCCGTGATTCGAGCAATTTCACGCAAGTAGTAAGAACGCTCAGGATGAAGCAACAATAAGCCCAGCACACGGCTACGGTATTCGGTAAATAGTACGGATGAGAGTGTCGACATTACCTCAATATTGCCCTAATGTTGCTTTATTAGCAACTATCGTAGCTTCTAAAGCAACACTTGAAAGATTCAGAAGATCTTCAATATTCTGAATATTCCCCAAATCATCCAAATAATGGCTATTACTAGGACAGTTCGGACATCCAGCTGAATCTTAAAGAGACGCAATGTCTTATGGGTGCACTCAACAGATACTTGCAAACCGAACCCTCCTCTAAATATAAAGATTCAGCGTAGAGGATTGAGTTGAAGATGAATAGGGATCGAGGATGATTTGAGTGTAGGAAAGCGGTAAGCCTTCCTACACTTCCCTAGCGTCTTATAGGTATTATTCGTCGCAATAATGAGCCACAAAAACTAGTATTAGTTATTTTTATTCTTGAGGGCTTCTTCTAGCTGATTGATTTTATTTTGCATGGCTGCCATCTTAGCGTTCAATGCACCTACGTTTAAGAAGGTTTCATCTGCTACAGGTGCCTTGAGGTTATTGCCCCAACCTAACCATGCTGAGTCATAGACTTTGACTTTCTTAAAACCCAAAGTCTTGAGCACTACGGCTGTTTCAGCTGCACGCACACCACTTTGGCAATACACCACAGTCTCTTTATCAGGATCAAGGTTGGCATAGAGTTTTTTGAGATCCGTTTGGTTTTTTAGCGCCATGCCTGAGTTATCGGCAACCTGCTTCTTGCCTAACTTAATAGCAGTAGCCGGGTCTTGCCAATTATCTTCAAAGGGGATATTGATGGCATTGGGAATATGGCCGCCCCGAATCGTGCGTACATCTTTACCTGAATATTCGTCAGGAGTTCTGGCATCAATAATTTGTACTGACTTAGATTGTGCAATCTTGAGCATCTCTTCATTACTAACCACTAACTGAGGTTGAGCTACGAGAACTACAGATACTGGGGCTAAAGTTTGACGCTCTTTTTGAATCGGCAAGCCCGCTTGCTTCCAGCCATCAATGCCGTCATGGTAGACCTGCGCATTCTTGCCGCCAAAATAGTTCACGGTATACAGACCAAAATAAGTATAGGGATTGCCACGTGCGCCATAGACCACAATATCTTTGTTGACATCTAAGCCAGCATTGTTAAACAGCTTTTGAATTTGCTCTGTAGGAATGTAGTCCTCTTTATTGGGGTCTCGCAGAGTACTGCCGATCTCGCCAATATTGATTGCCCCTGGTATGTGGCCTTCTAAGTAACTCTTTTCATCACGTACATCCCAAATAATCGCGCCACGAGCTACTGCCTGCTGCACTTGATCCGTTTGGATGATGGTTCCTTTTTGCTGGGCAAATGCCAGCGAAACAATGGATGTCAGAACAAGGGCTAATAATGATTTCACGGTAATTCCTTTGAGTTAATGGAATAAACGATACACCAAACCGTCTATTTACAGGCTAGCACTGTTGGGGGTTTGTATTGGGCTGCTTTTTGAGCCATAGACTCGAGTCGCTCATGTAAATTATTTTTCATGAAGTACTCAATCACCACCATCGGTACCATAGAGTCGAGCTCCACTACGGCGTCATATTTCACCATCGTCTTATCCTTCTCGGGCATTACCCTCCAGGTGCCCTTATAGAACTTGGCATCACCACTTACCTGCTCAAAGTTCAATAGGCGATATGGTACTTCCGTATATTCAACGACCGTTTTGAGTTCTATATGAAAAAAGAGGATGTCTTCTTCCAAGACTCTACTCACGCGAACCTTGTTGGCAGACCGAGAAAGAATTTTTAAGTCAACTACGCCCGCGATGTTTTTAGAGGCTTCATAGTCGGTCAAAAATGCATAGGCGTTACAAGGCGTAATGGGAACGGTGTAATTCGCATTAATGTGAAAGCGTCCATTGGCAGGTTTGATATTGATCTGAACATTAAAAGGGTTATCGCTATCTTGGGCAAAGGCCTGTACGCTCATCAAGCCTAGTATTGAGATCAATATCCATTTCATTTTTGGATTTTAGAGTAGATTTAGCGTTAACTATGAAACCTTTACAAGTGTAAGGCTTTGCTTTACACTATACCCTAAGCCTTTAAAATACGTAAATGATTGAATCGTTTATTCACAAAGGCTTAAAAGAGTTATTTGAAGAAGGAAAAAGTATCAAGATTCAAAAAGCGTTGCTTAGTAGAATTATTCGCCGCTTGGATGCGATTGATTCCGCTAAGTCGCTAGATGATCTTAAGGTGCCAGGATTTAATTTTCATGGCTTAGAAGGAGTTCCGAAACGCTATAGCATTCATATCAATGGTCCTTGGTGCCTCACCTTTGAGTGGCATGATGAGAATGCTTATCGACTTAACCTAGAAAACTATCACTAATATCATGCGCAAAAGATCACCTACACACCCTGGCGCCATCTTAAGAGAAGATGTCTTCCCTACCCTTGGAATATCGGTTACAGAATTCGCCAAGCATCTTGGCATCTCCAGACAAACTCTTCATGCTGTTTTGGCAGAGAAGAGTTCAATCACTCCAGAGCTAGCCTTACGTATTGGGACTTTCTTGGGAAATGGCCCTCAGCTATGGATTGAGATGCAGTCCAAATATGATTTATGGCAGGCGGAGCTTAAGTTGAAAAAGGTTTTACCGAAAATTACCTTATTTAAGGATCTACTAGCTGCTTAGTATGGCAATCATCGCAGTAATACTTGCCTGACTTTTCCCAGGCCTTGATACCCAACTTCTTGGTACACCAGTAGCAATACAGGTTAGTCGAGGGAATAAATTTCCTGTCTGCTAAGTCATGCTGACGAAGGTTTAGTTCAACCGCTTGAGGCTTTAGCTGCTCGATCATCCATCTCCACGCTTTCGGAATTAAGCGATAGTGAAAGATTGCATAGAAAAAAGCGATACCCAGCACAATCAGAACAACCGTGAATGGGTTTTGAGCCATCCATTCCAAGACAGCCATTGCCGCCATATAGGCGATGCACAGACCAATGATGGTTAATAAATATGGCCAGATGGCGGCTAATATCAATATCGAAATGATGGTGCCTATGATTCCGCCGGAGTTATTGCCGTCATCATAATCACCCATGAGCCCTCCTAGGAAGCTGAGTACTCCAGTCATACGCTAAATCAATAAAGAGATTGGCTTCTTGCGACAGAAATTGCGGCGCTGGAAAGATACCTACCCTGCCAAGATCCAATCGATCAGCATCCCAACAAGTCTGAATTGTTTTGTTGCTCGAGATATCGCCACCAGAGTGATGACGTAGTGCATAGCAAAGCTCATCGAGCTGCTTGGGTTGCAGACTGTAATAGTCCCCATGAATACCGTGGGCAAATTCTGCAGCACGTTCGCCATGTTTTGGATCTCTACCATCATCTAAGCGACAACTATCATGCAAGAATCCAAAGAGCTCAACGACTAGCAAGTCTGCTTGTCGAATTTGCCCAACGTTCTTGCCATGGTGAAGTACCCTAGCCCAATGGTTCGCACCATGGATACCTTGCCAATCGAGCTTGAACTCAGACTTGATCAGAGCAATCAGACCTGAGCGGTCATAGTCTCTACTCATGAATACAGTTTTTCTAAGCCAGAGGCTGTTAACTTAAACATCCGATCCATTTCTGTTCCCGCAGAGATGGCTGTGCCATCTGGGGTGGCGAGCGGCCAAGGCTGATTGAGGTCCCAATATTGAGGAAATAGCCAATGCTCTAACTCCGCCTCAGAAATCGTCATGAGCCACTTCACATCCGGGTAAGAGCCACGAAGTAGGGCCAGCATATGGGCTTGTGAAAGACCTAAGGTCCACTCGTGTAACTCTTGGTTAGTAGGCTCTCCAATTGGATGCCGCAACTTCAGACTCACAAACCCATTCTCATTCGATATCCATAGAAATGCGTTCTGCTCATATCGATCTGCTAAGACCTTTACATCGTCTAGATGTATACCTAAAGTGAGCATGCTTAGCTCATGAGGCCATTGGTCATCTTTATCTCGCCCTATTCCTGGAAATATTCTGGGGCACATTGGTAAAGCATCAGCCCACATCGTTTTTTGCCGCGCCTCATTCTCTTGAGCATCCAAGGTTTGGCTGTAGGGATTAAAGGCAGTCAGAAAGGCTGCCGTCGTTACCTCCCACTCCTTCATTAGCTCTGCCAATTGACTAGAAGCCTGGTTCACTTGCAGGGCGATTTCTCGATCACCGAGATGAACCACATAGACCGCTTCGCGATAAGCCTTAATTAATTTGGGAGAAATTGTTCTGATCTCTAATTCGTCCATTTATTTCCCCAACTCAAAAATATTGATCGGTGCTGCTGGTTTAGTCGGCCAGTGATAACCAATTCCTAGCTCTATTGCCTTACGAATGCGGTGGTGCAACTTCAATGCAGAGGAAAAATAATAGAGGCGAGGGTTACTGATAACACGCTCATACTCATATTGCTCTGCCTGCACTGTCACATCATCTACCCGATAAAAATATTTACCTTCATGTTCAATCGCTTCGGCAAAGTAATTGTTTTCATCTTTGACAAACACAATCGGAATATAACGATCTCTAAAGACGTCTAGTAGTTTCTTCCACTTACTATCGTTAAATTGATGTAAGCCAATTTTTAATTGCGTAATCTTCATTGCTCTCTCCTATTTAGCCAATTTGACAAATGTCTGGGCTTGGCAATTCGGTTTAAATCCGCCCATTTACTTTTTTACTTCTACTACAGGTTCGCTTAGTGGATAACAGCCTCCACTGCTTCAGACTTTCCCTCTGGGTTCTTTTTTTGGTTTGAGACCAGGAACTCTTTGGTCTCTAGTGCAACCGTGAGGTAAGCATCAGTAGCATTTCTAAATGACTCGTGGTTATCTTCCTTGCTATACAAATAAGTGAGGCTATAGATGAGGTTGTCGGCATCTTCACCATCGACCGTAACCGAATTGGCTGCATCGTTATCGACCACCCGTAAGCCTCTGGTAAATTCTGGCTTCTCACCATCGACCCAACTCATATCTAAGCGGTCAATATCAAACCGTAAGCTACGAAAGAGGTTGTTGATGGAAAAACGGGCGCCGTTTAAGTATGTGTAATCACGCATAAGACCTCCAATATCAATTGATTAATCTCTACAACTCAATTATCAAGATCGGCAGGTTCAAATAATGAGCTAGTGGTCAATTTTTGATCCGCTTGCCCAACAAAAAACCCACCAAATGGTGGGTTTGTCGCTTTTGATTACCTTCTACCTTGATTGGTATTCGGTCTCATCTTTTTTAGCACCTTACTAGCGTTAGCAGGTTGCTGTGGCGACAAAGCCATCTCTTGATGTAGGTCTTATTTTGCAGACTTTAGGGTGTTTTGTCAATAAAAAGTCTGGTTCTTTTAGCTTGATAAAGATTGCTCAGCAAATTTCGCAACTTTAAGCAAGGCTTCATCTTCCTTGTAGTTACCCATCAGCTGAATTCCGATTGGCAATCCATTTACTGACATGCCCGCAGGAAGATTGATTGCTGGAATGCCTAAGTAACTACCCAGAGCGCAAAAGGATGGATCGCCAGTCCAAGTGAGATCATTCGGAGCCTCACCCGTAGCTGGCGCTGTTAAGAGTGCATCAAAGTCTTTAAATACTTCGCTTACTGATTTACGCAATTGGGATTGCTGAGCCAGCGCTGCATCATATTGATCTTGGGTGTATTCCGCCCCCTTGGTGGCTAGCTCTTTGATGTTCTCACATAGGAGTGCTTGATGTTTTTCAAGATGCTCACGATGGATTTGCGCAGCCTCATAAGACATGATGGTTGGCATTTGATTAACGCCATCCCAATATTGTGCTGATAGCTCAATGGTTTTTACGCTAGCTCCAGCGTGTTCTAACTTTTGAACTGCTAACTGGATCGTCTGTTGCTGCTCTGCACTCATGAGGTGATCAAACGGTGTTTTGATCAAAGCAATTTTGGGTGCATGTTCTAACTGCAAATTGATTAAGGTGGTGACTGTGTCAGCACTTGTTTCAGCGCCGCCCTCTTTAAGTAATTGGTAGGCATAGGCTACATCATCCACCGAACGAGTGAAGAACCCAATATGATCCAAAGAATATGACAGTGGATGAGCGCCTTCCTTGGAGATTGCCCCAAAGCTAGGCTTAAAGCCCACTACTCCACAAAATGCTGCAGGCCTGACAACTGAGCCTACTGTCTGAGTGCCTAGGGCGAGAGGCACTATGCCTGCCGCTACTGCAGCTGCAGATCCACTTGAAGAGCCTCCTGGTGTATGTGCAGAGTTCCAAGGATTGACTGTTGGTCCTGGCGTTTTCCAAGCGAACTGTGTAGTCACCGTCTTACCAAAAATCACTCCACCTAAGCTGCGGATTTTTTGCACTATCGGCGCATCTTGCGAAGGGTGATGATTGGCGTAGATCACCGAACCATTTGTCGTTGGTAAATCTTGAGTATTAATAATATCTTTAATGCCCACCGGAATACCTGACAATGGTCCTGGCGTAACAGCTTTGATGAGATCTTCCAAAGAATTTCTGGAGACAAAGGCTTTTAGCTTAGGCTCTAATTGATTAGCCAACTCAAATGATTGCTTTAATAAGTTTTTTGGGTCTAACTGATTTGCGCCAATTTGTCTGACTGCCGCAGTCAAGCCGATAGGTCTGTCTTGTTTCTCGTGCTGCTTCTCGGCTTGCTTATGTTGCTCACTCATATTCATTTTCCAGTCTGATGCCAATCGGTAATTAGCTCTTCAAATATGCTGGTCGCATCCGTAATTTTGTCGACATAGCAAAACTCATTGGTTTGATGCGCCATCTCTGGTTGGCCAGGCCCCAAAATAACTGTAGGTGGATTGCCGATAGCAGGCTTTAAGGCGGACGCATCCGTAAAGTAAGAAACGGTTTTCTCTTCTGGGCGAACACCATTCACCTTTTCGCAGCAATCAAATACGCTTGACATCCACGGATCGGTTGCAGGTGTATAGACACCCTCAATATCGATGATGGTATCGAGCTTGACAATTGGGCCTAGAGCTTTGCAAAGACAACCGTAGATATGTTTGTGACTCTGCCCTGCCACTGTACGAATATCTAAAGTCATTTCTGCAGCATCGGGTACGGAGTTAATATTTAATCCCGCTTTAGCAGTGCCCACATTTAAAGTGCCCTGCCCCATCATGGGATGCGCTGGTGTATCAAAAGTAAATGTTTCCAGAGTAAGGGCTGCTTTGGCTAATTTGTAGAAAGCGTTATCACCTCGTTCTGGCATCGATCCATGAGCGGTAATACCCTCGGTAGAAGCTTTAAGCCAATAAGCCCCCTTGTGGCCTAGGAGTGGCTCGTTAGCAGTTGGCTCAGCAACGACGAAGCAGCCAGCAGGCCCCAAAAACTCCAAGATCTCTTGGCTAGCAGCAAGATGAAACGCACCTTCACAGCCTGTCTCTTCACCTGCAGTAATAATCATGCTCACACCACTGCCATCTTTGGCAGCCTGAGCAGTCTTCATTGCGGCAACGATAAACGCAGCGACGCCACTTTTCATATCACTAGAGCCACGACCGAATAATTTTCCATCCTCAATCACGCCAGCAAATGGCTCATGCTTCCAAGAACGAGCGCCTAATGGAACGACATCCACATGTCCTGTAAAGCAAATACTTTTTCTTTCTGAGCTACAAGCACCAATTTTGGCAACCAGACTCATGCGCCGAGGAGCAAACTCAATCTTGCGACATTCAAAACCGGCAGACTCCAAAATGGTTGCCAAGTAATTGCAAATCTGGTCTTCATTGCCAGGGGGATTGACTGTATTAAAACGAATCAGCTCTTGGGTTAATGCAATGGGATCAGGAGTAGTCATCATCTTGTGTTCAAACGAATTTTTTGAAGGGTATCTACCTAAAAGTATTACCCAAAATAGGCGGCTTGTACTTCTGAATTTTCAGCAAGCTCACTAGCGCTACCTTGTGCCACCACCTGACCTTTGGCAATTACATAGCCACAGTGCGCAATCGCCAAAGTTTGGCGCACATTCTGCTCTACAAGCAGAACAGTAGTGCTCATTTCATTAATCTCTTTAATGATCTTGAAATTCTCTTTCACAAACAAAGGAGAAAGACCTAAAGATGGCTCATCAAAAATGAGGAGTTCTGGAGAGCTCATCAAACTACGGCCAATTGCCAACATTGCTTGCTCGCCACCTGACATAGTTCCAGCTAACTGATTAGCGCGTTCAGCAAGACGTGGAAATAAAGTCTTCACTCGATCACGACGCTCCTGTATGACCTTTTGATCGCCAACTAAATAGGCACCTACTGATAAGTTTTCATCAACGGTCATTCTTGGAAAAACACGGCGACCCTCTGGCACACAAGCAATCCCTTGCCCAATAATCCGATGGGTTGGTAAATGCGTGATATCGGCACCATTAAAAATAATCTTGCCGCGATTGGCTGGGGTCAAACCCAAAATAGAACGGATGAGGGTCGATTTACCCGCACCATTAGCGCCCAAAATACAGGTGATTTGTCCGCGCTCGACTTTGATCGATACATCCTCTAGCACGTCTATACGATCGTAGGCTGTATTGATGTGGTCAATTTCTAATAAAGCCATGATTATTCCTGCCCCAGGTAAGCAACCTGCACTTCACGATTGCTGACGATTTCATCATAAGTGCCTTCAGCAATTTTTTTTCCGTAATTCAGAACAATGCAACGCTCGGTCATACGCTGAATCAAGCCCATTTCATGTTCAATCAAAATAATTGTAAATGGCTTAATCTTGCTACGTACCTGCAAAATATCATTCATGACCTCTGCCGTTTCATCATGGGTCATACCTGCAGATGGCTCATCTAATAGTAAAAGATCTGGCTCACTAATTAAGGCCCGACAAATTTCAATACGACGCCGATCAATCATTGGCAAACTCGCTACGGGCTCAAATATTTTGGCTGCCAATTGAGGATTAAATGTCAACAGTAGTGCTCTGACTTGCTCTACTACGCGGTCATACTCTTTTTCAAACTGATCTCGGGCAAATAAATTAAAGAACAAACCCGTATTCAGTCTTCGGTTATCGCCAATAGCGATGTTGTCAAAGACTGTCAGAGGCAATGACAAGCGTGAACGCTGAAACGTACGGGTAATCGCATGCAGGTATACCTCTTGAGCACTGGCATCCGTTAAATCTTGTCCACGAAAGCTGACGTTTCCAGCGGTGGCACGGTACAAACCAGTAATGACATTAAAGAAGGTTGTCTTACCAGAACCATTGGGACCCAAAAGACCCAAGACTTCGCCCTCATTCACATGCAGATTGAGGGAGTCCAAAGCAGTAACGCCACCAAATCGCATGGTGAGATTGCTTGCTTCTAAAATTTTTGACTTGGCAGAGTTCATCACATTGCTCATTCTTGCTCCCCCGCTTTCTTACCTGGGAAGTAATTACGAATTCGCCGAGGAAGGAGCCCATCTGGCCTAAAGAGCAGAATCAAAATCACCACAATTGCATACAGCAAGAAACGGTATTCCTGTATGAATTGCAGCTTTTCTGGAAGAATGACGACAATCGCTGCGGCTGGAATAATTCCCCATGGATTTCCAATGCCTCCAAGAATCACAATCGAAACTAAGATCAGCGAATCGGCAAAAGTAAAGTTATTCGGCGCGACATAGGCCGTCATCATGCCGTATAACGCACCCGCCAGACCCGCAACAAAATTACCTAGAGTAAATGCGACGATTTTCCAATGGGCAATGTTCACGCCAAAGGTAGAGGCAGCAATCTCATCCGTGCGAACCATATCCATGCTCAAGCCAATCCATGAGCGCTCTAAATTTCGGGTAATACGGAAGGTAGCAACCAACAGGATTAAAGCGATCAGCAAGTAAGGAATATAAAAGGACAGCTCAATACCTCCAACCTGGATTCCTTCAGAAAGATTCCAACCAAAAATAGTCAGTGGTGGAATTTTGAGACCCTGAGGACCGCCCAAAGTGTCATTTACTTCTAAAAAGTTGCGGAACAAGATACCAAAGGCAATCGTTACTAGCGCAGCGTAGTGGCCACGTGTTCTCAATACTGGATAAATCAAGATTGAACCAATTAAGGCTGAAATGGTGGCTGCAATAAACAGCACCAATAAATGAGGCACGGCTGTATGCGTAGCTAGAACTGCAGCAGTGTAGCTACCAATGCCAAAAAAGGCAGCGCCAGCAAAGTTCACAATCCCCACATAACCAAATTGGATGTTGAGACCCAAGCACACGATGGCATAAATTAATACGGTTGCTAGCATCAATAGTGCAAAGTGGGAGTTATGAAACACCGCCATCATGATCAAGACACCAACTACAGAAGCAATTGCTGGAAAGCTGGAATGCTGACTTACTGCAATCGCTAGTCGATCCATAAAGCCAAGCTTTTTACCAACTAAGCTTGCAACAAAAGCAACGGCGACTAATGCACCTACTTCCACTTGGTTTTCAGCGCCAAGCAATAAGATGCAATAGATGAGGAAGACAATGAAGGTAGAGATTAGCAGCTTCATGCTTAAACACGCTCGCTTGATTTTTCAGAAATCAAGCCAGTTGGCTTTAATCCCATAATGATGATGATCATGGTAAAGGCAAATACGTCTTTGTATGCACTTGGAACGCTAGGCATGATCGCTGGAAACAATACTGCCCCCACGGTCTGAAGGGCGGCAAATAAAAACCCTCCAACAATGGCGCCATAAAAATTACCTAGACCACCCACAACCGCCGCTGAAAATCCAATGACCCCTAGAAGTAAGCCCATACTGAAGTTCACTTCGTTGTAATACAGGCCATTCATCAAGCCTGCTAAGGCTGCCAAGGCAGAACCCAACATAAAAGTAATCAATACAATTTGATGAAAGTTAATGCCCATAATGCGTGCTGTCTCACTATCTTGAGCAACTGCACGAATTGCCAAACCAATTTTGCTTTTAGTAATGAGTCTTTGCACTGCAATGATGGTAATGATGCCAGTAGCCAGCAGAATCAAGCTGTCAGAGCGTAAAGTAAATTCACCTAAAGCAATGCCATCGGTTGGCAACAATCTTGGGAATGGTTTGGGATTAGAACCGTTGGGATAAAACAGGCGAACCATTTCACGAAGCGCAAGACCCAACATTAAGGTCACGAGCAAGGTATTAATTGGGGGTGCTTTTTGTAGAGGCAATATAAGGTAGCGTGCAATCACGGCACCTAAAAATGCTGCCACTGAAAGGCTGATGAATACCAGCACCAACAATTGCAACCAGGGTGACTCAAAAGTTCCCGCAATACCAATGTAAGTGGTGAGGCCGGCAAAGGCCCCCACCATCAAGATGTCACCGTGTGAAAACTTAATGACATCGAGCACACCAAAATAGAGGGTGAAGCCGACAGCCACGATTGCATAAATCACGCCCAACATCAACCCATTGAGCAGGTACTGCAAAAAAATATCAAATGGCATGCAAACTTACCCTCTTTGACCTCTGTAAAAAATCAAAAGAGATTATTGACCTAATTTACGTTGTCCCTTGGCATAAAGACTGTCTTCCCAAACTACCCACTTACCATCTTGAGCAACATACTTAGAGATTAAAGGAACGACGTTCTGACGGTGATCGTCAAAACTCACTTTGCCGATAATGGTCTCTACGTTTTGAGTGTTATTTAAAACTGCCATCACTTTTTTGCGATCAGGGCCAGCTTTTTCAATTGCATCCATGATCAGGTTTGCAGCTGTGTATGCAAATGGGCCATATGCTTCTGGCGCATCAGGATATTTTTGCTGGTTGTACTTAGCAATAAATCCGAGTCCACCAGGCAACTTCTCCCAAGGAGCACCTTCAATAAATGACAGCGAGCCTTCAGAGAGTTTTCCTAAGCCTTCAATATAGGCATCAGACTTAATACCTGAGGTACCTTCGAAAACCGCCTTGATACCTAAGCGATCCATCTGTGTGCGAATACGAATACCAATTGGCGTCAAGCCACCAAAATAAACCACTTCAGGCTTCAACTCTTTGATCTTGGTTAGTTCAGCCGTGAAATCCTGTTGGTCAGCGGTAACGCCAAATGTACCCAGAATTTGGCCACCGTTCTTTGTTAAGAACTGTGAGAAGTACTTATTGTGACCTTTACCGTAGTCAGTAGTGTCATGAATAATGACCCATCTCTTGTAACCAAGGCCGGTTAAGAACTTTGCAGCCACTTCATTTTGGTTAATCATCGTGCCATTGACGCGATGGACTTCTTTGTAATCATTGCCATAAGTAATCTCTGGCAATACTGCGCCCCACACCATTACTGGCAAACCAAACTTGTGATAAACGTCCACGGTACTCATGGCAACTGCAGAGCAATAATGCGTGACACCAGCAATGATTGAGCTATCAGATGCAATTTTGGTCGCAACTTGTACGCCTACGTTAGGCTTACACTCATCATCAGCAGCAACTAATTCGTACTTATATTTAGCATTAGGGTCTTGATTTTTGAGACGTACAGCTAAATCTGCGGAGTTTCGGCCACCAATACCATTGGCAGAAACGCCTCCAGTCAGGGGCCCAATATAGGCAATCTTGACAGTATCTTTTGCAGATGCATTAGCTGAGAGGCCAATGACCAATGCAGCTAACAACATAGAAATGCGTGATTTCATGCTTAATCTCCTTAGTTTTGATACTACTTTTTTTCTCAGTGTAGCAAAGCTTTTAAATTCATGGGTGCCACCTTAGGGGGTCAATTTACTATTGATACTTTTCGATTTTTGTACTGACACCCTCAATCAGTGCATGAGTGCAATATAAAAGTGCTCAAATGCTCCAAAAAGTGCGGAATTTGTGTCGATGATTAGGCCTTGAAGGTCACAAAAAAAAGCCACCCGAAGGTGGCCAAAGTCAGAGACGGAAATGGTTGCTGAACTTAGTCGACTTGGACGTTACCCTCTTTAATCACTTTTGCATAACGCACGCGGTCGCTTTCAATTCTGGCTTTAAATGCCGTTGGTGATAACGGCATTGGTGTGGCGCCCTGCTGAATCAGTGTTTGCTTGGTATCTTGCTCAGAGATCACCGCTTTAATATCTGCCGCAATCTTGTCTACTAGTGCTGGAGGAGTTCCTGCTGGAGCAGCGATACCGATCCATGATGCAGCATCAAAGCCAGGAACACCTGACTCAGCAATAGTTGGTAACTCGGGCATTGCTGGTGAACGGACTAATGAGCTTGCACCTAGTGCTTTGAGCTTGCCCGACTTTACCGAACCAATCGATTCCAATACGGTTGAGAAATACATATTGACGTGCCCTGCCATCACATCAGCTGCTGCTGGCCCACCGCCTTTATACGGCACATGCATCATGTCTAAGCCTGTTGCTTTCTCAAACATCTCACCAGCAAGATGTGGTCCGCTACCGCTACCTGAGCTTGCATAAGTAACAGCCCCAGGATTCGCTTTTGCAAAAGCAATGAATTCTTTAACGTTATTGGCTTTCATACTTGGGGTCACCAGCAGAAAGTATGGCAACTCAGCAATCATGCTCACTGGTACAAATGCCTTGTCTGGGTCATAAGGCATCTTTTTATAGAGCGATGGATTAATTGAGAAAGTACCAATATTGCCAATGAGTAAGGTATAGCCATCTGGCTTAGCACGAGATACAAACTCTGAACCCACCATGCCTGAAGCGCCAGCCTTGTTATCAATGATGACGGACTGACCCCAACGGGTAGAAAGTTTTTGCGCAATCAGCCTGGCGCCAGCATCCGTTCCACCACCTGGAGGAAACGGTACGACAATCGTTACTGGTCTATCAGGAAAAGATGCAGTTTGTGCATGGCTAACTGTGGCCAGCAAACCCATTATTGCAATACAGAAGTATTTTGTTAACTTACTCAATTGATACATCGCTGTCTCCGTTGCTGTATTTAATTCAATTTATTAATCTAATTTGATGTTGTTATCTTTTATGACTTTTGCAGAGCGCTGTACTTCTTGCTGTAACCAGCGTGAAAACTCCTGAGGAGTTGTTGGCGCAGCATCAGCTCCTGCAGTCTTTAAAGCTTCTTTAATCTCTGGTGTTTTGAGAATCTTCAAAATCTGCAAATTGAGTTTCTCTATGATGGGTGCTGGCGTTCCAGCTGGGGCCAAGATGCCTTGCCAACTACCAGTTAAAAATCCAGGAAGTGTTTCTGCAACGGTTGGTGTGCCTGGCAAGGTTTCCAATCTTTTGGGGCTTGATACAGCAATTAACTTAATCAAACCACTTTTGACATGAGGATAGGTTGCTGTCATGCCATTAAAGGTCACATCTACCTGACCAGCGCCTAAGTCGGTAATAGCTTGTGCCCCACCCTTGTAAGGAATGTAAGCCCACTCAATGCCTGCTTGCTTAGCAAAAATCACTCCAGCAAGATGATTTGCACTTCCACTACCGGCAGCAGATGCAAAATTCAATTTGCCTGGGTTCTTCTTGGCATAAGCAATTAACTCAGCAGTCGTATTAAAAGATGTTTTATTACTAGCAACCAATAAATGCGGAGAGTAAGCAACCATCGTTACCGGCGCAAAATCCTTGAGCACATTAAATGGCAAACTGGTATAGAGCGTCTGACTAATCGCTAAAGTACCTACATCCATCAGCAACAAGGTGTAACCATCTGGAGTTGCATGGGCAACCATTTCAGCACCAAGATTACCGCTAGCACCTGGTTTGTTTTCAACAACAACGACCTGACCCCAAGCGTCTCCTAGCTTTTGCCCTATGAGGCGGGCTAGCACATCAGAAGTTCCACCAGCGGGAAATGGAACAATGATTTTGATCGGTTTAGCCGGAAAATTGATTGCCGTAGTCTGAGCATTAGCGCCTAGACAAGCAAATGCAATCAGGAGGAATGTAAGTAGTTTGGATTTCATGAGAATTCCTCTTGATTATTTACTTGCCGTTGACCAGCTTAGGCACAGGGCTCTGATCTTTTAGGGCTTCAGGCAATAGATCGCTTGGGAAATCCTGATAGCAGATTGGGCGCAAGAATCTCCAAATAGCTTCCGTTCCTACTGATGTTGTTCTACTGTCAGAAGTGGCTGGGAATGGCCCACCATGAACCATGGCATGACAAACTTCAACTCCTGTTGGGTAACCATTAAAGAGAATGCGCCCTACTTTGCGCTCCAAGATGCTCAACAGCTTTTTCACAAAAGCCGTGTTGTCAGCTTGATCCATTAATACGGTGGCAGTGAGCTGGCCTTCAAGACTGCGAGTTAACTCCAGGATTTCTTCGTCGGTTTTGCAACGAATAATGAGTGAGGATGATCCAAATACCTCATCACGCAATGCATGATCTTTTAAGAATGCTTGAGCAGAAGTAGAAAATAAGCGAGCACGACATTGGTTGGGGCCGCTACTACCTTGCGCTTGAGCCAGTAGATCTACATTGGCATTACCTGATAGCTTTTCAACTCCAGACTCAAATGCTTGGTGAATTCCTGGTGTCAACATCGTTGTTGGGTTTGCCGCTCTCACGAGGTCAACCACTTTTCTAACGAAGCCATCCAATTCTGGCGCTTCTTTGACGATCAGTAGGCCCGGATTAGTACAAAACTGGCCTGAGCCCATCAACATCGAGTTCACAAAACCTGTTGCAATACTTTCGGCGCGATTCTTAAGAGCTTCCGGCAAGAGATATACCGGATTGATGCTGCTCATCTCTGCATATACAGGAATAGGTTCTGCACGTTCTGCAGCAATCTTCATCAAAGCAACACCGCCAGAGCGTGAACCTGTGAATCCAACCGCTTTAATTCTGGAATCAGCCACCAGTGCAGAGCCAATATCCGCACCTGAACCAAATAACAATGAGAAAGTGCCCTCTGGAAGACCAGAAGATTTCACAGCCGCCTGGATGGCTTTACCAACCAATTCAGAAGTACCTGGGTGTGCAGAGTGACCTTTGACAACCACTGGGCAACCAGCTGCCAATGCAGAGGCAGTGTCACCACCCGCTACTGAAAATGCTAGCGGAAAATTGCTTGCACCAAATACAGCAACAGGACCTAAAGGAATATGACGTAAACGCAAATCCGAGCGCGGCAATGGTGTGCGCTCTGGTATTGCGGTGTCAATCTTCACCCCCAACCAGCGACCTGCTCTCACTTCCTCGGCAAATAGTTTGAGTTGGTTCATGGTCCGACCCAACTCTCCCTCAAGTCGCGCTTTTGGTAAGCCTGACTCCAGGCCAGCGCGCTCAATAATAGCGGGACCATTAGCGGCCAAGTTGGCAGCGATTTGCCCTAAGAACTTAGCGCGGGTCTCTAAATCTGTTTCACGATAAACATCAAATGCTTGATCGGCTAAAGCACAAGCACGCTCTACTTCTTGTGCGCTTCCACCTAAATAGGCTGGCTCTAGATTCTCACCAGTAGCAGGATTAATTCCGTAGATTGCTTTTTTAGAACCTTTAACCAGTTCTTGCCCAATAATCATATTGCCTGCGATTGTCATCTTGCTCTTTCTAGTAATACTGTTAAATGTTTCTGATTGGTCGGGTTCTTAACGAACCATGCATGGCATCTTGTTATTAAATTTCCAGTTCGGAATAAGGTATTGCATAGCAACGCTGTCATCGCGAGCACCCAATGCCCTCTCTTTATAGAGTCGATGCGCTTTTTCTACTTCTTGCATATCAAGCTCTACTCCAAGGCCAGGCTTTTTAGGCACTTGCACATGACCACCTTTGATTTGGAATGGCTCTTTGGTTAAACGTTGGCCGTCTTGCCAAATCCAATGGGTATCGATTGCAGTGATCTTGCCTGGCGCTGCCGCCGCAACATGGGTAAACATCGCCAATGAAATGTCGAAGTGATTATTGGAATGCGAACCCCAAGTAAGACCCCACTCGTGACACATCTGTGCCACACGTACTGAGCCAGCCATGGTCCAAAAGTGCGGATCAGCTAACGGAATATCTACTGATTGGAGCTGAATAGAGTGCTGCATCTCACGCCAATCAGTGGCCACCATATTGGTTGCCGTTGGCAGACCCGTAGCGCGGCGGAATTCAGCCATCACCTCACGTCCAGAGAAGACACCCTCAGCGCCACAAGGATCTTCTGCGTATGCCAACACGCCATGCATATCACGCATTAAACGTATGGCATCTTTTAATAACCAGCCACCATTGGGATCTAAAGTAACGCGTGCATCAGGAAAGCGTTTTGCTAATGCAGTGACTGCTTCTACCTCTGCTTCACCCGCCAAAACACCACCTTTTAACTTAAAGTCTTTGAAGCCATACTTCTCGTATGCAGCCTCAGCTAAGCGCACGACGGCTTCGGGTGTCATTGCCACTTCGTTACGAACCCTAAACCAGGCATCGTCAGCATCCTTTTCTGAACGATATGCTAAGTCCGTCTTAGCCTTATCACCCAAAAAGAATAAATAACCGAGCATTTCAACAGAATCACGCTGCTGACCTTCGCCTAGCAACTCTGCAACCGGAACACCTAAATGCTTACCGAGTAAATCTAAATAAGCAGCTTCTAATGCTGTAACAACGTGCACTGTTGTACGCAGATCAAAGGTTTGCAAGCCACGGCCGCCAGCATCTAAGGTAGCAAACTTTTCACGGACCGCATTTAATGCAGATTTATAGGCGCCAATAGATGTACCCATAACGATCTGTGCACTCTGATTGAGTGTGTCTTCAATCTTTTGGCCGCCCGGCACCTCACCTACCCCAATGTTTCCGGAGCTATCTTTGAGAATGACGATATTACGAGTGAAGTAAGGCCCATGCGCACCACTCAAGTTCATGAGCATACTGTCTTCACCGGCTACAGGAATGACTTTTACTTCAACAATCTTTGGTGTTTCAGCATTGCTCATATTTTTATATTGGTTCTCTTAGTTTGCAGTGATTTGACGAGACTCGATGAGCTTTTTCCAGCGCGCATTCTCTTGCGCTTGATACTGCGCAAACTGCTCTGGTGTATTGGCTACTATCTCGTATCCAAGATCAACAAAGTTCTTTTTAACCTGCGGATCATTTAATGCCGCAATCACTGATTTATAGATTTTTTCTTTAACATCTGCAGGCAAACCTTTGGGAGCAGCAACCGCTTGCCAACCATATGCCACCACTTCCTTGTAGCCCAATTCTGCGAATGTGGGTACATTTGGCAAAACTGGTGAGCGCTTTGTACCTGCGATAGCGAGGGGGCGTAATTTACCAGCGTTAATGTATTGAATCACTGAGTTCACATTAGCAAACAGTGCGTCCAATTGACCTCCAATAGCATCGGTAATTGCTGGGCCGCCGCCTTTATAGGGAACATGCACCCCAGTCGTATTGGTTTGCTGCCAGAAAATCTCTGTACCCAGGTGATCTGATGATCCACTTCCAGAGCTCCCAAAAGAAAGTTTTCCTGGATTTGCTTTTTCTGCTGCAATTAAATCTGCCAATGTCTTATAAGGTGAATTTGCAGGCACCACCAATACATTTGGCGACTGTAGGCCTACGGTAATGTAATCAAAATCGGTGGCAGCATTGTAAGGAACACTTGAATACAAGTGCGGCGCAATGACCAGTGGACCCAAGGAGGTTACCAGCAAGGTGTATCCATCAGGAGCAGCACGCTTTACAAATCCAGCACCAACGGTACCGGTTGCACCAGGCTTATTGTCGATGATGACGCTTTGTCCTAATGAAGCCTGCATCTTAGGAGCAATCGCTCTAGCCATTTGATCGGTTGATCCACCCGGTGGAAATGGCACAACGAGCGTAATGGTTCTATCAGGCCATGCTGCCAATACCTTGAAGCAAAAGACCGTAGATATAAGAATGAGTGCTGCCTTTAGTTGATTTTTCATACTGACTCCTTATTCGGGCTGTATACCAGCATCTTTAATAATTTGACCCCAACGCTTTAACTCTGCATTTTGGAAGACTGATAATCCATCAGGGGTGCTCACGGAAACTTCCATGCCATTCTCTTCAACAAACTTTTTAACAGAAGGCTTTTTCATTGCTGATGTAAACAGTTCATTGATACGCTTAATCGTACCTGCGTCCATTCCTGCGGGTCCATACAAGGCGTTCCAGTGCGAGAACTCGTATCCAGGAAGTGAAGATGCAATAGTGGGTAATTTAGGAACTAATGGGGATTTAGTCAAACTGCTGACCCCCAGCGCTTTGAGTTTGTCATTTTTGACTTGCGGCAGACTGGTCGTTAAATCGACAATCATTAGATCTACTTGTCCGCCAACCAAATCCATCACCGCCAGAGGATTGGATTTGTAAGGCACATAAACCATCTCAGCGCCAGACATCTTTTCAAATAACTCAACTGCAACACGGGCCGATGAACTTCCTGCGCCAAACGTTAATTTACCAGGCTCTTTTTTGGCAAGCGCGATAAGTTCATTGACTGAATTGACTTTTAAGGAAGGATTGGTGACCAACAACATATAGCCTTGAACAAGCTTAGTAATTGGACTGAAGTCCTTGATCGGGTCGTATGGCAGCTTCTTGATTAGGTGTGGGTTTGCTGCTTGAGTGGTATTGGTTGTTACAAAGAGGGTGTAACCATCTGGCTTAGCATTAGCAACATATTGAGCTGCAATACCGCCAAATGCACCTGCTTTACTGTCTACAATGACCGCTTGACCAGTTTCCTTGGTAATTTCTGCACCAATGGCTCGCGCCAATCCATCGCTAGTGCTGCCTGGAGTGGAGCCGATGATGATCGTAATAGGCTTATTTGGATAGGGCTCTGCCTGAGCTAGTCCACAAATTAAAAATAGAAAAAATAAGAATGTTACTTTCATTAGATTGTGCGCCTTTAAGTAGTAAGACTCATTTCAGGTCGCTTGCCAGATAAAGCTTGCGCTAGACTATCAAGAACCATATTGCCCATCGCAGTACGCGTCTCCCAAGTTGCGCTAGCTCTGTGCGCTTGCATTACTACTGAATCATTCTGTAGTAAGGCCTCTGGCACATTGGGCTCATCTACAAATACATCAAGACCAGCACCCGCAATTTTTCCAGCCTTTACAGCCTCAACTAAATCCACCTCGTTCACTAATTTGCCGCGGGCGATATTAATTAAGAATCCGTCTTTTCCTAACGCGTCTAGAACTTTTGCATTCACAATACCTTCAGCTTTATCTGCTGCAGCACAAAGAATCAAAGCGTCACTTTGATGCGCAAGCTCTATCAAATCTGGCACAAAGCCATAAGACAAGTCATCCATTTTCTTGAGATCGGTATATTGAATTGGACAGCCAAATGCAGCGGCTCGTATTGCAACAGCACGCCCTACTCGACCCATTCCAACGATGCCTACACGCATACCACTAAAGCGACGTGATAAGGGTATTGCAGTTGGGGATGGAAATTTCACCCAATTCCCTTCGCGTACAAAGCGATCGCCCGCACAAATTCCACGACAGCTTGTAAGCAAAAGACCGATTGCTAAATCAGCAACATCCTCAGTTAAAGCGCCAAAGGTTGCAGTGACATGAATGCCACGACTCTTTGCATATGCCATATCAACTGCATCAGTCCCGACGCCATTAACAGCAACTACCTTCAGATTCGGTAGTCTTTCCATAAGGGCCTTACTAATTCCAGTATGACCACCACTCACAACACCGTGCACATCTGCAGCATGCTTGGCTAGAAAAGCTTCTTTATCATCAATCTCAAAATACTTATGAACCTCATAAAGCTCATTGAGTTTTTGACTAACAGATGGAATCAAGATTGGACTGAGTTGTAAAACAGTTGGCTTCATCTTCATTCCTTAACCACGACCAACAAATGGCATAGCACTTGCCATGACGGTCATATTGAGCACATTGGCTGAAAGCGGTAATGCCGCAATATAGCGCACAGCATCCGCCACATGCTTTACATCCATCATTGGCTCTGGCGCTAGTTCGCCATTTGCCTGAAGGACGCCTTTAGTCATACGAGCAGACAATTCGGTTAAGGCATTGCCGATATCAATCTGGCTGGCTACGATATTGAACTTTCTGCCATCTAAAGCTATGCCTTTTGTGATTCCAGTTACAGCGTGCTTACTTGCCGTATAAGGAGTTGTGTAGAGCCTAGGGGTGTGGGCAGAGATGGAACCGTTATTAATGATTCTGCCGCCTTGTGGATTTTGTTTTTTCATCAAGCCAAACTCAGCACGCGCACAGAGGAAAACACCAGTGACATTCGTATCAATCGCGTTTTGCCATTTCTCCAAAGGCAGCTCATCAATCGTGACTGCAGGAGCATTAACGCCTGCGTTATTGAAAGCCACATCGAGACGACCGTATTTTTTTTCGATTTCAGCAAAGAGGTTTTCTACACTAATCGGATCACGCACATCTACAGAAACAGGATAGGCTTCTTGACCCATCTCTTTTGCCAATTGCGCCACCTCTTGAAGAGGCTCTAGCCTTCTGCCTGCCAGTACTACCTTAAATCCATCTGCCAGTAAGCCCAAGGCAACAGCCTTGCCAATACCACTTCCAGCGCCAGTGACTAATGCAATTCGTGAATTTGACATGTTTAGTGCTCCGTATTATTGAGGACCCATTTTTTTAATCAGCGCTGCTAATTCTTCAACTTCGTTTGGCTTGAGATCAACTAGTGGCGCGCGGACTGGGCCAGCATCATGCCCAACAATTTTTGCGCCTGCCTTAATGATGCTGACGGCATAACCAGGATCACGATTACGAATCTGGAGGTAAGGCATAAAGAATTCTTTTAACAAATGGTGTTGCGTAGCCATATCGTCTTTAGCCACAGCATGGTAGAAATCCATTGCCGTTTTTGGAATGAAGTTAAATACTGCTGATGAATACACAGGGGTGCCTAAAGCCTTATAAGCTGCTGCGTAGACTTCAGCAGTTGGCAATCCACCCAAATAAGAGAAGCGGTCACCCATTCTTAAAAAGATCGATGACATGATTTCAATATTTCCAACGCCATCTTTAAAGCCGATCAGATTAGGGCAACGATCTGCCAAAATTGCTAAAGAGTCCGGAGTTAACTTAGTGACATTTCGGTTGTAAACAATCACACCAAACCTCACGCTTTTGCAAACCGCTTCAACGTGAGCAATTAAGCCTGCCTGGCCTGTTTCCATTAAGTAGTGTGGCAACAACAAAATGCCATGAGCACCTTGACGCTCTGCTTCTTGTGCGCATTCAATTGCAAAACGCGTGCTACCACCTGCGCCAGCAATAATGGGCACCTTTCCCTTACAGGTCTGAACTGCAGTCTTAATAATCTCTGGATATTCTTTTCCATCCAACGAGAAGAATTCGCCGGTACCGCCTGCTGCAAATAATGCAGTTGCACCATAGGGCGCCAACCATTCAAGTCGCTCCGCATATCCTTTGGCATTGAAATTTCCATGCTGATCAAAGTCAGTCACTGGAAATGACAACAAACCTTCGGAAACAATCGACTTTAGATCTTGCGGATTCATACTTTTTCCTTTGATGGATGTTTTTTGAGTTTAATGGTAGCGCTACCAATTTAGATCAAATGTTAGCGATACCAAAGAATCTTGTCAAATGATTTATTTAAGGGTTTTTACTAAGGACTAGGCTGTGTCGCGCTCGATAATAGAGAAACCGACATTCACGATAGGCTCCGAAACTTCCCTACCTTCTGCTCTATCCATGAGATATTGCGCAGCCAATTGACCAATTTTCCCGCCATTAATACGAACCGTAGTTAAAGAAGGCAGCATAT
Organism: Polynucleobacter wuianus; assembly: GCF_001659725.1. Classification (NCBI taxonomy): domain Bacteria; kingdom Pseudomonadati; phylum Pseudomonadota; class Betaproteobacteria; order Burkholderiales; family Burkholderiaceae; genus Polynucleobacter; species Polynucleobacter wuianus. Next base: position 692,369 of record NZ_CP015922.1, on the reverse strand, counting down.
CGGCTACAAATGGAACATCTCCAAAACCCATCACTGCGATTTGCTTTGGCACATCAATTTTTTGCGACCTAGCCTCAGTTAAAGCGCCTAAGGCTAACAAATCAGAACTACAAAATACTGCATCACTCCGCGGTGCATGCTTAAGAATTTTGGCCATTGCATCACGACCACTGCGAATAGAGCGCTGGTCCCCAACGTTTACTACATAAGGATCTGGTAACCCCGCCTCAGTAACTGCAGCTTTAAATGCTAGCGTTCTACGATCCGCACGTTCATCTTCAGCGCGAATGATGGCGAACTGTTTTCTGCCCTTACCCAAAAGGTATTTAGCGACCGCCAAGCCAATATCTGTATGGGAGAAACCAATGAGCATATCGATTGGAGTAGGCGTTAAATCCCATGTCTCTACCACTGGAATACCAGATGCCATGAGTCGGGTTCGCCCTTTACCTGGTTGCATGACACCAGTTAAAAAGATGCCATCAGGACGTCTACCAATGACCGAATCCAAGAGCAATTCTTCACGATCTGCTGAGTATGCAGATTGTCCAAGCATGAGTTGATAGCCAGCATCAAAGAGCGTGTTATTTAGCGCCTCAATTGTTTCGTTAAAAACTGAAATCACTGTACTAGGCACAACTGCAGCAATAAGCTTGCTTCTAGAGGATGCCAATCCCCCAGCCATCCTATTGGGGACATAACCCGTCCGCGCTACCGCCTCTTCCACCCGCTTTAATAGCTCAGGCGAAACCTGTTCTGGCTTATTAATAGCCCTAGAAGCCGTGATTGGCGAAACGCCAGCAAGCCGAGCTACGTCATGAAGCGTGATGGCTCCGCTGCTACGGCGACTGCGTTTACTTTCGTTTTCACTCATAAAGGTACTTGCAAGCTAAATTTGATAGCGCTATCATTTATGCCATAATCTCACAAAATGTATTTCATGCCAACTCATAGGACCTAGTGATGATACCGCTGACAATCACCATGACCGACCGCGATAACGTAGCCATTGTTGCTAACGACGGGGGTTTGCCGGCCGGGACAAAACTCCCATCGGGACTGACCTTGCGTGAGCATGTTCCCCAAGGCCACAAAGTTGCCCTAGTTGATTTACCCAATAATTCCCCCGTCATTCGGTATGGCATACCGATTGGGTATGCAGCTCAAGATATTCCAGCAGGCAGCTGGGTTAGCGAGCATATTCTGAAAATGCCTGATGCTCGTGGATTAGATAATCTTCCAATCGCCACAGTCAAGCCTGCATCAATGCCGCCGCTTGAGGGCTACACTTTTGAGGGCTATCGTAATGCAGATGGCTCAGTTGGAACAAGAAACATATTAGCCATTACCACCACTGTTCAATGTGTATCAGGTGTAGTTGACTATGCAGTACAGCGAATTAAAAACGAATTACTACCTAAGTACCCTAATGTAGATGACGTGATTGGCATTGAGCACACTTATGGGTGTGGAGTAGCAATTGATGCAGTTGGTGCCGATATTCCGATTCGGACCTTACGCAACATTAGCTTAAATCCCAACTTCGGCGGCGAAGTCATGGTTGTCAGCCTTGGATGTGAAAAGCTTCAACCTCAAAGATTACTACCGCCTGGCAGCATTCCGATCAGCAGCAATTCGGCTTCTGATGGTTTAGATGTCGTATGTCTTCAAGACGAAGCTCATGTTGGCTTCATGTCTATGATTGATTCGATTATGAAAAATGCTAACGAGCATTTGAAAAGACTCAATGCACGTAAGCGAGAAACGGTTCCTGCAAGTGAGCTTGTCGTAGGCGTTCAGTGCGGTGGCAGTGATGCTTTTTCAGGTGTGACAGCAAACCCTGCTGTAGGCTTTTGCACTGATCTTTTAGTTCGCGCTGGCGCAAGCGTAATGTTTTCTGAGGTAACTGAAGTGCGTGATGGCATCGATCAACTCACCTCGCGAGCCACTACACCAGAAGTTGCTCAAGCGATGATTGATGAGATGGCTTGGTATGACGCTTATCTCAAACGAGGTAAGGTCGATCGAAGCGCTAATACCACTCCCGGCAACAAAAAAGGTGGTCTCTCTAATATTGTTGAGAAAGCGATGGGCTCGATTATTAAGTCGGGCACATCTCCGATTTCTGGAGTGCTCTCACCTGGAAACAAGCTTAAACAAAAGGGGCTTATCTTTGCCGCTACTCCAGCGAGCGATTTCATTTGCGGCACCTTACAGTTGGCGGCGGGGATGAATCTACATGTCTTTACTACTGGCCGCGGAACTCCTTATGGCTTGGCTGCTGTGCCAGTTATTAAGGTGGCTACTCGCACCGATCTAGCTAAGCGCTGGAATGACTTAATGGATATCAATGCTGGCAAGATTGCCGATGGCACTGCAACGATTGAGGATATCGGCTGGGAAATGTTTCACATGATGCTAGAAGTAGCTAGCGGTCGTAAGAAAACTTTTGCAGAGCAATGGAAATTGCACAATGCAATTTCATTATTTAACCCTGCTCCAGTGACCTAAGATCAGTATGCTACCCAGCAAACCTTACTTAAAACAAGTTGATGTGCAAAAGATCCTAGATGCCGCAGATCAATATGCGAGTGAAAAAGGTCATATTGTTGCAATAGCAGTTTGCGATGACGGCGGGCATCTTCTTGGGCTAATTCGCCGTGATGGTTGTCAGCCGCTTTCTTCTTATTTTGCACAAGAGAAAGCAAGGACTGCAGCAATGGGTAGACGCGAAACCTTGGTTTACGAGGAAATGATTAACCAGGGTCGACAAGCTTTTTTGTCAGTGCCACACCTCTCTATGATGCTAGAGGGTGGGGTCAATATTGTGATCGATGGGCATACCGTTGGAGCTGTTGGGGTATCCGGCGTAAAGAATATGGAAGATAGTAATACTGCCAAAGCAGGAATCGCAGCCATTCTTTAATGAGGGGGTCCTCAATCAATATGCAAGATTGAGGAATAATGTAGCAATGAGTACCCCACCCCTGCTACCTTCCAGAATTCCTTTGTGGCTTACGCCCTTAAAAATTCCCGTATTTCGTGCGCTTTGGACTACTTGGCTAGTAGCCAACGTCTGCATGTACACCAACGATGTAGCTGCAGCATGGATGATGACATCCTTAACCACTTCGGCAACATTAATTGCCCTTGTACAAACTGCTGCAAATTTACCTGTTCTTCTACTTGGGCTTCCTAGCGGAGCGCTTGCAGATATTCTGAATCGAAAACATTTTTTAGTCTTTACGCAGCTATGGCTTGCTATTAATGCAACCCTCTTGTTTGTGTCTTCTGTATTTAACTTACTGAATCCCATTTTTTTATTGCTACTGACATTTATCAATGGTGTGGGTCTTGCAATGCGATGGCCTGTTTATGCTGCGATTGTTCCTGACTTAGTTCCGCGCGACAACTTACATTTAGCCTTAGGTCTTAATTCGATCGCCATGAATGCCTCGCGCATTTTGGGCCCATTGATTGCAGGTCTCATCATTGCTGGAATTGGCACTGAATACGTCTTTGCCTTAAACATGGTGCTGTCATTAGCGATGACGACGATAGTGCTGCGCTGGAAGAATGAGAGCTACATTTCCACCCTTCCGGGCGAGCGCTTCTTTGGCGCTATGCGCGTGGGTGCGCAATATGTTCGCCAATCAAAACCGATGCGATCGATTTTGATTCGGTCATTTTTGTTCTATATGCAGTCTTCTAGTCTGCTTGCCTTATTGCCAGTCATCGCAAAATCCCATTTTGATGGAGATGCAAATACATTTACCCTACTGCTGTCCTGCTTAGGGTTTGGCGCCATCATTGTTGGCTCTCAATTGAACTACTTACGCGATAAATTTACGCCTCAACAGATGGCAAGCTTTGGAATTATCTTCCTTTCCATTAGCTCTGCAGGGGTAGTGCTTGTGCCAAATCTTTGGTACGCAGCCCCGATCATGGTTTTAAGCGGTATGTCCTGGTTTAGTGTTGGCAATACACTCAGCACAGCCTCTCAGCTCTCTTTACCAAACTGGATTAGAGCGCGAGGCATGTCTTTCTACCAGATGAGTCTGATGGGCGGTAGCGCACTTGGGGCTTTTGTATGGGGAAAGATTACCAACTCTACTGACGTCACTACTGGCGTAGTAGCAAGTGCAATCTTTGGAATCCTTGCATTGCTCCTGATTCGCAAACACCGCATTCATGGTCATGAAGCAGAAGACCTATCGCCTGTTTGCCCTATCGAGAGACCCCACCCCTCAAGAGATATTGATCCTCACGAAGGGCCGGTGATGATTTCCATTGAATATCACATTCGCAAAGAGCAAGCTGATGTCTTTAGAAAACTCATGGCCAAAACAAGGCGCTCACGTTTAAAACAAGGCGCTCTTTCTTGGAGCCTATTTGAAGACGCTGAGCATGCTGGAAAATTTTTAGAGTATTTCGTATTTGAAACTTGGGCCGACTACCTTAGGCGCTTTGATCGATTCACTGCAGATGATTTAGCCATGCAAGAAGAACGTCATCGCCTGCATATTGATTCTAGTCCACCCAAACTCACTAGACGAATTGCGACGCAATTAAAACAATAAAGCGAGATTACTCTCGCTTTATTTTCTAGATACCATGAATATTATTAGGTAATTACCTTACTCATCCTTCATATTGGCACTCTTCACAATTGGCTGCAGACGTTTTCTTTCTTCATTTAAGAATTTGATGAAGTCTGCTTGTGAGCCAGGCGCTGGTTCAATCCCTTGTGGAATTAAGCGAGATTTAAGTGCATTGGTATCTAATGCTGCCTGAATTGCTCCATTCATCTTGGAGATGATTTCAGGTGATGTGCCTTTAGGCGCAAAGAGGCCTGCCCAGTGGCCAATAAAGATGTTTGGATAACCTAACTCTTTTGTCGTTGGCACATTTGGTAAACGGGTAATGCGTTTATTCCAAGTAGAGGCCAATGGTCTGAGCTTGCCACCTTCAATTTGCGGAAGCACCACTACGCTGGCCTCCGATGTAGCATCAACTTGCTTAGATACCACGGCAAACATACCTTCGGATCCACTTTTGTAAGGAATAATTTCATAATTACCCCCGCCCGCGTACATCTTGAGCATTTCAGCAACAAAGTGTGGTGTGCTACCAGAGCCTGCAGTTGCAAATGTTACGCCTGGTTTGCCTTTGGCTTTTGCAAGTAGGTCTTTAAAGTTCTGAATCGGTGAATCACTATTAACTACGATGATTGATGGACTTACTGCCATCATGCCAACAGGTACTAAGTCGTCAATTTTGTAAGGCATATTGCTGCGAAGCATCGGGATGGTCACTACACCACCAGCAGCAGAGACATAAAATGTATAACCATCAGGCGCACTCTTAGCTACATAGTCAGCACCTAGCACCGAACCGGCCCCCGGTTTATTTTCAACAATCACTGGTTGGCCCAATTGCTTGCTTACACCCTCAGCAACTGCGCGCGCAACCAAGTCATTTGCGCCCCCAGGTCCAAAGCCTACGACGAACTTGATCGGATGATTTGGCCAAGGATCTGCGGCAAATGCTGAGCCGCCAATCAAGATACAAATAACTGATAGGGCAATTTTGAGTAATGTCATTTTTAGCTTTCTCATGAGGTTTCTATCCATCTTAATATAGTTAGCTTTGGCCACCCCAAAAGAGCAAGGGAATAAGGAATCCGTGATTTCCTTATTCCCTCCTACTTTTTAAACCTACTGCGATTTACTGCTACTACCAATTCTTTACTGATAGCGACGATTAAATCCTTGTCTTGTTTCACTCTCATGACGCTTGGTGTTTTTCAACACTGCGCAGTAAGACAGGACCATGATCACTGCCAATGAGATGCCGTTAAAGTTATTCATCAAGTTGCTTAATGTGTTCATTTATTTTCTCCTGGTTTGCTATTGCTGATTTGCTATTTATTACTGCTATGTATTAAGGTTAGTGGGTCAAAAGCTCATCAAATGAGCTAGTGAAAAATAGTGCTGCTTGGTGTTGTTTTTCATATGTTTCCTTGCTTCCTTACTTATCTCGCCACCGGTAACTCATCCCACTTGGTGGTGTAGTTCGGTGATTTATTGTTAGATCTCATTTGCCAAACTTCTTTAGTACTATTGGTACCAGCCGCTGCAGATCTGATCACGGCATTACCAAAGCGGGTATTGATTACATCTACCGCTTTCATCAGGCTGGCTGACTTGCCTTTGCTTTCCACATCCTCAAAGAGCGATTGCTGAATCGTTGGCTTATCGCTAATGAGATTGAGAATGACTCCCGCCTTCTTGTAACGAAAGTTTGGTTGATAGATTTGCTTAAGACCTGCTAAGGCCGCGTTGGTTAATGTCAGCGTGTTATCGCTTGCATCTGTTAATGGAATAGTGATGCTTTGATGATGCTGTGGCTCATGCTGCTTAAATGGGTTTGTTTGAATAAACACCGTCAGGGCGCCCGTCACACTGTCTTGGCTTCTGAGTTTCTCTGCGGCCCGTGCTGCGTGGGTGGCAACCGATTGCGCAAGCTCTGCTTGGCTGGTAACCAGCTTGCCAAAGCTACGCGAGGCAATGATTTGTTGCTTAGCTGGCGCCACTTCTTCTAACTTGAGGCAAGAAGTTCCACGCAACTCATAACAGAGGCGTTCCATCACCACGCCAAACTCTTGACGCATAGCCTGTGGTGATGCTTGTAAGAGATCAAACACACTATGAATATCTTGGGCTTTGAGTTTTTTGGCAATTTGTCTACCAACGCCCCACACTTCCCCTACCTCCGTCTCACTCATCCATTGATAGAGCTCTTCTTTACTCATGACATTGACATCACATACACCAGAGAACTGTTTGTATTTTTTAGCTAAGTGATTCGCTAGCTTAGCCAAGGTCTTGCTTGCGCCAATACCAACACATACTGGCAAGCCAGTAATGTCTTTGACTTTTTGCCGAATACCTTGACCTAGCTCGATCGTATCTTGATATTGCTTTAAGACCGTCTCGATTTGTAAGAAGCTCTCATCAATACTGTAGACCTCCAGATTAGGCGTAAAGCCCCGTAATACCTGGACTACACGGTTACTCATATCACCATATAAGGTGTAGTTTGATGAGTAGGCTTGAATGCCATGCTTTCTGGCAAGTGCTTCCATCTGAAACCAAGGTGTACCCATCTTCACGCCAAGTGCTTTGACCTCAGCGCTACGCGCTACAGCGCAACCATCGTTATTGGATAGCACCACCATCGGCACTTCTTCTAACTTTGGCTGAAACACTCTCTCGCAAGAAACGTAGAAGTTGTTCACGTCAACGAGCGCAAATAATGGGTTCATGATTTATTGCCTTTGCCATATCTTGTGCTCGCATTGCTGTACTTGCGCACTACGCCAACCACGACACCCCAGATTTGCAATTCACTACCCTCACTAAAAGTGATGGGTTGATAGCTAGGATTTTCGGGTTGCAATTCAATGCGGCCACGCAATTGATAAAGGCGTTTAATGGTGTACTCACCATCGACTACCGCTACAACGATGTCTTTATGTTTTGGCTTGAGGGCTTTATCGACAACCACCTTGTCGCCGTCACAAATGCCCGCGCCCAACATCGAATCCCCCTTCACGGTGAACATGAAGGTCGCTGGCTTGTTTTGGACCAGATAATGGTTCAAATCTAGGCCATCCTCAGCGTAATCTGCCGCCGGACTGGGAAATCCTGCTGAAATCCGGTGACTTAAAAGCTTGAGCTCATAGGCGGCAAAATGACCTGCCAAGGCTTGTGGTGCCTGGCTTAGAGTTAATTTTGGGGAGATCATTTCTTGCGTCATAGTCATTAATATACTGTATGTTTATACAGTATATGTAAAAACCGCAAAAATGGGAGTGTTTTTGTTGTTTTGATGCTTTAAGGGGTGTTTTGGGGGGCTTTTAGAGGGCCCGTCTACTCATAAACCCCAAGCCTTAGAGTCTGTTTTTATGGGGAAGCACCCCCATAATAGGTCTAGCAATTTACTGGCATTCCGATACAACCGATCACGGTGGGGGAGACAAATGACGCTGTTTAAGATTGCTTCAATTCCAGGCGATGGAATTGGCAAAGAAGTAATTCCTGAATGCGAGAAGGTGTTAAACGCCTTAAGCAAAAAACATCCTGAAATTGCTTTTGAGTTTGAACACTTTGATTGGGGTGGTGACTACTACCGCAAACACGGCGTCATGATGCCCGAAGATGGTCTTGATCCTTTGCGATCTAAAGATGCCATCTTGTTTGGTTCAGCTGGTGATCCCAAAATTCCAGATCACATTACTTTGTGGGGATTGCGTTTAAAGATTTGCCAAGGCTTTGACCAATATGCAAACGTGCGCCCTACCCGCATTCTTCCTGGTATTGAGACGCCACTGCGCAATTGCAAGCCCGATCAACTCGATTGGGTCATCGTGCGTGAAAACTCCGAAGGTGAATACTCTGGCTTAGGCGGTAGAGCACATCAAGGCCATCCGATTGAAGTGGCTTCCGATATGAGCATCTTGACCCGCGTTGGGGTTGAGCGTGTACAACGCTATGCCTTTAAGCTAGCGCAATCCCGCCCTCGCAAGCATCTCACCGTCATTACTAAATCCAATGCGCAACGCCATGGCATGGTGATGTGGGATGAGATTGCCGTGCAAGTTGCTAAAGATTTTCCGGATGTGACTTGGGATAAAGAGTTAGTCGATGCTGCTACCGCACGCATGGTCAATCGCCCAGAATCTTTAGATACGATTGTCGCGACTAACTTACATGCCGATGTACTGAGTGACTTAGCTGCTGCATTAGCTGGTAGCTTAGGCATTGCACCGACTGGCAATATTGATCCAGAGCGTCGCTACCCTTCGATGTTTGAACCTATTCATGGTTCTGCTTTTGACATCATGGGTAAAGGTCTTGCCAATCCTATTGGCACCTTCTGGTCTGCCGTCATGATGCTCGACTTCTTAGGCCAAAAAGCCTTGGGTGCTAAGTTAATGTCCGCCATTGAAAAAGTGACTGCCAATCCGAAGTTGCATACTCGTGATTTAGGTGGCACTGCCATGATGAGCGATGTCACCAATGCCGTGATCGAGGAGATTTCCAAATGAAAATACTTCGCCTACTAAGCATTGCACTGCTGGCATTCGGTTTGCTATCCACAGCTCAGGCACAGCCCTTCCCAGACAAAACAATTCAGTACATCATCCCCTTCCCGCCTGCTGGCGAGTCTGATTTAGTGGCACGCTATCAAGCAGAGATCTCTGCCAAGAAATATAAGCAGCCGATGGTGGTGATTAATCGTGCAGGTGCAGGTGGTGCTTTAGCCTGGAGCGCGCTCAATACCTATCCTGCTGATGGCACAACGGTAGTCGGTGTCAATATTCCGCACACGATCTTGCAACCTTTACAAGAAGGTATTCAGTACAAGACTGAAGACATTAATGCGATCTACTACTATCACTTCACGCCCGATGCCTTAATGGTCTCTGCAGATAGCCCTTATAAGACCTATCAAGAATTTATTGCCGCTGCCAAGAAAGAACCCGGCAAGATGTCTTTAGCAGGCTCAGCCCAGTTCTCAGCCAACCACATGGCAGTGGAGCGTTTAAATAAATTGGCTGGCGTCAAAATTAATTACGTACCTTTTAAAGGTACGGGTGATTTGATTACGGCTTTGATTGGTATGCACGTTGACGGCGCGATGGGTTACTTGCCATTAGCCATTCAGCAAAAAGGTAAGGTGCGCACACTGGCAATCGCTACTGAGAAGCGCAACCCTGCTCTGCCCGATGTGCCAACCTTTAAAGAGCTAGGTCTGAACTGGGTCGATGGTGCCTATCGCGGTGTTGCAGTACCAAAATCCACCCCACTGATCTTGCAGCAGAAGATGTCTGACTACTTTGCGCAGCTCAATGCTGATCCTGAGACCAAGAAGAAGCTAGAAGAGTCTGGATTTGTATTGGTAGATGTGCCATTAGCAAAGATGCCTGCTTTCATGAAAGAGAAAACAGCGCAGGCCATGGATGATGCTAAGAATGCAGGAATGATTAAATAAATCTTGCTGCTCTGTACCTTTAATAAAAAACCACCGAATCTAGTTTAACGAAGCGGTGGTTTTTTATTTGGGTCTAGCAAAAAGCAAATGCCAGTATTGCGGGGTCATCCAGAAATGCATTGGAGAGGTAAACACTAACTCGGAAGAGCCAAGGGTTTACGGTCTCAATAATTTCTGAAAAATATTCCATGGCACTATTGTAATGGCTACTTAACCCCCTAGGAAGTCAGACTTACCAATCTCTACGCCGTTGTGGCGCAGAATGTTGTACGCAGTGGTCACATGAAAGTAAAAGTTTGGAATGATCCAAGTCAGCAGGTATTGCTCACCTACAAACTCAAAGTTCCACTCTTTAATCGAGAACTTAATCTCTTTTGCTTCGGTGCCATCGACCTGCGCAGGCTGAATGCCGTTGGCAAAGGCGATCGTTTTGGCAATACGCTCTTGTAGCTGCGCAAAAGTCGTTTCATTGTCATCAAACTTGAGTGGCTCAACGCCAGCTAAACGCGCCATGCCGTTTTTCACCTGATCACAAGCGATTTGCACCTGCTTTGCGAGCGGGAACATATCGACAGCGAGACGACTGCCCACTAATACTGTGCCATCAATGTTCTTGGCCTTGGCGAACTCTTCACCCTTCTTCAAAATATTCGACAGGTTGCTCAGCATCTTGGTGAGCTGCGGGATAGATGCTTGGTACATTGACATTGCCATAAGGATTTTTACTTTCTGTATTGAATAGTTATTTTTAATTACTAAATTACTTGATTAGACATCGTCCATAAAACCACCGCCACTACCATTGTCATCCCAAGAACTTGAGCCGCCATCGTCCCAAGAGCTTGCATCATTTACTCCGAAGTTAGGCGCATCAGCTACTGGACCACCCACTTGGTTAAAGTCATTGTTGACATTGGGGTTGGCGTGTTGACCGCCACCCATGAGGTGACTTGCTAATGCCTCACCAGCAACCATGCCAGCACCCAGTGCTGCGCCAGTTGCCAAACTTCCCATTAAGCCACTTCCCATTCCTGATGCGGGTGCACCAGGATAACCAGGAGGATAAGCACCAGGGGCACTAGGGGCACTAGGGTATGGCCCATTAGCGGTTGGTGCGTTATAGACCTGAACTGGATCAGGACGCTTTCTCATGAAGAACACCACGCCTGCGATCAAGATCGCAATCAAGACCCAAAACAATGGGCTACTAAAGATTGAACCTGCACCCGTATTGGTATGCGCCGGCACAGCACCTGCACGCAACTCTGCTTGTAATCGTTGAACAGATTCTGGTTGAGCAAACGGTAGGCCAGGTGCTAAGTTCTCTGCTTGCACGAATGCGCTTCTTGCAGCATCTAACTTACCTTCCCTTAAATAGAGTTCAGAAGCAATGTAATGTGCCTTGGCGCTATTGGGATGGTTCTGCAAAACCTCTTTCATCATGGCATCAGCTTTAGCAAGCTGCCCCGATTGAATGGCTTGAGAAACCTCAGGCAAAGTTGCTTCTGCTAACGCAAGATTGCTTGTGAGCAATAGAGCGCTAGCAACAACGCCAATAAATGACTTCAGTACATTACGCATCTTCATCATGACTCCTTGTAGGATGTTTCACTGCGATTTTTATTATCACCAGTTTAGGTATTTTTACTATTCCCTAGTTATATGGGGGCTTTTAAGGGAAATTCAAGATGTATAACCCTTTAACTTGCACGCTCTTTCCTGATACAATATTAACAAATTTGTTATCATTAGTGTGATGACATATTCCATTATTTATATCAGCCAAGAGGTTCAGGAAGACATTATGAATCTGCCCTCAACATTAAAAGCACGCTATATATGTTTGACTGATCGAATGATGGAATATGGGCCCAATTTAGGCTTACCACACACAGATGCTTTTGGTGGCGGACTATTTGAATTGCGATTAAAAGGAGCTGAAGGTATTGCAAGAGTCTTTTTCTATACCCTGGTCAAGCAAGAAATCGTAATGCTTCATAGCTTCATCAAAAAGACTCAAAAGACACCAGATAAAGAAATAAAAATTGCTAAGCAGCGAATGAAGGAGTTAAACAAATGACAACCAAAAAAACTAAACCCTTAAGTCACAAACAATTAGTAAGCAGAATGCTCAAGGATCCTGCCGTAAAAGCAGAGGCGGATAAACTGAATCGTGAAGAATTTGCGATTCTAGATGAAATACTCGCTGCCAGAAAAAAAGCAGGGCTCTCCCAAGCAGAAATTGCGAAACGTATGGGGACGCAGGCCCCTGCGATTGCAAGACTAGAAAGCTCCTTAGCTAGTGGCAAACATTCTCCAAGTCTAAATACCCTCAGAAAATATGCGGCTGCTTTAGGCAAAAGGATTGAACTTCATTTAGTGTAATCCTCATGCTAGATAAAAATTACTTAAGCTCTTTGATTTCGCCTAAGGAAGAAATTAAATAGGCCTTATTAGGCTTGTCTTTGCGAATACGGCTGAGTTCAGCTTGGTAGTTTTTGAGCTGCGTGCGATATTTTTCGTACTTCTCGCTATCAACTTCCGGAATAGTGAGCTTGTAATCGATGATGGCGATATAGTCATCTAACTCAACCAAGCGATCCATACGATAGCTCTTACCTTCTTTGTTTGCGATATCCAGCTCATTCCAGGCGGCGATCCACTGACCTGAAGTGAGATATTTTCTGAGCTCTGGCGCTGCTAATACTCTCTTTGTGCGCTCAAGCACTTTTTGCGCATGAGCTTGATCAACGCCTAGCCAATTCATAAGCTCTTGTTCGCTTGGCATCGAAGGTTTGCTTGATTGATTGGAATCTGGGGTGAGGAACTCAAGCAGTTTATGGAAATGCGTACCCTCTTCTAAAATCTCTGGGTCGGGCTCAGCCGCTTGATCCTCTTCACCTGCAAATACCTCTACCGTGATACCGCTCTCAATATCATGCAGTAATTGAGTGTGACTTTCTTGCGCAGGCTTCCACTCCAAGACAAAATCTTCGACCGTACCTTCTGAAGCATTTTTTGGCTTAGCCTTGGTACCCTTGGCTTTGCTTGCCAGCTCTTGCGCAACTGGATAGATTGCCAATTCAGCAGCACTGGCTTTGCCATACCAAGAGGCCTTATCTAGACCGTCAGGGTTGGCTTTTGTAGGCTTCTGAGCATCACCACTAATCCACAGGCCTTGACGAGCACGGGTCATTGCAACATAAAGCAAGTTCCAGTTTTCATTTTCACCAATACGCCTCTCTTCTTCGTTGATTTCAACGCGTGGACTCGTTAATGTTTTAGATGTGAAGAGAGAAAGATGCGAAGGGCCCTCCTCTTCTGGTGACCAATCAATCAAAACACCGCTGTGGTCTACATTGGTATCGGTATTATTGGCATCTAACATGATCACAAAAGGTGATTCCAATCCTTTTGCTCCGTGAATCGTCATTAGGCGCACTCGTTTGTGGCGATCCTCTTCTGACATCTCACTTTCTTCATCGACATCCACCAGATTGTCATCACTTGCCGCATCTACATCACCTTCATCAGGCGTTTCATCATCATCGCCACGACGCTTAGCATTAATTTCTTGAATAAAGCGACTTAAGCTTGGGTACTGACCGCCGTCTTGATTCAGCGCGACCTCTAAAAATGCATCCAAGTTTGCCAACACTTGTGGGCGATCAATCTCTTGACAGACGGCGGCGTATTTAACGCGTACATCACCCTCTTGATAAATGCGATCAAGCAAGTCATGCACCGGTAGGCGTTCACCCAAGAGGTGCCAGTGTTTAAGATACCGTGCGGCGACCTGCAAACCGGCGTCCTGACTGTTTTGCAAGGCATCCCACCAAGAACGATATTGACCAGAAGTCATGGCGACAGCTAACTGCTGCATTTGTTTTTCTGAAAAACCGAAGATTGGACTGCGCAGAACCTGCGCTAGTGGCAAATCATGGCGCGGCGTTACCAGCACTGTTAATAACGCAATCAGATCATCAATCTCTAAGGTATTTAATAGGCCACCCAAGCGTGAGCTCTCATATGCAAGGTCTGCCTCACGCAATGCTCTTTCATATTGGGGTAAAAATTTGCGACGCTTTACCAGCAACAAGAAATCACTCGCTCTAGCCTCTCGCCAAATTTCTTTACCGCCTTCTTTGTCTGCTACTTTTCGCGTAGCGATGATTTCCTTGATCAGACGCGCAACCAATTCGCCCTCTTGCTGGCGCTGCACTACAGAAACCGTCTCACTTGAGTCTGCAATCGCTTTATCAAACGCACTGCCTTCTCGCACTTTTTCCTGTTTCTCCGCATACGGTATTAAGGGGAGTAAATAGATCTCACCCTCTTTGGCATACGACTCTGCAGGCATATGGTCTGCAGGGCTTGTCCATAGAGTTTCTTGCTTGGTATAGGGATACTCTGGCGGAATCTGCTCGCCCTTAAAGATCTTATTGACTGCTTTATTAATTTGACCAGCGTTGCGGCGTGTTTTGTCTTGCTCAATATAAGCAGCACCTAAGTTCTGATGTAAAAACTGTCTCGCACTGACGAACAATCTCGGATCGGCGCGGCGGAATCGATAAATCGATTGCTTTGGGTCACCCACAATAAACACTTTAGGCTTTTCATCACCTTCGCTATAGCCCGCCAACCATGCGCGCAATATTTGCCATTGCAATGGATTGGTATCCTGAAACTCATCAACTAGAATTTGCTTGTACTTCGCATCTAAGCGGGACTGGAGATAAGCTGCATTAGCAGAATCGCCCATCAACATGCTGACGCCAATCTCCAAATCATCAAAGTCACGCACGCGCATATTTTCTTTGGCGGCATTGGCATGCGCCATCATGGATTGATTCAAAGCAAACCAAGCATCATTGATTGCAAGGACATCTTGCTCCGCTTGCCAGAGGAGAAAGTCCTCAAAAGCACGGCCCCAAGTCTGTTTGATGGCGATATGCTCGGCAATGCGGTCTACCATGCCCTCATTAGTCAAGAAAGTTTGCAATACGCTTAAGGCGCTATCGTTACCTGCTCGGTACTTGACTGGGTCTTTGGTTAGAAAAACATTTTGCAAAGTAGTAGTAATCTCCATCACATCGCCACCACGTCTCTTGCATGCAATGGCTGGCAATAAGCTTGGCAAAAGTTTTTGATCATTTGCACTGCTATTAGCAAAGCATCTTTCTAGAAACTCCAGGTCAACCAAAGCGTTTGGTGCATTCCACTGCGCTAGCAATGGATTAGGTAAATTGAGTTTTTGTAAGGTTTGCTTTAGACGCTCAATTGGACTAATACCTGTTTGCTTGCATTCTTTTGCAAAAAATGTCCAAGCGCCTCTTTGTTTAAAGAGACTGCTTCGTCCCATTAAGAGTTTTTGAGTTTCGTGAGAACCAAGATGTTTTAGCAAGACGTCGTAATGCGTTTTGAGTTCTGGCGTGAGATCGCCCCACCAGTCATCAAGACATTCTTCTTGCAGGCGCTTGGCATCTTCACGCAACATAAAGCCCGGCTGGATGCCCAAGGACACTGGGGCTGCGCCCAATAATCTGCCAAACCAGCCATGAAAGGTATCAATCACAATCGGCTGTGGGTTTGCCAACACCTGCTCATAAAGAGCTCTGGCCCTTGTTAAGGATTGCTTCGCTTGCTCTGACTCCATACCTCTAGCAGTGAGCTCTTTCATTAAAGAGTCATCATCACTTTTTGAGAACTGCTCCAACAATCCATACAGACGATCGCGCATCTCTTGCGCGGCTTTGCGTGTAAAGGTTAATGCCAGAATTTCTTGTGGCTTAACATCGTCCAGCAAGAGTCGCACCATGCGCGCGACCAATAACCAAGTCTTACCGCTACCCGCACAGGCAGAAACAATCACTGAGCGCTGTGGATCGCATGCAAGCTTTTCTGAATAGGGTTGCTTCTCTGGAAGCAGGTTTATCTTATCGCTCACCAAATACCCTTCCTGCAAATACCACGTGCTTCACAGTACTGGCACACACCCTCAGGCGCAAAAGCTTGCATGGTTTTCTTGGCCCAAAGTTGCTCTACATCCTCAGTAATTTGGTCAGAAAACTGTTGCATCATGGCGGGCATATCTGCCACCTCTTGACCGCGTAATGCCTTTTGATCGCCCTTAGAAAGGTCGGCTTTCAGAGCCACCCACTCTGCCTGTTGAACCTGATGGCCAGTGATTTTATGGTTTTCTGCGCCTTCATTTGCAGCACGGGCATAGATCAGTAGTTGCGGATCATCCATAAGATGTTGTGCGCGCTCTTTGACTCGCTCAAAGCGTTGATTTTTGTAATCAATCACTGAGGCAAGCTTATTGTTATTGATATTCACGTCATAGCGATCAGCAAAGCCTTCGATCCGAATGACTTTAGGATTGCCTTGCGCATCTTCAAACGGCAAATCAAAACCTACTTTAACTTCACCATCAAAATATTCCCAGCCCGCTTGCTCACGCTGTAATTGCCAATCTACAAAACTCGGAATCTGTTTTTGCCAATCCCTTAGTGTGCCCATCACTCTGGCATCGCCCTCAATCAAAGAGGCGAACTCTTGCTCCGAATGAAGAAATAAGCTCTTTTCCATCCAAGCACGTCTTTGCTCTTGATCTGTTTTGATAGCAGGATTGGTATGCTCCTGAGTTTTCAGGGCTTGATAAAAACGCTTCAGGAGTTTGTGTAAGGTTTGTCCAGCTAATGACGCATCAAATCCTTCATCAAAGCCTTTGTTCTTGCGCAAGCCCAATAAGCTGCGGACGTAATAACGATATGGGCAATCCCGCAAAGCCTTATAAGCACTAGGGCTCATCGATAACGGCATCGGCAGCTCTTCTTCGAACTGCGCTACTGCCATATCCATCGGATTTGCTTCAAAAGCGCGTTTTTTCAATTGAGTTGGAACAGCTTCCCACCCAATTTGGTTTTGCAATCGTTGTATCCACGCAGACGGTCGTAATGGTTCGCCGTTATTGCTCTTGCTTTGCCAGAGCAAATCCACACTAGGACAAGACACCAGTAATTGGGAAAGGTCTCTCGCCTGCTGCACAAACTGCATAGCAATAGTAGAAGTCCTTAAAAGTT
Source organism: Polynucleobacter wuianus (assembly GCF_001659725.1). NCBI lineage: Bacteria > Pseudomonadati > Pseudomonadota > Betaproteobacteria > Burkholderiales > Burkholderiaceae > Polynucleobacter > Polynucleobacter wuianus. Next base: position 675,225 of record NZ_CP015922.1, on the reverse strand, counting down.
GATTGAGCGCATCAGAGAAAAATAATGGTGGCTCTGAATAGGCTGGGAGTTGTTGTTCATCACAACCCACTACCACTACCGCCTCAAAATCACGTAAACGTGTTGAGCTCAATGGCAAGATACTCAATGTTGCTTTTGCTTCCTTACCCGCTTCTTGATAGCTTGCACCCTCAACCACCGTTTTAAGCAAACTGAGCCATTCGCTCAAACGAATCGGCGTCTCTTGATACGCAGTCTTACTTAAATCAAACGCTTTGAGTACTTCTAACAACTGCTTGCCAGCCGAGTCTTGATCCAGGCTGTGTGCCATGCCAGTGGCTTGCAGATTGACCTGCAGCAGCGCGTAAGCCTTCTTGCAATCGACCTTGAGGGTTAACCACTCATGGTGACGCTCTCTGAAAAACTGCATGAGCTCTAATAAAGCAGTACTTGGCAAGTGAGTTGAAGTCTTAGTAGCATTATCTTGTGCACCCTCAATCGCCAAATGGAACGTTTTCCAACCAGACTCTGCTTTGCTAGCCACTAGAATATCTTCAAGCTCTGCAATGAGTCCAACACAAGTATCTGGATCACGGTTGAGAATTTTTCCTAGATCCAAAAATGGGTTTTGTAAAAACTCAAGTAATGCTTTTGCACTTGGGCCATCTTTGGGTGCTCTGATTAATTCCAACCAACTATTTAGCGCTGCTGCTGCACGAGTGGTCGACAACTTCCAGCCGGTCTCATCGCGGATATTTAACGCGGGACCTAGTCTTGCAAGCAGAGCGCGCGCCCTTCTTGCTACCAAGCGATCTTGTGCCACAAGCGCTAACTTCGTTTTATTGTTAATGAGATGTTGTTCAATTGTTTTGGCAGCAGCCCAGGCTAATTCTTCGAAACGCTTGGCTGAGATCAGACGCCACTCTGCACTTTGTGCGCACTTGGCATTCGTAAGTGCTTTTGCTTGGGCATCTTCAGCGCTAATAGCCTCTGCCCATAAACCCACATCGCGCCAATCCATCTTCACTTCAATCACAGGGGCATGCTGTGCATAGGAATTCAGTAAGCTGCCAATAATCTCTTGATCAATGAGTGTCGGATCAGCCGTCTCCACCCAAATCAATGGTCTTGCTTGATTTGCTTTTTGTGCAATTGCCTCAAGATGCGCAGCCATTGCAAACTGATTACGAAAGACTGGGTCGCTCAAGTTCGCGGTATATCGCCAGAAGGTCAATAAGACTTTAGTCTCCTGATCCACAACCTTGCGCGCCATACCTGAATAGACTTTGGCAACCGTCGCATCCAATAGCGCTTGCGCCTCAGCAAGTGATGTCTCGCCGATTTTGCTCTGCTTGACTTGATCTGCCTCCATCCATGTGTGAGTCTGTTTTTGTAACTGCGGACTAATTGCTTTGGATAAGGTGTCACATGCTTCCACAATTGCTTGTGCTAAACCCCAAGCACCAGTCTCACTTTCTGCCTTGAACCACGCTTGCAGTTCTTTGTGATTACGCAAAGTGGAATAGACGCCCAACCATCTCTCAAGATCAGATTGCTTCTTTGGAAACTTCCATGCACCTGGAGCCGCTTCTAACCAATCCGCAAAACTGATCACTTGTGGCAAGAAGGCAATTTTGGGACCAAGAACTGGTGGTCGATGTTTTTCAAGTGCTGCCCTGACTCCAATTAATGGACCCGCAGTACTGAGCACCACTAAGGGGCGTTGCTGAGTTTGCACTGCACAATCCCAAATACCTTTGGCCAACTGCTCAAGCGCGCTGGCATCGGGCGTGATTGCCCATGACTGCACTTGCTTTTGATCAGAATTGGCGGGGAACGGAAAAGGCATTAATTGAGTAATTTATTTATTTTGAGCAGAATGTTTCGCTTATTGCTAATATAAGCGCTGTAACGCAACAATTAAACAAGTCGCTAAATAAGCCTAAATAAGGAATTTTCATGAGTGCCGGCATTAAATATGTAACTGACGCCTCTTTCGAACAAGACGTCCTCAAGTCCGATAAACCTGTTCTGCTCGACTTCTGGGCTGAGTGGTGTGGTCCTTGCAAAATGATTGGCCCAATCCTGGAAGAACTCTCCGGCGAATATGGCGACAAGTTGCAGATCGCCAAAATGAACGTGGACGAGAACCAAGGCGTACCTGCCCAGTTCAATATCCGTGGCATTCCAACCCTGATCCTATTCAAAAATGGCACCGTGGCTGCTCAAAAAGTAGGCGCTTTGGCCAAATCGCAGTTGACCGCATTTATTGATAGTCATCTGTAAATCATCCTAGACCACAGGTTCACCAGTTGAGCCTCTGGTTTTTACCTGTTTCTAGTTCTTGTCAGACCTGTTTTTTAGTGTAGTATTGCAATGAACAGCAGTTCAGCGCATTCAGGATCTTTAAGAAACGCGCACTTTCCAGCAATTTATCTCCCCTTCTTTTAGCAAATTCCAAAATTCTGTTTTTCCACATCTGCGTGATCTCAATCAGCGCGGCAATACCCCAAAACACAATCCCCTTATTTATTTTTATCTTTACCAACACCCGAGAACCACATGCAATTAACTGAACTCAAAGTCCTCCACGTATCCGCTCTGCTCGAAATGGCAGCCAGCTTGGAGATTGAAAATACCCAAAGGATGCGCAAACAAGAATTGATGTTTGCAATTCTGAAGAAACGCGCTAAAGCAGGTGAAACCGTTTTCGGTGATGGCACTTTGGAAGTCTTGCCAGATGGCTTTGGTTTCTTGCGCTCTCCTGAAGCCTCTTACATGGCTTCACCGGACGATATCTATATCTCTCCTGCACAGATTCGCCGCTTTAACCTTCACACTGGTGACAGCGTGGAAGGTGAAGTACGCACTCCTAAAGATGGTGAGCGTTACTTTGCTTTGGTAAAGGTAGACAAGATCAACGGTTTGGCTCCTGAAGCCCTCAAGAACCGCATCATGTTCGAGAACTTAACGCCTTTGCACCCAAACCGCGTGATCGGCTTAGAGCGTGATATCAAGGCTGAAGAGAACTTAACTGGCCGCATTATCGACATGATCTCTCCAATTGGTTACGGCCAACGTGGCTTGATCGTAGCGTCACCAAAATCCGGTAAGACCGTGATGATGCAGCACATTGCTCACGCAATCTCTGCGAATAATCCAGATGCGATTTTGATCGTCTTGCTCGTTGACGAGCGCCCTGAAGAAGTGACTGAGATGCAACGCTCCGTTCGCGGTGAAGTAGTTGCCTCTACTTTTGATGAACCTGCAGTGCGTCACGTGCAAGTTGCTGAGATGGTGATTGAAAAAGCAAAACGCTTAGTAGAGATGGGTAAAGATGTGATCATCTTGCTTGACTCGATTACCCGTTTGGCACGCGCATACAACACTGTTGTTCCTTCATCAGGCAAAGTTCTCTCTGGTGGTGTGGATGCAAATGCATTACAACGTCCGAAACGCTTCTTCGGTGCGGCACGTAATATTGAAGAAGGTGGTTCATTGACCATCATCGCTACTGCTCTGATTGAAACGGGTAGCCGTATGGATGACCTCATCTACGAAGAGTTCAAAGGCACTGGCAATATGGAAGTGCATCTTGAGCGCCGTTTGGCTGAGCGTCGTGTTTATCCATCGATTAACCTCAATAAGTCTGGTACCCGCCGTGAGGAATTACTGGTTAAACCAGAAAACCTCCAGAAGATCTGGGTTTTACGTAAATTGCTGGCCGATATGGACGATATTGAGGCGATGAACTTCATCGTCGACAAGCTCAAATCGACCAAAAACAATGGGGAATTCTTCGACCTCATGCGTCGCGGAGGCTAATTTAGGGGTCTATAGGGCTCTTTTAGCCCTTTTTCGACCCCGAAAGTGCGCTTTGTTGTTGATTTCATGGCATAATTTCACTTTTGCTACTTCGGTAGCTGCTTTTAACTTGGGAAAGTATTTAGGTTAAGAAGTTGTCAATAACTTAAACGGCTACCCGCTAATAGGACTCAAAATGAAACCTGGCATTCACCCCGAATATCGTGAAATCGTCTTTGTAGACGTTTCAAACAACTTCAGCTTCAAGACTCGCTCCACAATGTCTACCAAAGAGACAATCAAGTGGGAAGATGGCAATGAATATCCATTGGCCAAGATCGAGACTTCATCTGAATCACACCCTTTTTACACTGGTACCCAAAAAATTATGGATACCGCTGGTCGTGTTGAGAAATTCCGTCAGAAATTCGGTACCAAAGCGGTTGCTAAGGCTTCCGGTGATGGCGCTGCTAAAACGGCCGAGAAAAAAGCTGCTGCTGCAGAAGCTAAAGCCGCTGAAAAGCCAGCTAAGAAGAAGGCCTAATACACCTCATATTCACAGGGTATGGCAATGCCCTTCTCTGCGAGATAATCAAGGCAGCGTTTGCTGCCTTTTTTATTACTTGTTTTTTTAAATAGAGTTCATGGTCAAACTTACCGCTGCCGCTACTAAATCCATTCCGCGCATCATTATTTTTGTGCTGACTTTGGTTTATGGTTTTGCGGGTCTCTTCTTCCGCGACCCCTGGAAGAACGAAGATGCGATTGGTTTTGGTGGCATGTGGACTTTATTCAGGGGCAATTCTATTGATTGGCTCGTTCCTCACTTAGCCGGTCGCGATGTCTCTCTGGGTACACCGCTCCCTTATTGGATGGGTGCCACTCTCATTAAATTGTTTGGTGGCTGGATTGGTGCTGCCAATGCCGCACGTTTATATTCCGCAATTTGTTTCTTTGCAGCTGCTCTGGCAATTTGGTACGCCACCTATTTATTGGGGCGTCGTCGTGAAGTGCAGCCGATGGTTTTAGCAGTTGGCGGTCAGCCCGATATGAAGAGTTACGGCATGACGCTTGCAGATGGTGCTTTGCTCATCTTCTTAGCTTGCGTTGGTCTTGCACAGCGTGCTCATGAAACAACGCCGATGATGGCTCAACTGATGGGCATTAGCATCGTCCTCTATGGCACCGTTCGTGGTTTAGATAAGCCATGGCAAGGCGGCTTATGGACTGGACTCGGTATTGTGATTGTGGCGCTCTCTAGCAACCTGACTTTAAGCTTAATTATCGTCAGCTCCACCATCATTGCCGTACTTGCAAGCAATGCAAAATTGCGCTTTCATTGGACTCTAACTAGCACCGTTTTAGGTTTAATCGGTTTCGCACTCTGGCCAATACTTTGGTATATGACAGGTCTGCCAGTGGAGTGGCGTCATATCGCCGAAGAAGGCTGGCGCAATATGCCAGAGATGCAATCCTCCCCTTCCATTGAATCGCTAGGCTTTTTAAGTGTGAACTTCTGGGCTTATGCATGGCCAGTATGGCCGCTTGCCGCAATCTCTTTAGCTCACTGGGGTCGCGTTAAAGAAGCAGGCGCATGGCGCGCCCCTCACCTTTGTATTCCACTCAGTTTATTTATTGGTAGCTTGATCTATATTCTGTTTCGCCTTGAAGCCAACGAACATGACCTCATGATCATGATTCCCAGTTTATCTATTATTGCTGCATTCAGTCTGCCGATTCTCAAGCGCAGCATGATTAGTTTTATCGACTGGTTTGCCATGTTCAGCTTTACGCTGATCGCACTAGCCATTTGGATTATTTGGTTGGCTAAGGTCACGGGCTATCCAGAGACTACTGCGGCTAACATCTCTCGCCTCTTACCTGGCTTTGAAGGCCAATTTAATTGGCTTGCTTTTATCGTTGCTCTTGCAATTACTGGTGTGTGGCTTTCCGTAGTGCGCTGGAGAACATCTCGCGCCCCTAAAGAAATCTGGCGCTGCTTAATTATTTCTGCCTCCGGCACCACCTTAATGTGGGTCTTGCTGATGACTTTGTGGTTGCCAACGATTAACTATGCAAAAACCTATCGCCTCGTTTCTGCACGCCTATCTCAAGTAGTTCCTCCGGGTGGGGGCTGTATTAACTCTAGCAATATTGGTTTGGCTCAGTTAGCCTCGTTTGATTACTTCACCAAGTTAAATCTTCGTGACGATCCAAATTGCCCTTGGATGCTAATACATAACCAATCTGAGGCAAAAGCTTACGCGCAACTCAATAACAAAAAGCTCCACCTCCTTTGGGAAGATCGTCGTGCCGCTGACCGCGACGAACGTTTGCGTCTTTACGAAGTCATTCCGGAATAAGGCGTGCTGCACTTTAAGCTTTCGCGCCTGCGCGAGGACATCCCTGCTCTACTCAAACTGGCTGGTCCATTACTGATTGGTCAGTTAGCCGTTATTGCATTTGGTGTTTTAGATACCGCAATGACAGCGCGTTACTCGGCCGATGATCTCGCTGCATTAGCGATGGCTTCAGCCATCTTTATTAGCATCTATGTTGGGCTCACAGGCGTGGTCTCTGCACTAGCCCCAATTGCTGGACAACTCTTTGGCGCTAAACGCTTTAGTGAAATCGGTGAAGAAGTTCGTCAAGCCACATGGCTAGCCTTAGGCCTAACCGTACTCGGTTGCTTTATTTTGCTCAATGCAGATCATCTCTTGGCAATCTCACACATTAGCCCAGACATTGAAGGTAAAGCCAGGTTGTATCTCAGCATTCTGGCTTTAGGTTTACCTGCGAGCATGGGTATGCGCGTGTTGATGGCCTTACATAATGCTGTCTCGCGCCCTGCTGTCATTACCGTAGTGCAATTGATTGGTTTAGCACTCAAGCTTCCTTTAAATCTACTCTTCATTTATGGTGGCTTAGGCATTGAAGGTATGGGCGGCCCTGGCTGCGCAGTGGCGACCGTGATTATTAACTGGTCATGGCTATTAATGACTCTGGGCTTCGTATTGCTAGATCGCTTTTATCGACCGTTCAAGATATTTGAGCGCTTTAGCTTGCCGGATTGGCATCGTATCTGGACTTTATTAAAGCTAGGCACGCCAATTGGCTTTAGTTATTTGATTGAGGTCACTTCATTTACCTTCATGTCTTTATTTATTGCACGCCTAGGCACTACTGCATTGGCAGGCCATCAAATCGTAGCAAACATGGGTACTGTGATTTACATGGTGCCGCTCTCACTATCGATTGCGACCATGACTTTGGTATCCCAATCGATTGGTGCCAATAAGCCGGAACGCGCTGAAGAGATTGGCTGGTCTTCAGTTTTCTTCACCACCGCTTTATGTATCACGATTGGTATCACTGTTTGGATCTTCCGCTTACAGTTACTGGACTTATACGATCCACCAGAGGCGGTAAAGGTATTCTCTGTCCCACTCTTCTTATTTATTGCTTTCTATCAAGTCTTCGATGCTTTGCAAGTGACTGCAGCATTTATTCTGCGAGCGTATCGTATCGCCTTTTGGCCTATGCTGATATACGCAGGGTCGCTCTGGGGTGTTGGTCTTGGTGGTGGTTACTTGATGGGCTTTAATATATTAGGCAATACACCAAGTTTCTTGCAAGGTGCCAATGGATTTTGGGCCAGTAATAGTTTCAGCCTCGGTTTAGCCGCGTGCTTACTGCTCTACTTGTTTAGAAGAACGGCGGAGCGCTATGAAAAAACGCACCCGCCTGTTGAAGTTTAAAAGTGAAAGCGCTGTCTTAACGATAACTAGGGCCTGAGGCCGGCGCTGCATAGCTAGGCACTTGATTCCCTTTAGAGTACATACACTGTTGATAAGCGATGTTGTATTGAGTTTGCGCTTGGTTTTGTTTTCCGGCAGAGTTCATGGCACCCATTGCCGCACCACCCAACAATCCAACTCCAGCACCAGTTCCTACATTGGCATGATTACCGCCTTGTATCACCGCGCCAGCAGCAGCACCTAAAGCAGCGCCAATCGCAGCACTGGTTGCACCCTCTTTGAGAGCAGCATTGCTCGTATCTTTTACTGCATCAGCAGCAAACTGACGACACACTTGATCTTCTTGCTGGAACACCTCAAATGGCTTACCTTCGCGCGGCATGATTGCAATGGTCGGACCCGTTGGTGCAGACACACAAGCAGTCAGCGAGGCGAGAAGAGCGGCAGTCAACACTGCGATACGAGTAAATCGTTTCATAACAAACCTTTAAAAATTCTTAAATTAATATTGCGGACGTCTTGCTTGGGCGTTACTAGTTGGAGGCGTTGCAGGCTGAGTTTGCCAACCACTTGGGCACTCTTGTGCGTATGGGAAATACTTGCCACTCGCTTCGCAGTAATACCAAACTGCAGGCTGTGGCTGGGCTGCCAAAACCATGGGTTGGGGAGGCGGCATGTAAGCTACTGGTGGTGGAGCGTAAACCACTGGCGGAGCATAGTAGCCAGCATAAGGGCCGTAATATCCACCGCCATATGCCCAATTACCGCGCCAACCTGGACCCCAGCCATGACCCCAGCCGCCGCCATAAGGTCCGTATGCAGCAGGGCGCCAACCGCCACCATAACCACCACCGACTGAAACATTCCACCCCACATTGCCCGCATTAGCGGCCATAGGCGCAACCGCAAGTACAACCGCGGCAACAATACCTAAGATACTGAATTGATTGGTTTGTTTCATGATCGACCCCCTTATTTGCACGACTTGGTCTTTTATTCTGATCTAGTTCTATTCTAGTTTTTTCACGTCTTACTATCAATAACGCCTCAAATACACCTAAGCTGACAAGAAAATAACTATTTATTAGGGCACAGATTGCCATTACCCTACTGGTCTAATTTTGCACCCGATTGCAGTACCACCCTACTCCATTTGATGGACTCTTGGGAGATCAATTTGGAGAGGTCTTTGGGGCTTCCTGGGACTGGGTCAAGACCACCCGCCAGTAGACGACTTTTGACTTCTGGGTCATTTAGGGTGCGGCGCGTCAATTGATTTAAGCGTTTTTGAATCGCTGGTGGCAGATTTGCTGGTGCCATTAGAGAGAACCAAGAAACTGCTTCAAATCCAGGCAAGCCCTGCTCAGCCAAAGTGGGGATTTCTGGGGCAGCATGTGAGCGCTTTAAGGTAGTGACACCAAGAGCCTGTACCTCACCTGCTTTAATCAATGGTAAGGAAGAAGAGAGATTGTCAAAAAGCATTGAAATACGTCCACTGACTAAATCAGGCAAAGACTGTGCACGTCCTTTATAAGGTATGTGCCGAATTTGAATGCCAGCCATTTCTTTAAAAAGTTCACCTGACATATGCAACGAAGTGCCTACACCTGAAGAACCGAAAGTCAGTTGATTAGGCTTGGCTTTTGCTAGCTCAATAAGCTCATGCACATTGCCAACACCAAGTTGCTTGTTAACGATCAGCACATTTGGCGTGCTGGCCAAAAAACTGATCGGCGTAAAGTCCTTTACAGGATCAAAAGACATCTTTTCATAAAGAGCGCCATTAATCGCATGTATACCAACAGTACCAATAAGCAGCGTATAGCCATCGGGCTCACTCTTTGCTACCAAATCCGCGCCAATATTGCCGCCAAAGCCAGGGCGATTTTCAACCAAGATAGGTACACCCAAACTTTGTTGCCAACTTTCCGCTAAGACTCGCGCTAGGATATCAGGCGCCCCACCTGGAGTAAAAGACACGATGATGCGAATCGCTTGCTTGGGCCAAACAGCTTTAGTGTTCTGACTTGTTTGCGCTTGTGAAGAGAAAGCACAGAAACTGAAGAGCAAGAATGTAATTGAATGTAATAGCGGGCGCTTAGCCACGTGAATAAATTGCATTTTCTTGAAGCCCATCATCATGGGCAAACTCACTTAAAAACCCAATCGGGATCTGAGCCACAGTAAGCCCTCATACTGGACTGGGTCATCGGCACATGGACCTATGCCACATTCCAATAATGTTGATACTAGGTTGGCAAAGACGATCAGAATAAAAAGGATGATGAGTGCATTAGCAAACCAAGAACGTGAACGCACTTCACGGTTGGGCAATATTAATAAAATAGCAAGGCCAGCCAATAAACTTAGGTAACCAACAAAAGCCCAAGTATAGAAATGCAACTCTAAAAAGGTTGTACCAAATCCTTTATCGCCCGGCAGGATGTGCAAAAACACTTGGCGCAATGAAACCATCATGCCAACTAAGCCACCCATGATGCCCCAACCATAGTGAGCAGAGTGTGCACCACAACGAATATTGAGAGCTAAAGCAGAGCCTATGATGACAAAGCCTACGCGTTGCATTAAACACAGCGGGCAAGGCAGTTCACCAAAATAGAGTTGATCAAAAAAGGCATAAGACAAAGCACCAATGACTGCCAACAGGGCAAGCTGATTACCAAGCGACGCCAGAGAAGGAAATGAATGCTTGCTCACGATGATTAAAAACTCAGGTTAAGGTGAGATGTTGCATGAAAGCGGAACCAAGCCATCAGGATGAAGACGGTAACTGCAAGCATGACCAAGCCCGCAAGGCGCTTCTCAAACCAGACTAAGACAAGTCCGATGAATGCCGTCATAAAAGGTAGGAACATATACATAGGAGAATTCTAGCGCAGGATACTTAGGGGTCGGGTAAATCAGTAAGCCAGAGTCCAGGGAAAGGTCTTTCAGAATGCTTTAGTAAAACACTCTGAATTAGGAAAACAAAAAATCAGTTCTTGATAGGCTGATTTAAAAACTGCACTACCGTTGTCACAAATAGGTCTGGATCCTCAACGTGAGGTACGTGCCCCACATTATCAATTGGTACTAGCTTTGCATTAGGAATCGCTGCCTGAGCTTTTTTACCTAGCTCCGGAAAGTTGCCCAAAGTCTTCACAGCTTCTGGTGGCGCAAATCTTCTACCAAATACCGTACGGTCTTTTTGACCAATCACAAGTAAGACTGGCATCTTTAATTGTGGCAAATCATGAACAACCGGTTTTTCAGCAATCATTTGATAGGTTAGTACCGAGGTCATTGCGTAAGCGGGATAGTCCGGTCCTTTTTGAACACGCACATAGACCTCTACAAACTTTTCATAAGAAGGTTGCCAGCTTGGGAAATAGGTTTGCAAGAAACGGCGATAACTAGTTTCTGTTTGTGCCATCTCGAGCTTGAGTAAGTTATCGTTTTGCTGAGGTGGAATATCTTTACTGTAGTCCTCAAGACCCAGAGGGTTCTCGAGAACCAACTTTTGCACTGTATTTGGATAAAGGCGAGCAAAGCGCACGCCGACCATACCACCCATGGAATTCGCTATAACAGAAACTTGAGTGATCCCCAGCGATTTGAGTAAAGCTTTGGTATTAGCAGCCAGATCGTCAAAATGATAGGGAACGTTTGGCTTGGAAGACTTACCAAAACCAATTTGGTCAGGCGCAATTACCCGATAGCCATCTTGAGTTAAGCCTGCAATCGTCGGCGCCCAATAGTCGCTTGAAAAATTCTTGCCATGAAAGAGTAGTACTACGCCTTTTTGCTTACCCACCGCCGCGACATCCATATACACCATGCTGGCTGGCGCACCCTGGAGGCTAGTCTTAAATTCTTTGGTGGAATATGGATAAGGCCAAGAGCTCAAACGTAAATCTAATGGAGTTGCATTCGCATAAAGACTTGCAGGAGCCGGTACCGCTGCGGGAGCAGTCGACTCATTACTCGCACAGGATACAAGCAACACAGAAGAAATAATTACTACTGCAAGCATTCTGAAAAATCTCATGGCCTTGGTTTATCCAGTGAAGTATTAAACGATTTTGGTTTTGAGGTTTTTCAAACCCGCTACGCTGCCTTCTAATACATCGCCTTTTTTAACAGGGCCAACTCCTGCAGGGGTACCCGAGAAAATTAAATCACCCGGTTCTAATGTAAATAGCGTAGAGAGATAAGCAATCGTGTCAGGAACATTCCAGATGAGTTGATTGAGATCACCAGATTGACGCTCTTCACCATTGACTAATAACTTTACTGCGCCCTTGCTAGGATGGCCGCACTGAGTTGCTGGTGTGATCTCACCACAAGGGGCGGATTGATCAAAGGCTTTTCCGGTATCCCAAGGACGCCCCATCTTCTTAGCCTCACCTTGCAGGTCACGTCTTGTCATATCCAAGCCAACACCATATCCATACACATGGTCTAGCGCTTGATCCGCAGAAATATTAGCGCCACCCCTACCAATTGCGACCACCATCTCAATTTCATGATGCACATCATTTGAAAGCGTTGGATATGCCATGTCTTTGCCATCAGTCACGATGGAATTAGCTGGCTTCATAAAAAAGAATGGTGGCTCACGATCTGGATCATGGCCCATCTCACGTGCATGATCTGCATAGTTACGTCCAACACAATAGATACGATTCACTGCAAAGCGACGGGTATCGTTTGTGACTGGCAAAGAGATCTGTACCGGAGGATCAATAACAAATGCTGAACTCATGACTTACCTTTCTGAAGGAGTTATTTTTGTTGTTTCTGTTGTTTGGAAGTATGACTCAATTTCAATAACAAGATACTGAATGCGAGGGCAAAAGTCAGCGCATTAGCCAGTATGAGGGGCCACTTTTCAATAATCAGGCCATAGACCAGCCAAAGACTCAGTCCGGCTGTAAATAAGGAATAGGTTCCCAGGGAGATTCCGGAAAGATCTCGGGTACGCCAAGATTGAATTGCCTGCGGTAAAAATGCCACTGTCGTTAAGAACGCAGCGCAATATCCAATAATCTCGACTTGATGGGGTTCTATAGTCATTTCCCCATTGTAATTAGGGAATTTAGTAATTCCTTGATCTAGCGCAGAAATACAATTTCTGTAGATAATGGGATCTTGCAGTTCAACTAATACTAAAAATACAAAATGAGACAAAAACTAAGCTTGTGGTTTGGTGTAGCCCTATGCCTTACCCTAGTAAACACTCCCGGATTTGCTCAAAGCAATAGTGCCCCGAAAAATTATCCGGACAAGCCAATACGGCTCGTCATTCCCTTTCCTCCTGGTGGGGCAACAGACGTCATTGGTCGCATCATGGCGCAAGAGCTCTCAAAGACCTTAAATCAACAAGTCATTCCCGATAACCGTGCGGGCGACAGCGGCAATATAGGTGCTGACATGGTGGCTAAATCACCAGCCGATGGCTATACCTTATTAATGGGTGCCTTAACCTCCCATGCAATCAATACCAATCTAGAAAAAGATAAGATCAAATACAACTTAGAGAAAGACTTCACTCCAGTCGCCATTGTCGGCGTGGTACCCCTGGTCTTTGTCGTGAACCCATCAGTTCCCGTGAAGAATATGAAGGAGTTCATTGCTTACGCAAAAACTAATCCAGGCAAACTCACCTTTGCCTCTTCAGGCGCTGGTGCTCCACAACGTCTTGCGATGGAAATGTTCCGCTATCAACTTGGGCTGGACATGCTGCATATTCCATACAAAGGAAGCGGACCTGCAATGACGGATTTAGTGGGTGGACAAGTCCTCAGTATGTCTGAAACTGTTCCAGCGGCTTTGCAATTTATTCAAGCTGGCCAACTAAGACCTTTAGCTGTGACCACTGCGAAGCGCATTAGCCAGCTACCTGATGTTCCCACTATCACCGAAGCAACTGGCTTACCGAATTTTGATGTGGTAAGTATGTTCGGCATTGAAGCGCCAGCAGGTACGCCGCAAGCGATTGTGTATAAATTAAGCTTGGATATCAAAACTATTTTGCAACGCCCTGATGTTCAAGAGCGCATGCTCGCTGCTGGCGTCTATGTAAATTACCTTTCTCCAGCAGAATCAAGCAAACGCATTACTCGCGAACTCAATATGTGGGCCAAGGTAGTCAAAGATGCCAACATCAAGGCGGATTAAAGAAGAATAAAAGTAAGGGATAAAGGTAAGTTGCAGAAAAAATAAGGGGATCTCAATGAGATCCCCTGATGCTTTATAACAATTGACTAATGCCAGCGAAGTTATTCAGCTTCGATCTTAGCTTGCTGTGCAACGAGTTCCCACTTTTTCTTCTCTGCCGCAATAAAGAGTTTGGTGTTCGCTGGCGTATCTCCTACAGCCCAACCACCCAAGTCTTTCCAGCGCTGCTTAATTTCTGGAGAATCGAGAGCCTTCTTCACCGCCACATACAATTTATCGATCACAGGCTTTGGTGTACCTGCGGGGACAAATAATCCAAACCATGCAGTTACTTCAAAGTTTGGATAGCCTGATTGAATCATGGTTGGCACGTCTGGCAATTCTGCCACTCGGTTTTTACTTGTAACAGCTAAGGCGCGCAATTTGCCAGACTTGATATATTGCATTGAGCTAGGCAAGTTATCGACCATCATACTGGTCTGGCCAGCCAATAGGTCTGCTAATGCAGGACCCGCACCTTTGTAGGGTACGTGAATGATGTCAATGCCAGCTTGGGTCTTGAATAACTCCCCAGACATATGAATCGATTGACCACGACCAGAAGAGGCAAAGGAATACTTGCCAGGATTAGCCTTAGCTAGTGCTACCAACTCAGCAACCGTCTTTGCTGGCACTTCTGGATTCACCACCAAGACGTTTGGGTTGGCAATCACAATCGTAATCGGCTCCATATCTTCCATTTTGTATGGAAGATTTTTATATAAGCTGTAGTTAATCGCGTTTGGACCAATATTACCCATCGCCATGGTGTATCCATCTGCAGGTGAAGCAAGCAATGCTTGTAAGCCAATGATTCCAGCGCCACCCGCTTTATTCTCAACAATTACTGTTTGGCCAAGCTCTTTACCCAAGATATCGGAGAGCGCACGAGAAGAAATATCTGTTGTGCCACCAGGCGCAGCAGTCACAATAATTTTGACGGGCTTATTGGGGAAAGGCTGCGCACTCGTCACTGGGTGTATTAAGAGCGATACTGCAAATGCGCTGGCACCAAGCGTGCACGCACGCTTTACAAAATAAAGGTTAAACATGTTTGTCTCCGACTTAAGTCAAGGTAATTTTATGTATGGGTTCTAAAGCCCATTGGTTCAATATTAACCACATAATTGCAGGATCATGCAATCTTGTTGTACTCGTTTTTCCTAGGGAAGTGGAATCGAAAAGATGGCCTTGAGCGTCAATGAGTCTGTACTGTTTGAGAAGCCCTTACCTACGCCCGCTTGGAAAGAAATCGGTTTACCATCGTAGTACATCATCAAGAAACCCAATTGTTGGGTATTTTGATAATTAATCGGTTGCCCTAACTGATTTAGATTCGAGTAATACTCCACACCCAAGGCTAAATCCTGAATCACTTCTCGGGATAATCGAGTGGCTGTTGAGAAGTAGGGAGATTGATGCACATACGGCTGCGATAGCGGCATATCAATGATGGGATTAAACGAAAATAACCACTCATCAAAGTGCTTACCAATAATAAAACGGGCTTCTGCGTTGTATCTGGATTCATCAAACTGCGGCTGTACATTTGCAAGCTCTAAATTTGCACCAGCAAAAAATGCATCACCCTTCTCTTCACGAAACGGCAACCATTTCATACGTACTTTAGTTGCAGCGTACTGAAATTTATTATCGTAATTAACGTAAGAGATATAGAGGCCCGCCTCTAAGTCGTGGCCTAAGCCATAAGCTAACTCTGGGGTAACGCGCACTCCATTGTTATTCATGACCTCACCCGGATAAGTGGGCGTTTGCAATCCACGTGGCGTACTGTTGATGTGGAGCTCTAGGCTGGATTCCCCCTTGGCATTAATCTCGTCGTCATACACCTGAATCTCATCTTGCAGAACGGCCAAAGCCACCGTTGGCATGGCCACTAGGAATGCCAAGATAAGTATTGGGGTGAGAAGGCGCTTCAGAGGCCGTTGAATCAGTGGCAAGAGCGCGATTGACTGCATCTTCATGATGCAGAGAGTTTAACAACTATTGCAGTTTTTTGACGCGCTCACTCCATAGTTGCCATGGACGTCCAATGGTCTTCTCAATAGTCTCTTGAGAAATCGAAGCCTCACCTGGCGTGAGGTATTGCACTTGCCCCATCTTCATTGCTTCACTCTGAATGCTGGCATTTTGAATCGCATAAACCGCTCTAAAGACTGCTTTCTTAATTGAGTCTGCGCCTGCAGCGTAACCATGACCACGCATCAAGACAAAGTATTGGAGGCCCATAGTTTGAGATAGTGCATTTCCAAGATCCATATTACTAATAAACATATCCGTATCGGGGTTGGGTTTAGCAAAATTGCGAATCTCAAAAATGGGCACACCTTCACCCAAGAAAGAGCTCATGTGGTAGACCGGCTTAAGGGTGGTTCCAGTTAAACCATAAGGCAAGATCGGCGCCGCATGCCCATGAATGACTGAATTAATATCAGGTCGATTTTTGAGAATGCCACTATGAATAAAGCGCTCACCATATGCTACGCGAGTATCACCATTGAGCGCTTTACCGTTCATATCAAACTCCATGATGTCTTCCACTTTTACTACTGACGGGGCGACACTCCTGGCTAGAAAGAAAGTATTGGGATTATTAGGGTTGCGAACACTGATGTGGCCATATCCATCTACTGCATTTTGGTCATACAGAATATGATTGGCAATCACTAATTCTTCAACGGCAGCTTTGACTTTAGGATCTTGCTCCATCTGCTCCTGAACAGATGCAGCATTAGAATGTGTTACCCCAAGCACTAACAGTGAGAGCAGAATTTTTTTCATCATTCAACCTTTCCAATCTTTCTGACGACTTCACCCATCTGAGCAGATTCTTTATCCCAATAGACTTTGAACTCAGGTGCATCCATATACTGAATTGGACTACCAGCACCATTAATCACTGAGCGTACCCGCTCATCACTAGAGGCTTGCTTGGCGGCTTCACGTAATTTATTGGTGATGTAGTCAGGTGTGGCGCTTGGCACAAACAAACCAGCCCATTGTGAAAACTCAACCTTGACGCCCATTTCTTTAAAGCTTGGAACATCTGGCATGCTGGCCAACCTGCCATCACCCCAATGTGCTAGAGCTCTAACCTTGCCTGCTTTGATCTGTTGCACGATGGAAGATGGACCCGTCGCAATAGCGTCAACTTGTCCTCCTAAAAGCCCAACAATTGCAGGGCCCGCACCTGTGTACGGAATATGAACCATATAAAACTTTTCAGAAGATTTCAGCATCTCCATTGGCACGTGCATCGTGCCGTAATTTCCTGACGAACCAAAATTGTATTTACCAGGATTAGCGCGCATCGCTGCCACAAACGACTTGTAATCCTTCCAGGGACTATCTGCCCTAACCACCAATACTGTTGGATCTGCAGTAAAGCGTGCAATCGGTTTGAGTTGGTTCAATTGAAAAGATTGTTCACGACCAACGACTTTATCTGCCTCGGGAATAATCGAAATGGATGATAAAGCCATCAAGATGGTGTAACCATCAGGCTTTGATCTGGCAACCGCAGCCATACCAATGCCACCACCAGCGCCTGCTTTGTTTTCTACGATGACCGGTTGACCCAAAATACGGGAAAGCG
This sequence comes from Polynucleobacter wuianus, assembly GCF_001659725.1. Taxonomy (NCBI): domain Bacteria; kingdom Pseudomonadati; phylum Pseudomonadota; class Betaproteobacteria; order Burkholderiales; family Burkholderiaceae; genus Polynucleobacter; species Polynucleobacter wuianus. The sequence continues at coordinate 657,849 of NZ_CP015922.1, read as the reverse complement.
CTTCTGCAACTGGCCTACCCACAGCATCTGCTACCCCGCCAGGTGGAAATGGGACCACCATCGTAATTGACTTGGTGGGCCAAGGCTCTTGTGTTTGGGCAAAGGCTGAAACCGCTAAAAAAGATGCCGCGATACAGCCCAGCACACGACCAAGGTAGGATTTTTGTCTCATTTTGTCTCTAATTTGTAATTTAGTTATTATTTATGCTCTTTATCCTACTACAAGAATTAAGACAATAAACAAGGGTTGGCTTAGACATAACCCCCAATGGAGATAGCAACATGAAATACGCAGCATTTTCTTTAGCAAAAGACCCATCCAAAACTCGTGTGGGTATTGTTTCGGCTGACGGCAACACCGTCCAAGAGCTCGACTTAGGTGTTGATGTTAGCGAAGATGGCATCGTTGCCATCCTTAAATCAGACCTAGTGGGTAAATTGCCTAAGCCGGTAGCGACTCACGCGTTTAGCGATGTACGTTTACTTGCACCCGTTCCAAGACCGCGCCGAAATATCTTCTGTGTAGGTAAAAATTATCATGAACACGCTAAAGAGTTTTCTAATAGCGGCTTTGATGGCAGCGCAAAACCTGGTGAAGATATTCCTAGTCACGCAATCTTCTTTACCAAGCCACCTGAGTCTGTAACAGGTCCCAATACCGATGTCATTATTCCGATTGCGGTATCCACCTGTATCGACTACGAAGCTGAGTTAACGATTGTGATCGGCAAAGGTGGCAAAGGCATTAGTGAAGCCGATGCCATGAAACACGTCTGGGGTTACACCGCCATCAATGATGTCACAGCGCGCGATTGGCAACAGCGTCACAAGCAATGGTTTTTAGGTAAGAGCTTTGATACCTTCTGCCCAATGGGCCCTTGGGTTGTGACTGCCGACGAAGTCAATGCCGAAGATATTTCTGTGAAATGCTGGGTCAATGGTGAGCTGCGGCAGAACTCCAACACTAAAGATTTGATCTTTGATATTCCAAACATGATTGCAACTATTTCTGCTGGTATTACCCTTTACCCTGGTGACCTCATTGCAACTGGTACACCAGTAGGCGTTGGTATCGGATTTAAACCACCCAAGTATTTAGTCAATGGTGATGTGGTAGTCGTTGAGATGGGTGGGATTGGTAAATTAGAAAATACTTTTGTTGCTGTCTAAAGTGACCATTTACATTGAGTAAAAAGAAAGCCACCGTAGGGTGGCTTTTCTAATGGGTCAACCCAAATTGAAAAAGATGGCGATGCGATAGGTGATGAATGAGGCAATGTAAGCTAGTCCAAATAAGTAGCTCAGCATAATCACCGGAATCTTCCAACCACCCGTTTCGCGCTTGACTGCTGCAATCGTAGACAAGCACTGGGGCGCAAAGACAAACCAAGCGAGCAAAGACAATGCAGTAGCCAGAGACCAAGTGCTTGAGATCAAGGGAACAAGAGCTTCCGCAGCATCTGCGCTGGAGCTAGACAAAGCATAGACCGTAGCAAGCGAACTCACCACCACCTCACGCGCTGCCATGCCTGGCACCAAAGCAATACTGATTTCCCAATTAAATCCAATTGGGGAGAAGACATGAGCCAAGGCCTGTCCGAGCATGCCTGCAAAACTGTATTGAATGGGAGATAGCGTTGCACCCTCTGGAGGCAAAGGGAAGCTAGAGAGCGCCCAAAGTCCAACTGTCATGATGAGAATAATGCCGCCTACGCGACGCAAGAAAATTTCTGCACGTTGCCACAAACTAATCGCGAGGTTACCTAAGCGTGGCAAGTGATAACTTGGCAACTCCATCATCAGTGCATTCATTCTGAACTGCTCACTAGTGAAACGCTTCAGTATCCAAGCTACGGCCATGGCACCAAAAATGCCTGCGAGATAAAGCAAGAACAGCACCAAACCCTGCAAGTCAATGCCGGCCCACAACTTTTGCTCTGGAATAAATGCGGAGATAAGCAAGGCATACACCGGTAAACGTGCTGAGCACGTCATCATGGGGGCAATCAAGATGGTGACTAAGCGATCCCGTGCGTTGGAGATACTTCTGGTTGCCATGATTCCCGGGATCGCACAGGCAAAGCTCGATAGCAGTGGGATAAATGACCGGCCTGATAAACCTACTGAGCCCATCACTCTATCCAATAGATATGCAGCGCGCGGAAGGTAACCAGATTCCTCCAACAACAAAATGAAGAAGAACAAAATCAAAATCTGTGGCAGGAAGATCACTACGCCACCGAGTCCGGCCAAGATGCCATTAATCAATAAACTGCGTAACCAAGAATTAGGCAAGACTTCAGTAATTTGAGCCCCAAGATATTCGACAGAAGTCTTAATCAACTCCATCGGCACTGTTGCCCAACTAAATACCGCCTGGAATATACAAAAGAGTAAGGCCACCAAAATGATGGGGCCAAATACTGGATGTAGCAATACTGAATCCAATCGATCACTCAATTGATCAGGAATAATTTGATCAAGCCCAAGGTTCTGCAGTATGCGCTGCACTTGAACATTGTCAGATTCAGCATGAGCAATATGAGAGGCCACATTCTCTAATGTTGCATCACTAGTTCCAGTGCTAATATTATTGAGATTGCGCCAATCTAATTCTGATAGGAACTTCTTAATATCATCTGCGCCATTAGACTGAATGCCTACACTAGTAATAACCGGCAAACCCAACTCTTTTGAAAGCGCTGCAATATCAATCTGCAGACCCTGACGTTTGGCGATATCCAGCATGTTGAGCACCACTACACACGGCAGACCAAGGCGCTGAGCGGCTAGCACCAGGCGTAGATTGCGACGCAGGTTCATAGCACTCAGAATGCATAACACTAAATCAGGACGCTTCTCGCCCTCTGCCCTGCCCAAGAGAACGTTGCAAGTCACGCGCTCATCGAGTGATCTTGGGTAAAGGCTATAGGCACCAGGCAAATCTAGGATGCGAATATTTTTTCCAGACTCTAGCAAGAGTCTTCCCTCTTTGCGCTCAACAGTGACGCCGGAATAATTGGCAACCTTTTGACGGCTGCCGGTGAGCAAATTAAATAATGCGGTCTTTCCACAATTGGGATTGCCCAATAAAGCGACTAAGGGTTCGCTAGGGAAAAAATGAACGGTGGATTCAGACATTTACTACTGACTCAACCTCAATCATGCGTGCCTCAGATTGACGCAAAGCGAATGTAGATGCGCCCACTCGCACTAGGTAGGGCCCCTTTTTCAACAGTCCCTTACGAAGCAATGTGACCTGCTCACCCGGAAGAAAACCAATATCCTCTAGCTGCCCCTTAATTTGCGGAGCACCTTTGGGGGCATTTACCGTGCAAACACGGTAGGTGGAATCTAAATCAACCTGGTCCAAATGCATGGATGTTTGTCATTTTTATCAATTAATAGGAACGATTCTCATTATATACCTTATAATTGATAATAGTTCTCATTTACAAAGTCATAAAAGTATTACTAAAGAATGTTCTCATATAGAAAAAAATGGGTTTTGACCTATAGCAAAGGATTTGACATTTTTTATAGAAATGCCAAATTTGGAATCATACCGACGCTACTCATAACCCTCTTTTGCCTAGGGATTAATCAGCCGGTTTATGCAGAATCGCCTGTAAGTGATGCGCCTGTCATTGATACAACATCTGCACTTGAAGGTGAAACTGAGCAATGGAGCATTCATGGTCAATCAACCTACATTGTTCAACAAAAAAATAATTTCAACTCACCCTACTATGGACAGAACAGTCTTTTAAATAAAACAGAAGGTGGTGGTAGGAAGAGCTACACCTTGAGCGCAACTGCATTTCTTGGAGCAAGACTTTGGGAAGGTGCCGAGTTTTACTGGAATCCAGAGATGTTTGAGGGCACTCCCTTTAATGGGCAACTGGTAGGCTTGGGTGGATTTCAGAATGGGGAATTACAAAAAGGTTCATATGCTCCACCCGTCTACTACACAGCCCGGGCTTTTATTCGACAAACCTTTGGCCTTGGTGGTGGCAAAGAACATATCGAGGGAGGATCAAATCAATTAGCAGGGAATTTAGATAAAAACAGAATTGTGGTGAGCTATGGAAAATTCGCCACCTTAGATTTTTTTGATCAGAACAGCTACAGTCACGATCCTCGCACTCAATTCCAAAACTTTGCAATCTTTTCAATGGGCGCATACAGCTATGCAGCTGATACCAAAGGCTATACCTATGGCGCTGTTGCAGAGTGGTATTAAGGAGATTGGATCCTAAAAGCTGCTCGTTTAGCAATGCCAACCGTTCCAAATACTGCTCAACTGGATTACAGCATGACGCGGGACTATGCAAATCAAGTTGAAGCAACTCACGAGCATGAGTTATGGGGCAAGCCTGGGGCAATAAGAGCGCTTTACTATCAACAACACGCATTTATGGGCAACTACCAGAGTGCGGTCGCAATCGGCCAGCAAAACAGCTCAACTCCTGATGTAACAAATACTCGTTTGGCCGCTCAAAACTCATGGGGGTATGGCTTAAATTTAGAGCAGTCTATATCGGAGGATGTTGGTATTTTTGGCCGCTGGAGTTGGAACCCAGGAAATACGGAAACCCAAACAGTAGACATTAGCCGCTCCTTATCGGGTGGTGTAAGCATTAAAGGTAGCAGTTGGTCGCGACCAAGCGACACCATAGGTTTTGGATTTGCAGTGAACGGCATTGCCCCCATACAGCGAACCTATTTGCAAATGGGTGGCATGTCCCCTTTCATCGGAGATGGCAACCTCAGCTATAAAACTGAACAAATCTTAGAGACTTTCTATAGCGCAAAAGTCTATAAAGAACTCTACTTATCAGCTGACTATCAGAGAATCGCCAATCCAGCCTATAACGCTGCACGAGGTCCAGTCAATTTCTTTGGTCTACGCGCCCATATAGAGATGTAAGATGTTTTTTTACATGTGATTTAAAACCTATTAGGGTTTGGCTTTATGTACTTACCTAAACACTTTTCTGTTGACGATCCTGCGCTACTTGCACAGCTCATTGCCGAATATCCTCTGGCAACCATTGTTGGCAGATTAGATGATCAGCTCGAGGTCAATCACCTGCCCTTAATGTTGAGTGCAGATAAAAGGAAGTTATACGGTCACATTGCCAGAGTAAATCCTTTAGTTAAAGTTGCGGGTAGCAATAAGACTTCCGTGACAGCAATTTTTAATGGTCCTCAAGCTTATGTGACACCAGCTTGGTATCCCTCTAAAAAGGAAACTGGCAAAGTCGTTCCCACTTGGAATTACGCAGTAGTTCATGCTCAAGGGAATCTCAAGCTAATTGAAGATCCGCAATGGCTCAGAAATCACGTGGCACAAATGACTAACATTCATGAGCCCACCTATCAGTCAAACTGGAAGCTAGACGATGCTCCCGAAGAATACGTACAAATGATGCTCAAAGCCATAGTACATGCAGAATGGTAGTCAGCCGCAGCAATTTAAGCCATGCTGGTGATTGCGAGATCATCAATAAGGAGTATTTGCTATGGCTGACCACTTAAACAATAAACCCTTTGGGGCATGGATTGCAATCGATATTGCCAAGGACTTTAATGCCGTGTTAAGCGAGACCAAGGCGGGTAAAAGGCAGCATTTTCGGATGGCTAATTCTGCTGCCGATCATGATCGTTTTATTGCTTTTCTAAAGAGCTTACCGCCGCCTTGCATTATTGGGTTTGAGGCAACCGGCAATTACCACCGCGCATTAGGGCATCGCTTGGTAGCGGCGGGGTTTGAAGTCTGCTTTATTTCCTCGGTAGCGAGCGCCCGGTATCGGGAGGTGATGTTCAACTCCTGGGATAAAAATGATCCCAAGGATGCTGCAGTGCTTTTAGAGCTGCTTAAGCAAGGGATTACTCAACGTTATGTTGACCCATTAATTGCAGGGCATCATGATCTCCAAGAGTTATCTAAAACCTACTATCAAGTGACCTTGAGTCGCACGCGCTTACAGCACTCCATCCTCACGCATTACCTGCCTTTGTATTTTCCGGAGATGGGTAAATGGTGGAACAGTACTCGCGCAGACTGGTGGATTAATTATCTTTTGCACTTCCCCATCCCTAGCGCAGTAACGAAGCACTCTCAAGAAGCGTTTTGCCAGATTGCCAGCCCTGTCATTGGCCGCAAGGTTAATAAAGCGGCTAAGCTTATTGAGCTCTATGAGACCGCCTTGCATAGCATTGGACTACCTGTTGAGGCAGATTCCTTGGCTTGCAAAACCTTTCAAATACAACTGAGACGCTATCAAGAGATCAATGCTTGTCGCAAGCAATTAGAAGAGACGGCTCAAGCAGTATTGGCCGATAACCCGGACTCTGCCATCTTGCAAAGTGTTCCGGGGATTGGTCCGATTAATGCCCTAACGATTCTGGCGGAAGGTGGGGATCTACGTCGCTTTAGCCATCATCGTCAGTTCTTAAAGTATTGCGGGTTTGATCTAGCCAAAAACCAATCAGGCAACTACCGTGGTCAAGAACAAATCTCCAAGCGGGGTAATGCGCGCCTGCGCTTAGCGCTGTGGATGTCAGTCAACCGTGCCATTCAGCAACCTGAGAACAGTTTCCAGCAAAAATATCTACGCTATATTAAAAGTGCGCCTCAAGATAAAGATTTACAGCGCAAGGCAAGGACTGCGGTGGCAGCAAAGATGGCGCGTGTAGTGTATGGATTAGTGAAGTCAAAACAGATGTATCAAGGTTACTATGAAAAAGCTTTACCCAGTGGATCGATCCCTCTCTGTAGGGCCGTAGAGGCCGCAAGGACCTCGTAGATAATGTTTGGACCTTCCACTGGGACCTCAGATTGTTTTAAGTAGGGTAAAGACCAAAACGTGAAGTGGCGGATCTTGTGTTAATTATGGTTAATCGGGACCCCTGATTTATTTGTGGAAGTGACCGTTCGGGTATAGACAAGTAGTAAGTTTGATTTTTTAACTGCAAATTGCAGTTACGGTATGGCTTTGCCTATCGCTGGAAAAAGTTCTTGCATTTAGTACGTTATCGGCATTGACATTGAAGTGAAGAGCTTGGTGGGTAAATTCAAGCTCAGTCAGAACCGCCCTGCTGGGGACTATGCCGCAGTAGTTGAGACTATAGAAAAGTCACCTCAAGAAGTCTTGCAAGAGATGCGCAAATACATGAAGTCCAACTAAGCCCTAGGGCGTGGTGAAGCCGTACTTACGCAGAATAGATTTAGCCTGCGAGCCCTGCATAAATTGATATAGATCTTGTGCCTCTTGCGGAGCGCCTTTGATCAATACCATTCTTTGTGCAATCGGCTGATACAACTTACTATCAACCAAGATAAAGTGGTTTTCTTTTGATACCTCTGGCGACTTTGCCAAAGATAAAGCGGTAAATCCAAGATTTGCCGCACCACTCACAACATAGGTTGTAGAAACTCCAATATTGTCGCCATAAATAAGCTTATCTTTAGCAAGATCCCATAGACCCTCTGCCTTGAGATATTCCACTGCCGCCTTTCCATAGGGTGCCAGCTCAGGTTTAGCAATGGCAATCTTATTTGCTTTAGCAATCGCCTTAGTGATTTCAGCCTTGCTATCAGATAGGGTGATTCCAGAAGATGTCTTGGCAATTAAAACGAGCCTGCCAATTGCATATACCGCCCCCTCATTGATCGCCTTGCCATTCTTATATAGCTCAAGCGGGAAATGCTCATCGGCTGCAATAAATAAATTAAAAGGTGCGCCATTCATAATCTGGGTAGTGAAGTTTCCAGATGAGCCATACACCACCCTCATCTCTGGCTTGCCAGTTGCTTTGAACGCTGCAGCGATCTCACCAAAAGCATCTTTCATATTGGCAGCAACAGCAATAGTTGTACCTTGAGCAAATGTGAGATTTGCAAATAACAGAAGTGAAGCAAATATAGAAAGTAAGCGAATGGGCATATTCAAATGGATTGTAGTCTGCGATCGAACTAACTCACAGCCATTCTTTGACTTGCCTATTGAGGCTAATCGCCTTGTAACCAGGTGTATTACCAGAATAACTACGTATCTTACGTATCAACTTAGAAGATTCTGGTTGAGAAACCATCTCCTGATGCATTGCAAGAAAGAAAATTTCATCCTTTAACGGAATGAAACCCAGCCCATTTTCTAATGCGATGTTTTTCACCCCAATCCCAACGTCAGCCTTACCAGCAAGAATTGCATTAGCTACCGCAGAATGTGTAAATTCTTCTTGAAGGTAACCATTAATATCTAATGGCTCAATACCCTCCTCAATTAAGAGGGTATCTAGCAACAGCCTTGTTCCAGAGCCGATCTGGCGGTTAATAAAGCGAATCTTTTGATTCAGCAAATCTTCCATGGACTGTATATGAAGCGGATTTCCTTTTTTAACGATCAACCCCTGAGTGCGCTTCATTACTGGGAAGATTTGTATGTCACTCTTCGATAGGCGTTGATGAATTGCCTTTGAACTTTTCTCGCTTGAGACGTGATACCCAGCAATATGGGCCTCGTGATTTAGTAGTCGCTCCAAAGATTCACCCGAGCCCGCGATCTTGAGGCTAAAACCCTTTACCTCGCCCACGACTTTTTGAATAATGGAATCGCTGCTAGAGAAAAACTTCCAACGAGCATTTTCGGATTTTTGAATTTGATTAATAGCCTTCAGTAGGGTTTCTTGATAAGAGCTCCCATATTGAATATGACCTGCCTGCATCTCATCAATGAATTTAAATAAGAATGAGCCAAACTCAGTTAGCTTTGATCCATGACCCTTAGTGCGAACGATGAGCGGCATCCCCAAAGCGGATTCAACCTCATTCAACTTTCCCCAGGCTCCCCGGTATGAAGTTCCCGATTTTTTACTGGCAACCACCAAAGAACTACCGCTCTCGATGTCCTTTAGAAACTGGGATAGCCAAATTAGATCAACCGAGCCTTTGCCTTGGCTGTTCACAATCAGGGAGGGGCGAACTTCAATCTGCATATGTAATTTTTTGCATATTCAATAAGTATTAATGTATGCGATGATAACCACTTATTCAACTATTTTGCGTGCATTATGAAGAAACTCATTTCCAATTTCCTCCTAAGCTTATTGGCAGCCATCTCTATCAATGGCTCGCAAGTATTTGCCCAAGAAAAAAGTATCGTAGTCTCCTCGACTACCTCTACTGAACAATCGGGCTTGTTTGACTTCATCCTACCGATTTTTAAGATGAAGACCGGCATTAATGTAAAGGTAGTTGCAGTTGGTACCGGCCAAGCACTAGATATTGGTCGTCGTGGTGATGCTGACGTGGTATTTGTTCATGACAAACCTGCTGAAGAGATTTTTGTACAAGAGGGTTACTCAACCAAACGCAATGAAGTCATGTACAACGACTTCGTTTTGATCGGGCCTAAATCCGATCCCGCAAAAGTCGGTGGTGGAAAAGATATTCAGGCGGCATTTCAAAAGATTGCATCTGCTCAAGCGCCATTCGTTTCTCGCGGCGATAAGAGCGGCACACATGCTGCTGAGCTTCGTTACTGGAAAAGTGCGGGGATTACTGTTTCACCTAGTCAGGGTTGGTATAAAGAGACTGGCTCGGGTATGGGTCCCGCCCTTAATACTGCATCGGCTATGAATGGCTATATCCTCGCAGATCGTGGCACTTGGTTGAGCTTTAAGAACCGTGGTGACCTGACCATTCTGGTTCAGGGTGACCCCAAGCTCTTTAATCAATACGGTGTAATGCTTGTCAATCCAGCAAAGTTCCCATCCGTGAAAAAGGCTGAGGGTCAAGCCTTTATAGACTGGTTAGTTTCAAAAAATGGTCAGGATGTGATTGCCAGCTACCAAATTGGTGGCGAACAACTCTTCTTTCCGAATGCCAAGAAATAGTGAATCAACAATGGAATAAAAAAAGCCCGCATCTGCGGGCTTTTTTACTTCCTGCCGGCCTAGAGCCAGCAATGCATGCTTACTTCTTAGGTGTTACAAAGCCAATTGCTGTGTCATCAACAAACTCAACGATCACGTCATCACCAGCTTTAAATTTCTCGAGACCGAGAACGGCTTGATCAACTTTAACCTTCTGCTTCTCGCCAGATGGCAATGTGAAAGTCACGATACGAGTCTTTTGATCAATCGTGCCAATCTTTACAGTTGCATAGATCGTGTCAGTTGTTTCTTCAAATGGCTTAGCAGAGCCTTTGCCAGCGATTGTTACTGAGCGCACACCAGAAACACCTGGCTTAGCATCTTTAGGAGCTACAGTTAAACCAACTGCAATCGCTTGTGCATGCTCAACCAAGAACACGTCACCTTTTTTAACTTTATCCAAATCATTGACTGACTTAGCTACGTTCATTTGCGCCAAATTACCGTTTGTATCTTTCAATACAACAATGCGCTTTTTAGCATCTACTGAATCTACAGTTGCACTAAGTACAACTACATCCGCTGCCAAAGGCAACATTTTTGCAGGAAGTTGTGCAAAAACAGAGCTTGCACAAGCAATGCCAACAGCTGCGAATAAACCAGCAAGTAAAGATTTCTTCAAGATAACTCCTAAATAGGTGAAGGATTTAGATGGGCTTCATAAGAAGCCTCCGATCCATTGTAAACATGGATTGGCTTACGTCAGCACGCCTGCGAACGATAACCCCTATTACTAGTCATATTTGGTAAATTAGGTCTTGATACATTACTTATAAACGGCCTAATCCTTTGAATTCCCTAGAGATCTTCCTTAAACCTTGGGCAAAAGCCTCTACTGAGGCGTTTTGTATTCGCAGGACTGTTTTTGTTGAAGAGCAGCAAGTTCCAGAAGATCTGGAATTGGATGAATACGATCCTTTAGCAACCCATGCCCTTGCCTACTTTGATGAGCTGTGTGTGGGGACGGCAAGATTGGTAGATTTAGGTGATGGCCACGCACAAATTGGGCGCATGGCTGTCTTGGCTCATTTTCGAGGTAAAGGTATTGGTAAGCAGATCCTAGAAAAACTATTACTAGCCGCCAAGGTAAGAGGCTTCTCTACCCTAATCCTACATTCCCAACTCAGTGTGATGCCCTTCTATGAAAAGCTGGGTTTCATTGCGCAAGGACCGATCTACGATGAGGCAGGCATTTTGCATCGTAATATGATGCTCATATTGCCCAATTCAATTGAATAATTTATGACTACCGCTTCCAATAAGGTCTTGCCTTTTATTTACGTACATCGGGTTTGCTATTCCGATACTGATGCCGCTGGCTTTGTCTATCACGGCCGTTATCTCGAAATATTTGAACGTAGCCGTGCAGAGTGGTTGGCGCAATACGACCTTAGCCCCACCAAACTCATTAACGAACACAATATTGTGATGCCAGTGCGCGAGCTGACAATGAACTTCTATAAGCCGGGCCGCTTGGATGATATTTTGTATATCGATCAAACCATTGAGAATCGTGGCCGTACGCAAGTTTCAGTAAAACAGCAGGCCCAGAGAAAATTACCTGATAGCGAAGAGATGCAAGTCATTGCCAGTGCTACTTTACATATTGTTTGTGTAGATACGATCACACTCAAACCAAAGGCATGGCCTGATTGGTTTTTTCCAAATACCTAAGATCAGTATTGGAGCACATCATGCCCGAGGGAAAACTACTCACCTTTATTAAAGAACTGAGTGTGTTGCTTGAACAAAAGCCCAGCGAAGAAATCATTTTTACTAAGGGTAAAAAACTCTTAGAAACTCTCATCGCTATCGATGACTGGTTGCCAACGGAATTTACCAAACCACATCCACAGTATTACCAGCAATATCTTCTCTACGCAGATCCACTGGATCGCTTTTCAATCGTGAGTTTTGTGTGGGGTCCTGGGCAAAAGACACCGATTCATAACCATACTGTTTGGGGCATGATTGGTCAGCTCCGTGGTGAAGAAAAAGGGACGCCCTACTACCCTCAAGCTGGCGGTGGATTTAAGATCGGCAAAGCTTGCGTTTGCCCTCCAGGCCATGTTGATACCGTCTCTCCCAATACACATGACATTCACGTTGTCGAAAATAATCTAGCTGATCAAACCTCGATCAGCATTCATGTGTATGGCGGCAATATCGGCAGAATCCATCGCTCAGTCTTTGATCCTATCAATGGCACTCCAAAATCTTTTGTATCAGGTTATGCCAATACGCTGGTTCCCAACCTGTGGAACCCTGCTCAATAGGACAAATAGAGCTGTTTGTGGTCAATGACTTAAAATAGAGACTCTTACTGCAAACGTACTTGTGTGGCAGCTCACCCCATTGACCGGGAATAGTCGTTTATTAATTACGTTGAATACGGGTCAATACATTATTGGTCCCTATGTTATTCACAGATCTTGGTTTATCCGAATCCATTCTTCACGCTATCGCTGAAGAAGGCTACACAAGTCCCACCCCTATACAAGCAAAATCAATTCCTGCAGTTTTAAAGGGTGGCGATCTTTTAGCAGCTGCGCAAACAGGTACTGGCAAAACTGCTGGCTTTACCCTACCGATTCTGCAACGCTTAAGTAGCACGCCTAAATCTAGCGGCAAACGATTGTTACGAGTATTAATCTTGACTCCTACTCGCGAGCTAGCAGCTCAAGTCCAAGAGTCTGTATTGACTTATGGCAAGTACACCGGATTAAAGTCCACCGTCATCTTTGGCGGTGTTGGCGCAAACCCGCAAATTAAAGCGATTGCTGGCGGCTTAGATATCTTGGTTGCCACACCCGGTCGCTTACTTGACCTCATGTCACAAAACTGCGTATCACTGAGCGATATTGAAATCCTAGTTTTGGATGAGGCTGATCGCATGCTCGATATGGGCTTCTTACGCGATATTAAAAAGATCCTAGCTGCCCTACCTAAGAAACGTCAGAACTTACTTTTCTCAGCAACTTTCTCTGCTGAGATTAAACAATTAGCAGATGGTCTACTCAATTCTCCAGAGTTAATTGAGGTAGCACGCAGCAATAGCGCCAATGAAGCGATTGCTCAGCTTATTCATCCGGTGGATAGAACCAAGAAACATCCGCTCTTGGCGCACCTGATTAAAACGAATGACTGGAAGCAGGTTCTGGTCTTCACACGCACCAAGCATGGTGCCAATAAGCTTGTAACTCAATTAGAAAAAGATGGCATTACCAGCATGGCCATTCATGGCAATAAGAGTCAGTCTGCCCGTACTAAAGCGCTGGCTGATTTCAAGGCGGGTAAGTTAACTGCCTTAGTCGCTACGGATATTGCGGCTCGAGGTATCGACATTGATCAATTGCCACATGTCGTGAACTACGACCTACCCAATGTCTCTGAAGATTATGTGCATCGTATTGGACGTACTGGTCGCGCTGGATCAAATGGTGTTGCGGTCTCCTTAGTTTGCGTTGACGAACACCAAATGCTGCGTGACATTGAAAAACTGATTAAGCAAAAGTTACCTCAAGAGGTAATTGCTGGATTTGAGCCAGACCCCAATGCAGTTGCCCAACCGATTCAACTGCGTAGTCAACAGCATCAGCAATCCAGAAAGCCTCGCCCAGCCGGAGGTAATAACTCCAGTGGTGCACCTGCTAAAAAGGCATCAGCAAAACGAGGTAACCCGCCCAAAAGAAGCTTTAGTCGCTAAAGGGTTCGTTAAAATATCCATTCTTAATTTGATTACAGCCAAACATTCAATATGACTACTTCTCGCCGCTCAGCCCTTAAAACGATTGCTGGTGCAATTGCGCTACCAAGCTTTAACCCTATTTCATCTGCTTTTGCTCAGTCAGCGCCAAATTGGACTACCTATGAAATTGTTACTGAGGTAAATTTAGATTCTCCAAACGGGGCAGCAGAAACTTGGATTCCATTGCCTTTGGTTTTAGATACGGATTATTTCCGCACTCTGGCTATCAGATCAGAATCGAGTGATCCCAAAGCGGTTAATCAAATGTATGTCACTCCAGATAAACAAGCACGCATGCTTTGGACCAAGTGGGATAAATCCGCAACGAGTCATAGCGTGAAGGTTTCGATGTTGGTCAGCACACAAAATCGTCATCTAGAAATCACCACTCCAAACCCAGCATTAAAACTAACCAAAGAAGAGCAAAGCTTTTGGACTCGCGGCACAAAGTACCTGCCAACCGATGGTATCGTCAAAGCGAAAGCTCGCGAATGCCTCGCTGGTTTACCCGCCAATGCAACTGATGTAGAAAAAGCAAAGGCTATCTACAACTGGGTGGTTGATAACACGCATCGTGATCCAAAAACACGTGGTTGCGGCCAGGGTGATGTGAAGCTCATGCTCGAAACCAATAACCTTGGTGGTAAATGCGCTGATATCAATGCCGTATTTGTTGCCTTAGCTCGCTCAGCAGGTGTCCCTGCCCGTGACGTTTATGGCATTCGTATTGCCGACTCCGCTCGTGGCTACAAGAGCCTGGGCAAAAGTGGTGACATCACCAAAGCACAACACTGTCGCGCTGAGTTTTATGCTTCTGGCTACGGCTGGGTTCCAGTCGACCCTGCAGATGTCCGCAAAGTGATCTTGGAAGAAACAGGTGGACTCACAGCAAACGATCCTAAGGTACTAGCAATCCGTGATTATCTCTTTGGTAATTGGGAAATGAACTGGATGGCTTATAGCTATGATCACGATATCGCTCTTCCCGGCTCCGCTCTAGGCAAGAAAGGTGACATTCCTTTCTTAATGTATCCACAAGCTGAGAATACTGAGGGTCGTTTTGATTCTTTGGATCCAGATAACTTTAAATACAAGATTACTAGTCGCCGTATTGGTTGATGAGTAGCGGTCTTTAGATTGATTCTGATGAAATTAAATAAGCCAGCAATAGACTTAGTTCTAACGCTGGCTTTTTCTATTCTGCTTTGCTTTACAAGTAATGCCATTGCTCAATGGCGCCCTGCCTCTGAAGTGGGTCTTACCAAAGCACCCACACTTCAATTAAATAACATATCTGGCAAGTTAATTGATATTGCCAGCTACAAAGGCAAGGTAATTGTTGTGAACTTTTGGGCAAGTTGGTGCGAGCCTTGCAGAGAAGAGTTTGGCGAGCTCATTGAACTACAAGAAAAATACGGCTCTAAAGGTTTGGTAGTTCTAGCAGTCAACTTAGCAGAAATGAAGCCACGCATTACGCAGTTTTTAAAAGGCAATGCCATAGCTGAGAATGCCATCGAGATCTTGATGGATCGCAACAGCACAATCTATAAATCTTGGAAAGCCCGTGGTATTCCAACTACATTCCTCATCGGCAGGACTGGCAAAGTAGAAGGCGTCTGGATTGGCGCTATTGAAAACGCGGATAGCGATGAAGTCACTGGGAAAATTCAGTCACTGCTGCGGCAATAACTACGTATCCATCTGATACTCTTGTAATATGAACACACAAACGACCAATCTCGAAGCCAATGAACCACGACTGACCTCCCTGTCTCATGGAGGTGGCTGTGGCTGCAAGATTGCGCCAGGCGTGCTTTCTGAGATTCTCAAGAATGTTCCGCAGTTACCCTTCCCCAAAGAATTGCTCATCGGCATTGAAACTTCGGATGATGCTGCTGTTTATCAAATCAATGAATCACAAGCGATCGTCGCAACGACAGATTTCTTCATGCCGATCGTCGATGACCCATTTGATTTTGGCAAGATTGCAGCAACCAATGCGATTAGCGATATCTATGCCATGGGTGGTACGCCATTATTTGCACTCGCTTTAGTTGGCATGCCTATCAAGGTGCTTTCCAATAAAACGATTGCACGCATTCTAGAAGGTGGCGCTGAAGCCTGTCGTAGTGCTGGCATTCCAATTGCTGGTGGTCATACGATTGATTCTGTTGAGCCGATTTATGGCTTGGTTGCGATTGGTATTGTTGATCCTAAGCGCGTCAAAAGTAATGCGAGCGCAAAACCAGGTGACGTATTAATCTTAGGTAAGCCGCTAGGTGTCGGCATTTTGTCGGCAGCCTTGAAAAAAGATCTGCTCGGCCCTGATGGTTATCGCGAAATGATTTCTAATACAACCAAGCTCAATTCTGCAGGTCCAGACTTAGCTAAGCTCGCTGGAGTACACGCACTTACTGATGTCACGGGCTTTGGTTTGGCTGGTCATATGCTGGAATTAGCTCGTGGCTCAAATTGCACTGCTCATATTGACTGGAGCCAGGTGCCCATGCTCTCCAATGTACAAAATCTCGCTGATGAAGGCATCATCACCGGAGCATCTGATCGCAATTGGCAAAGCTATGGTGATGAGGTTGGTATACCAGCAGATTTCACGCCAGCACAACGTGCCTTATTAACCGACCCACAAACGAGTGGTGGCTTATTGGTCTCTTGTAGCCCTGAGAGCGTGAAAGAAGTCTTGGATATCTTTAATCAACATCACTTTTTAGGTGCTCGTGTGATTGGCCAAATGAGCAAACTCCAAGTCAAGCCTCTTGTAGTTTCTTAAGTTGATTATTTCTTGAGATTAAATACGCTTGAGAAATCAAGCTGACCATTGCCGGCTTTACTATGAGCTTCATACAACTGTTGCGCCAACTGCCCTAGGGGCACACTCGCTGCGAGGTCTTGCGCATTCTCTGTTGCTAGACCCATATCTTTGAGCATCAGATCTACTCCGAAGCCGCCAGCATAACCTTTAGAAGCAGGTACATTCTCCATCACACCTGGGCATGGGTTATACAGCTCCAATGCCCAATTACGTCCAGAACTCTTAGACATGATGTCTGACAACACTTTGGGATCCAGGCCATTTGCAATTCCTAAATGTAATGCTTCGCAAGTACCCAGCATCTGAATGCCGAGCAACATATTGTTGCAAACCTTTACCGTCTGCCCAGCCCCACTTCCGCCCGCATGAAAAATATTCTTGCCCATCTTCTCCAGTATTGGACGAATACATTCCACTACTGAATTCTCTCCACCTACCATAAAGGTGAGAGTGCCAGCTTGAGCGCCTGCAGTTCCCCCAGAGACAGGAGCATCGACCATCACCAATCCTTTGGTTTTGGCCGCACTAGCAACTGCTTGCGCCACCTTTGGTGAAATTGTGGAACAGTCAATCAGTAAGGTCTTGGGGTTAATATTTGCTAATAAACCAGAGTCGCCCAAATACAGATCTTCTACGTGTCTTGAGGCTGGCAACATCGTGATAACGACATCAGCATTGCTTGCAGTCGCATTAGCACTGGTGGCAACCTTACCGCCGGCAGTAGCAAACGCATCCAATTGACTTTGCACTAAATCAAATCCAGTTACGTGATGCCCTGCTTTCAATAAATTGATCGCCATAGGCAAACCCATATTTCCTAAGCCAATAAATCCAATATTCATATCAGTCCTCGTTAATCGTTTAACTGTTTTCGTGATGCTAAGTATTTGACGCCCTGCGGGCCATAACGCTCAGAATGTAATTGCTCAAAGCCCAAATGAAAAACATCACCCACTTGATATTTCTGACTCGTATTTGCAATGATGATTTCAATATACCCCTCTAATACCAACGCTTGCACGACAAAAGGGTGGGTGTGTTGATCGAGATGGCCATTGGCTGGTTGCTGTACCTCTACCGGCTCTGGATATCCGGACTCCTTAAGGGTCTTTAGAAATAGATCTTGCTTCATACTTTAACTATAGCGTGGATATACACTCTTTACATAGAGTGTTAGAGCGAGGATATATGGCAATTAAAGTAATAGGCCTCATTGAGCTGACCAATTCAGCAGCTTTTGAGCAATATCGCAGTCAAGTAGGTCAAACTGTTGCCCAATATAAAGGCAGCATTGAGCACCGTGGCGTAATCACTGAAGTGTTTTGGAATGAATTAGCCTGTAAACCGTTTAGTGCATTTGTGGAGCTGCATTTTCCGAGCAAAGAAGATGCACGTGCTTGGGCTCATAGCCCCGAATATCAATCGCTAGTCGCTATTCGTAATCAAGCGATGAATCTCACCCTCTTTGGAGTGGCAATCTAAAAAGAAAAAAGCCTAGCGATCAGACTAGGCTTTTGATCTATCAGAAAAGAATTACTTCTTAGCTTCCATTGCTTCTTTTGCAGCAGTAATTTCTTTACGACGCTCTTTGCAAGCACCAGCGATTTCTTGCAAGGCCTTGCGAGCGCGAGCTGCAGACGCCTTAATGCCTTTTTCAATAAACTTTTCGTTTTCAGCTTTGTAAGTTTCAAAAGCGGCTAACAATGTATCGTGTTGTGACATCTTGTCTCCCATTATTCAAATAAATATTCATACCAACAGCGAAATCAGTATATCCCCATAAAAACTACAAGAAATAGGGTTTTTTATCAGGGATAACTCTTAGAAGCGATCATTGCCCCAAAATGCTTTAATAAAGCAAAAATACCCTGGAGACCTATAAATTGATCAAAAAAATCCTACTTTTGGGGAGTATGAGTCTGCTTTCCCTTGTTTCTATGGTGGTAGGGGCTCAAAACACCTCCTGGCCAAGTCCAAACAAGCCAATTACCTTCATTAACCCCTTCCCCCCAGGCGGGGCAGTAGACGCCTTTGGTCGCCCTCTAGCAAAGCAACTTTCCGTCCAACTAAATGATTCAATCGTGGTTGATAACCGAGGTGGGGCTGGCGGTACGTTGGGTGCTGCAGTCGCAGCAAAAATGGCTCCCGATGGATACACCTGGCTTCTTGGTGCCGTCCATCACTCCATTGCTCCGAGTATGTACCCTAACCTGCCTTATGACATTACCAAAGACTTTGAACCGATAGCCATTATCGGCAGCGTTCCACATGTCATCGTGGTGAACCCAAGCAAGTTCCCAAAAAATGATTTGAAATCCATAATCGAAGTAATACGCAAAAATCCAGGTAAGTACAACTATGCATCTACTGGCAACGGCACATCACAACATTTAACTGGTGAACTGTTTAAGATGCAAAACAAATTATTTATTACGCATATCCCCTATCGCGGTACTGGCCCTGCATTACAAGACGTTGTTGCAGGGCAAGTGGATATGATGTTTGATACCCTAGCCGGTGCAGCGCCTTTTATTAAGAGCGGTCAGCTAGTTGCAGTAGCAGTTGCCAGCAATCAACGTAGCGCCGCTTTTCCAAATGTACCTACTGCCCAAGAGTTAGGAATCAGTAATTTTGTTGTCTCTAGTTGGTATGCCTTGTGGGCCATCAAAGGAACGCCTAAAGAGATTGTTGACAAGATGAGTGCCGAAGTTCAAATTGCTCTCGCTTCACCAGATATCAAAGAGCGCTGGGCAGGTATGGGTGCTACCGTGCCAAAAATGACACGCCCCGAATTAGCCAACTACATCAATCAAGAAATTGTGCGCTGGAATGAAGTTGTGAAAAAATCCGGCGCTAAATTAGACTAATTAAAACGACAACCATTACAGAGACAGCATGAGCATTTCGACTAAAAACCATTCCTTTGTTCGCAACAAACTTTTGAATAAAGAGGAGATTGCTTTTCTAGATGTGCGCGAAGAAGATCCTCATGCACGTGAGCATCCATTATTTGCCGCAAATCTACCACTCCCTCGGATTGAGATTGATGCATATGGAAAATTGCCGAAAAGAAATATTCCCATTGTCACGCTTGATGATGGCGAAGGATATGCAGAGTTAGCAGCCCAACGTTTGGTCGCCCTAGGCTTTACTAATGTTTCCATCTTTGAGGGCGGCGTAAAAGCCTGGAAGGCTGCAGGCGGCGAAGTATTTAAAGATGTGAATGTACCCAGCAAAGCATTTGGTGAGCTAGTTGAATCTAAACGTCATACCCCTTCTCTATCCGCTCAAGAGGTGAAGCAACTCATCGACAACAAAGAAGATGTCGTGGTTGTAGACGTGCGTCGCTTTGATGAATACAACACCATGAGCATTCCAACAGGAATTAGCGTGCCTGGCGCCGAATTGGTCTTACGTTTACCAGAACTAGCCCCGAATCCTAAAACTAAGGTGATTGTCAATTGTGCCGGCAGAACTCGAAGCATCATCGGTACGCAATCCTTAATTAACGCCGGTATTCCAAACGAGGTTAATGCTCTGCGTAACGGTACGATTGGCTGGACTCTTGCTGGACAAGAACTGGACAGAGGTCAGACTCGCAAATTTAAAGAGGTTAGTGAAAACACCACAAGCGAGGCAGCACTGAGGGCACGCAGCGTTGCTGATCGCGCCGGTGTGAAGCGGGCAAGCTTAGTGGATGTCGAGAAATGGAAGTCGCAAAGTGAGCGCACCACTTACTTCTTTGATACTCGCACTCCAGAAGAATATGAAGCAAAACATCTTCCAGGCTTTCGTTCTGTACCAGGTGGCCAACTGGTTCAAGAAACTGAAATGGTGGCCCCAGTGCGCGGCGCCCGCATGGTCTTAGTTGATCCCAGTGGTGGCGGTGTGCGAGCTAATATGCCTGCTTCGTGGTTGGCGCAAATGGCATGGGATGTCTTCGTTCTCGATGACGTCAAATCATCTGATCTCAGCGAGAAAGGTGCATGGCAGGCGCCCTTACCAAACCTTCCTCAAGTTGAAACAGTTGACGCAAACACTTTATCGAGCTGGCTCAAAAGCGATAGCAACACCCTGGTGATTGATTTCAGCACCCATGCTAATTATGTGAAGGGGCATATTCCTGGTAGTTGGTATGCCCTGCGCTCTCAATTAGCAGACGCTCTTCAAAAAATCCCCAAAGTAGATCGCTATGTTCTGACAAGCACTCCAGCGGAATTGGGTAAGTTTGTTGCACAAGAATTACAGGCGCTCACCAAGGCAGAGGTCTTGGTTCTAGAGGGCGGAAATGCTGCATGGGCTAAAGCTGGTTTGGAGTTAGAAAAGGGTCCAACCCATTTAGCCTCTCCACCGCTTGATCGCTACAAGCGACCATACGAAGGAACAAGTGTAGATCCTGCAGCAATGCAGGCCTACTTAGATTGGGAGTTTGGTTTAGTAGAGCAACTTGGCAAGGACGGAACCCATCACTTCTGGGTTCTGTAATTTAATTCGTCCTTGCTTTTGTGTTTCTGTTGTGTTTGCTAGTTAGGCAATCTTGTTGCGAATGATGCCGATACCGGTGATTTGAGTTTCCATCACATCACCGGGCTTCATAAATTCCTGAGGCGTTCTACCAGCACCAACACCTGATGGCGTGCCAGTAGCAATGATGTCGCCTGGCAATAAAGTCAGGCTGCGAGAAAGCTCAGAAATAATCACTGGGATCTTGAAATACATTTGCTTATAACTTGCATTTTGTTTCTCAACACCATTCACACGGCAGATAATACGAGTGTCATCCAGATTGACGTCACCTGCAGTGACAACCCATGGGCCCATAGGACCATGTCCATCTAAGCTCTTACCCTTGAACCATTGGCCAGAGTGACGCTTCTGCTGAATATCACGCGCCGTAGTGTCGTTGTAAGCAGAGTAACCAAAGACGTAGTCCATAGCGTTCTCTTCAGAGATATTTTTTCCCTTCTTGCCAATCACAACAGCTAACTCAGCCTCCCAGTCAATCATGGTGGAGTAGCTGCCGTCATAAGGGATGTTATCGAATGGGCCATTCATAGTCTGTGTGCCTTTAGTAAAGAGCACAGGAACTTTTGGGTATTCTTTTACAGCGCTATCAGCACGGTGCTTTAGACCTTCTTCAAAGTGATCAAGATAGTTCCAGCCTACGCAATAAATATTACTTTGGGGTTTTGGGATAGGTGATAGCAACACAACCTGGTTCACGTTTTGCAAGTTTGAACCACGGTTTTTGAAAATCGCTGCCAACTCCACTAGTCCACGATTACCAGAAGCAGCTAGAGAAATCATCGATGTTGGATCAAATGAGAGTTGCATCTTTTGGCGCGCAGCCTCAGCAGGAATGTCGACCACTAAACCATCGTTCGTTACCAAACCCAAACGGGAAGTAGCGCCCATCTTTGGTAAATAGTTAGCAACTCGTAAGCCTGCCTTGCCAGTCAATGGCTCAACCACGATTGGAGGCTGTCCATCTGGTGCAGCCATTGCATTTGAAATCATCATGCCGCTTAGAGCAGCAGAAGCCCCTAACTTGAGTGCATCTCTACGATTTGTATCCACAGCGTCTCCTTTGAATTAACTAATTGAATCTGTTTTAGGTCTTATAGCCGTAAATATTAATACCAAATCTATAACTTAGGCATAATATTGAAAACTTCGCTATGCTTAGCGCATGCAGCCCCTAAGAGATATTTCTATCACTCGCCTAGTGACTTATACGGCTATCTTCATAGGCTTACTAGCTTGTGAACGCGATAGCTACACTACCTGGAACTGCAGTTCTGTAGCCCAGATAAAAATCCCCATGGTTCTGCGCAAGGCGCAAATGGAATTTCAAGAAAATAAACTGGATTTTTGTGGCAGCCTAGGCAATCAGAGTTATTTTGATCAAAAATGTCCTGCGCAAACCGAAAAATCAAGCGTAGTGTTTACCCCCTCTTCTGGTGGACTTGTGAAAGATGGGCAAGAGTATCAGTGCACAGCCCTATAAATAGCTTGCATCATCATGAATAAACTCAGCCCTAAGAAACTTCTGCTCACTAAATGGACTGCGGTGCAGCCTATTGCCAAGCAGAAACATTTTTTAGTTAGCAAGGTGATTCTTCCTGAGCCACCAAATGAAAAGATAGAGTTTGTGGAGATTGAGGCCGTTTACAGCAAGAAGACCACCCAAATAGCCTGGCGTGATCTCACTAATAGTGAGCTTTGGTTGCAAGGCTGGCAATAAAAAACCGCCTCATGAATGCAAGGCGGCTTTACCAAAAGTCAATTGATTAATTAATCTGTTTTCTTTTTTGATCCTGATGATTTCTTAACCATTTCGTCAATGTTCTTCTCGGCAGCTTCAGCCACTTGATTCACTATACGACGGCCTTCTTTAAACATGTTCTGACCAGTTGTCGACATCTCATGAACTACTTTTGATAACTTGTCAGCGTGGGCAGGCATTTTATTTTCCGCATCCTCTAGCCAAGAGACCAAAGAACTACGAACCTTTTCAAGATGCTTCTCAGTTTCATCGGCAGCACCCTCACTGAGATCCTTTAAAACAGCTTTCACTTTCTTTTGATAAGCAGCAGCACGCTTAGCAGCTTCTTTTGTGGCTTCTTCCTGCAAATCTTTTAACTTGGATAAATCATTTTTAGCGGCAGATTTTGCGCTATCCAATGCATTTTTCATCCCCCACTCAATCTCAGCCATATGATGATCACTTAACTTCTTCGCAGCTTCTAGTAAGGTATGCGAGTAGTCGAAAAGCTCTTTCGCTTTTTCACGTTGCCACTTTTGCAAATCTTTTGCGTCCATTTTTAAGCTCCTTTAAAAGGGGGTTATCAAATCTCTTACTTCCACTCTATACCGAAATTGGCCGACTGCCAATTTCTACCAATATTCCTATTAATTTAAGGCATTAAAATGACAATATGACAGAAAGACAGAACATTTACGAGGCCATTGGGGGAGTCGATAAGATCGATGAATTGGTGGATCGCTTCTACGACCTCATGGCGCTAGAACCCCATTTTGCAGAACTGCGTGCGATGCACCCCCAAGATTCTGCAAGCTCTCGTGAAAAGCTGAAGTTCTTTCTTACGGGCTGGATGGGTGGGCCTGACGTTTATTCGCCTAAGTATGGACACCCTATGCTTAGGGCTCGTCACCTACCTTTTAAGATTGGTCTCCAGGAGCGTAACCAATGGTTAGCATGCATGTATCGTGCAATGGAGGAATGCGGCATCGAGGGTAATGTTGCTAAACAACTAGAAGAATCCTTCTTTAATACTGCAGACTGGATGAGGAATCAAGCTAACTGATCTTAGTCGAGCTTCGCACCAGCCTGCTTAACTGCTTTAGCCCAGCGTGGCATTTCAGCGGCAAGGTATTTAGAAAATTGATCAGCATTGAGATAGGCAGGGTCGGCACCTTGGTCAATCATTTTTTTCTGAATATCTGGCGACTCTAAAGTTTCTTTAAATGCTTGACTCAGTTTATTGGTGACCTCTGGTGGAGTTCCCTTGGGCGCAAGAATTCCATAAAATCCGACCACTTCTAAATTGGCGACCCCCGTCTCCAATACAGTAGGCGTATTCGGCAAGGCAGGATTACGTTTGGCGCTGGTTACTGCCAGCGCTTTAACTTTGCCTTGCTTAGCATAGTTAGCAGCCTGAGGCACAGACTCCGCCATAAATTGCACATGCCCCGCTATTAAGTCAGTAAAGGCTGGAGCACTTCCTTTAAAAGGGATATGCACCATAAAAATACCAGTTTCGCTTTTGAGCATTTCTGGAACTAGATGTGAAATGCCGCCATTCCCAGCAGAACCATAGTTGAGCTTTCCGGGATTCGCTTTTGCGTAAGCTACAAATTCTTTCAAGGTATTGGCAGCAACATCTTTATTCACGATCAATGCAAGTGGTTGCTGCGCCGTCCTGGCGATGGGTTGAAAATCTTTGAGCGTATCGTAAGGTGATTTTGTATAAATCGCCGGATTAATGACCATCGTGCCAGTATTAGCGAGTAGTACCGTATATCCATCAGCTGGAGATTGCATCACATACTGCGCACCAACTGCGCCACCTGCGCCTACTTTGTAATCGACAATCACTGGCTGACCCAATACCGATTGCAACTTATCGCTCAGCAGACGAATGTGGGCATCAAGCGGACCACCCGCCGGGAAACCAATAATGATTTTGATAGGTTTATCCGGGTAAGACGCCATTGCCCAGCCAGAAGACACTCCTAGCGTAATACTTAGCAACAATATCCTGATAATCAGTATGGGCTTAGACATAAATGGGCACGTTTTTTTGAGTTAGATACACTTTACCTTAAAGCCACTTTAGCGAAATAGCCAATGATCGAAAGTACCCTGCAATTAATTAGCGACCCCAACGCTTGGATTGCATTTTTTACACTCTCTGCGCTCGAAATTGTTCTTGGCATAGATAACATCATTTTCATTAGCGTCATCGCGAATCGATTACCCGCAGAAATTCGTGAACAAGTTCGTCGTTTTGGTCTATTTTTTGCTTTAATCACTCGTATCTTATTGCTACTGAGCCTGTCATGGGTCATGGGCTTGACAACCCCACTCTTTACTCTTACAGAGCACGCCATTAGTGGACGCGATCTCATCTTACTATTAGGTGGATTCTTTTTGATCTGGAAGGCCTCCAAGGAAATTTATGTTGAGGTCGAAGTTGGTGAACATGGTGAGAATAGCGAAACTGAGAACATCGGCGCAGTTAAAAAGTCTATGTCCACCTTATTTATTGGCTCAGTAATACAGATTGGCCTGCTCGATATCATCTTCTCGCTTGATAGCGTGATTACAGCGGTAGGCATGGTAGATCAAATTAGCGTCATGATTGCGGCTGTAATTGCTTCCATACTCATCATGCTCATCGCCGCCAAACCCATTGGGGACTTTGTTCAAAGCCACCCCTCGATCAAAGTACTCGCCCTATCCTTCTTAACCGTTGTTGGTGTGGTACTGATTGCAGAGGGCATGGGTGTGCACATCCCTAAGGGCTATGTCTATGTTGCAATGGCATTCTCACTTGCTGTTGAGTTACTCAATATTCGTGCGCGCGAGAAGAGAAAGCGCAAGCAAAAGGATTGAGCTTACTGAGTAGTCGAACTATAGGGCTTGAGCGCAAGCGTAGCCGCTAGCCCAGGCCCACTGGAAATTGTGACCACCTAAATGCCCAGTAACATCGACACACTCTCCAATGAAATACAAACCAGGAAGCTTGCGTGACATCATGGTTTGACCATCTAACTCTTTGGTATCTACACCGCCCAACATCACTTCTGCCTTTTTCCAACCTAAAGTGCCGGCAGGCTTAACACTCCAATTGGTGATGAGCTCTTTAAGGGCTTGACGATCTTTTTTAGATACCTCCGCCCACTTACGTCCCATGAGATTACGTTGTTCTGCAAACGCCTTTGCTAGACGTTGCGGCAATACAGAAGCCAGAATAGTTTCTGTCAGCTTGAGATGGTTCTCTTCATTATTAAATAATTCATCACAATTAAAGCCCCCGGGTCGCTCAATTGCACCCAGCCAATCGATATGGATTGGCTCGCCCTCAACCCAATAGCTACTAGCTTGCAGCACTGCTGGTCCAGACAATCCTTTATGGGTAAGCAATAAATCCTCATTAAAGCGGCATGCACCATAGCGATGCCCTTTAGACCCCGAAGCAATGCGAACTGGCACACTCAAGCCTGCGAGCTCATTAAGATTGCCGAAAGTCTCCGCCGTAAATGAGAGTGGTACCAAGGCTGGGCGAGGCTCTACCACTTCAAGCCCAAACTGCTTTGCAATATCTAAAGAATAAGCAGTAGCACCAATTGCAGGAACGGGTAAGCCACCCGTCGCCATCACTACCGTCTTCGTCTTCTCAGCTCCTTCGCTAGTATGAAGAAGCCAATGCTCACCTTCGTGTGCAATGGCTTGAACAGAAACAGGATTACGAATCGTTACCTTACCTTTAGCGCACTCAGAAAACAGCATCTCGATAATCTGCTTTGCAGAGTCATCGCAAAACAGTTGCCCCTGATGCTTCTCATGGTAATTAATACCGTGAGCCGTTACGAGCTTAATGAACTCTTTTGAGGGGTATCTTGCCAAGGCACTCTTTACGAAATGCGGATTGAGAGATAGAAAGTTTGCAGGACTACTGTGTACGTTGGTGAA